>RECJ01000229.1 GCA_007694115.1 Leptolyngbya sp. DLM2.Bin27 | reverse complement strand
GCGAGGCGCTGACCGAGTACCTCGACTTTCACCCCAACGTGGCCGACGCCATTCTCGAAAAGGCGATTCAGTCGTTTAACGCCGCCGAGGCCGCCCGCCGAGCCCGGGATCTGGTGCGCCGTAAGTCGGTGCTCGAATCGTCGACCCTGCCCGGCAAGCTGGCCGATTGCAGCAGCCGCGACCCCAGCGAATCTGAGATCTTTATCGTAGAGGGCGACTCAGCGGGCGGCAGTGCCAAGCAGGGGCGCGATCGCAGATTCCAGGCCATCCTGCCGCTACGGGGCAAAATTCTCAACATTGAGAAAACCGAAGACTCGAAAATCTACAAAAACACCGAGATCCAGGCATTGATCACCGCCCTGGGCATGGGCATTCGCGGTGAAGAGTTTGACTCAACCCAGCTGCGCTACCACCGCATCTGCCTGATGACCGACGCCGACGTCGATGGTGCCCACATTCGCACCCTGCTGCTGACCTTTTTCTACCGCTATCAGCGCGACCTGGTCGACCAGGGCTATATCTACATCGCCTGCCCGCCCCTCTACAAGGTCGAGCGGGGTCGCAACCACTGGTACTGCTACAACGAGCGCGAGCTGCAGCAGCTGATCACCAACGAGTTTCCGGCCAACGCCAACTACACGGTGCAGCGGTTTAAGGGTCTGGGCGAAATGATGCCCCAGCAGCTGTGGGAGACCACCATGGACCCCACCACCCGCACCATGAAGCGGGTAGAGATCGAAGATGCCGCCGAGGCCGACCGCATCTTTACGATCCTGATGGGCGATCGCGTCGCCCCCCGCCGCGAGTTTATCGAGACCTACGGCCCCCGCATGAAGCTCGAAGATCTCGATATTTAAGCCAGACAAAAAAAAGGACTCCTCAGGAGTCCTTTTTTTTGTCTAATTTTCTGTCTAAGCTGAGTTTCTACTTCAGCATATCCAGGTTGCGAACGGCCCCTTTATCGGCGCTGGTGGCCAGCAGCGCATAGGCTTTGAGGGCGGCTGAGACCTTGCGCTGGCGAGGCTGGGCGGGCTTCCAGGCGGCGTCGCCCTTGGCTTCCATGGCGGCGCGGCGGCTGGCCAGTTCCTCCGCCGAGATATCGATATCGATGGTGCGGTTGGGGATGTCGATCACGATGCGATCGCCCTCTTCCACCAGGGCAATGTTGCCCCCCGCTGCCGCCTCCGGCGAGGCATGACCAATCGAGAGACCCGAGGTGCCCCCAGAGAATCGCCCATCGGTGAGCAGGGCGCAGACCTTGCCCAGACCCTTAGATTTGAGGTAGCTGGTGGGATAGAGCATTTCCTGCATCCCCGGCCCGCCCTTCGGCCCCTCATAGCGAATGATCACCACATCCCCCGCCTGCACCCGGTCATTGAGAATGGCGGTGACGGCGGCATCCTGGCTTTCAAACACGCGGGCAGGCCCTTCAAACACCCGCAGGGTCGAGGTCGGGACGCTGGTGGTATAGCGCAACTTCTCTGCCTCGAACATACTTTCGTCGATGCCTGCGGTCTTGACCACGCAGCCATCGACGGCCAGGTTGCCGTAGAGCACCGCCAGACCACCCTCGGCGCTGTAGGCATGCTCCACACTGCGGATGCAACCTGACTGCCGATCTAGATCGAGGGCAGGCCAGCGCGTGTCCTGGCTAAAGGCCTGCTGGGTGGGAATGCCTGCCGGGCCAGCCTTAAAGAATGTATGCACGGCTGCGTCATCGGTGCGGCATACATCCCAGCGATCCAGCGCCGCTTTCATGGTGGGGCTGTGTACCGTGGGCAACTCGGTGTGCAGCAGCCCCGCCCGGTCTAGCTCACCGAGAATGGCCGGGATGCCCCCCGCCCGGTGGACATCTTCCACGTGGTAGTCGGGGATATTGGGGGCCACCTTGCACAGCTGGGGTACCTGGCGCGACAGGCGATCGATGTCGGTCATGGTGAAGTCGACCTCGGCCTCTTGGGCCGCCGCCAGCAGGTGCAAAATCGTGTTGGTGGAGCCGCCCATGGCGATATCCAGCATCATGGCATTCTCAAAGGCTTTGAAGCTGGCGATGGAGCGGGGCAGCACCGACTCGTCGCCCTGCTCGTAGTAGCGGCGGGTGATCTCGACAATGGTGCGGGCGGCGGTGAGAAACAGATCCTTGCGATCGAAGTGGGTGGCCAGGGTGGTGCCGTTGCCCGGCAGCGACAGGCCGATGGCCTCGGTGAGGCAGTTCATCGAGTTGGCGGTAAACATGCCCGAGCATGAGCCGCAGGTGGGGCAGGCGGAGCGCTCGTACTCTTCGACCTCCTCGTCGCTCATGGTGTCGTTGGCGGCGGCCACCATGGCATCGACCAGGTCGAGATTGTGCTCTGAGAGCTTGGTCTTGCCCGCCTCCATCGGCCCGCCCGAGACAAACACAGCGGGAATATTCAGCCGCAGGGCCGCCATCAGCATGCCGGGGGTGATCTTGTCGCAGTTGGAGATACACACCAGGGCGTCGGCGCAGTGGGCGTTGGCCATGTACTCCACCGAGTCGGCGATGATCTCGCGGGAGGGCAGGCTGTAGAGCATGCCGTCGTGGCCCATGGCGATGCCGTCGTCAACGGCGATGGTGTTAAATTCTTTGGCGACGCCGCCAGCGGCCTCGATCTCGCGGCACACCAGCTGGCCTAGATCTTTGAGGTGCACGTGGCCGGGCACAAACTGGGTGAAGGAGTTGGCCACCGCAATGATCGGCTTCTCAAAGTCTTCGCTCTGCATGCCGGTGGCGCGCCAGAGGGCGCGAGCACCGGCCATATTGCGGCCATGGGTGGAGGTTTTAGAACGGTAGGTGGGCATAGCGCTGCTGGTGTGTAGGGAATCGTATTACCTACAATAATAGAGAAGCTTGACCCAAGAGTAGAAACCGGGTTTCTGTGGCTAGGGGAGAAGCTCCTGGCAACCCGCAGCAGAAACCCGGTTTCTTGGTGGAGGGATTTTGGCGATGGGTAAGCGGTGCATTGCGGCCCGAGTAGGAGATTTGGCGTTTGCAAAATGGGCTTTTGGGCCGATAATTCACCCTACCGATGACTCGATTACCGCGTGAATTGAAGGCTGGCTTTTGTTATCACGTCACGACTCGCTGCAACAATCGCGAGTTTCGGCTGCTGCGCGATGAATGCCGGGAGGTGTTGCTGTACGCGATTGAAAAATGCCAGGAAAAATATGGCTTTAAGCTCTATGCCCTGTGCATTATGAGCAACCATGTGCACTACCTGCTGGAGCCGCAGCAGCCGGAGGATTTGCCCAAAATCATGCACTGGCTGAACTGGTACACAGCCATGTGCTTTAATCGCATGCTGAACCGCACCGGGCACTTTTGGGAAAAGCGATATCACAGCACTGGGTTTCCAAATACCGACTATCGACGGGTACTGAATACGCTGCGTTACATTCACGCTAACCCCAAGGCGGCGGCGATGCAGGAGGGGTTTTTCTATGACTACAGCAACTACGGCAGCTACGACCGATTGACTACCGATGGGCTGACGCAGTGGCACCCGGCGTTTTTGGTGTTGGGGGCGACGCTGGAGATCTGTGCGGCGGCGTATCGGAAGTTTTGTAAGCGCTACAAGCCCAAGCCGAAACCGGAGAGGCGAAACCACTGGGGCAGCAAGCTGTTGGCGCAGATCAAGGCGCGGAGCAAGGTCAAGAAGAAAACCCCAGGGCAAAAAAGCCTGTGGAATGAGTGGAACGCCCCGGCGGCGGAAATTCGCCAGGTGGCGGAGAAGTTTGTGCTAGCGAATTGTTTGAACCCAGATGTGGTGCGTCTGCGGTTTGAGCCGCCCTAGACAAAGATCCCAGGGTTTTTCAAAAACCCTGGGATCTGGGTGCCCCGTGGTGCCAGGTAACGGATCGCTGAAAGGTAGGTAAATCGTGTAAAAAGCAGTGCTTTACAAACTTTAAAAAACCTCTAGAACTGGCTCATGCTACAGTTCACAAGTCTCTGCGCGAGAGAAGAGGAGACGCAAACCCCCACCCTCCCATCTCCCCAACACTCCAGGCACACTAAAGGCAGGCAATTCTCCCCTCGGAGAATTAACAAGGTTATAAATCATTTCGTCGCTAGACATGTAACGGCTTGCGGTTGGGTCTTGCCACCCCACTCTAACGCAAAAATCGTCCCATTCTTTGCCACTGGTCATTGGGCTGCCGCACTCCTGCCATATTTTCTTTTGGGTGCTAAAGCCAAATTTACCGTTGCTATATTTAACCCAAAGTTGGTCAAGGGTACGCAGATCTTCGCAGGGGAACTCTTCTAAATCTTTGCGCTCAAACCACTGCCCCTCTTCCTTACCTACGGTGGTAATCATCAGACGATAAGTTTCTTGGTCGGCGTCGCGCCACTGCCCAGCTTTTAGCATTTCCTCCAGCGTTTGATATTTCGAGTCTTGGGTAACAGTTTCTAGATTCTCCAGCAGCGCCTTGAGGAAGTCATCTACTTTTTCGGGGCGGGGATACTCTTTTACACAGAGGTCGGCGAGTTGGGCTGCTTCGCTACCGAAGGCTGAGGCCTTGGGAATGATGTCGTTCAGGTCTTGAGGGTCGAGTTGGGCGGTGTAGAGCAGCACGGTTTCGCGCCAGAGGGCGGCATTCCAGTTTTGCAAAACAAGCTGCTGGTGCTGCTGAAGGGTGGCTTCATCCTCGGCTTTGGCCAGTTCTCTAGCGGCAAAAAAGCCCTGGAAGCTGGCGTGGGGAAATTCGTATTCCTTGGGTTCTCGTTCCACCAGCAGTTCGCTCACATCCACCATTTGCTTCAGCCAGTCGGCGGGGTCTACCTGGGCTTTTTGGAGCAGGGGGTGGGGGCGCAGCAACGCCAGCAGGGCATCGTGTTCTATCACTAGCCGTTCTTCGTTGGGGGTCGCTGGCGAGGGGTTAGTCACCATGTGCAGGGCGACGGCTTGCAGCAGGGCCATACTTTTTTCGTAGGGCAGCAGCATTTGAATGAGGCGGGCCTCGGGTCGGGTATCGAGTTGCAGGCTGCAAATGCGCTGGTATAGCCCTAAGCGCTGGCTGGGCAGGGCTTTGCTGGGGGCATAGCGGTGCAACGTGACTAGCAGATTGAGCAACAGCGGATTTTTGGCCATCTCGCCCAGGTCTTGGGGGCGGGTTTGAATCTGGGTAATCAGGTTTTCGGCGTGTTCTTGGGCGACTTGTCTCGCATGGCGAGGAGCACGATAGCAGCGCTCTTGGCACAGATACCACCGCTGAATAAAGCGGGCCTGCTGGTCGACGTTGAAGGGGTTGATGTAGATGGGAATGGTGGGTCGTTTGGCGGTGTAGTTTTCGTACCCCTTGGGCCGCGAGGTGAGCAGAAACACAGACTGGTCGTAGTCTTCCATTTGGGTGGTGATCCATCGGCTCACTTGGGGTCGCTTGGCGGCTGGAATTTCGTCAAATCCATCCAGCATGACCAGGGCTTGGCCTCGGTTCAGTAGGTTCTCAGCCCAGCGGTTGGGCACCTGGGGCGGGTGGTTTCTCCAAAGGGTAGGAATGTAGTGCTCGGTGATCAGTTGGGCCAGGCCGGGGGGCTGGGGTTGGGTGAGTTCATCCACCCATTCGCGCAGGCGCAGCAGCACGGGTACTAGTTTGGGGGCACGGTGGCGGCGATGTTTGCCCTGGCCATAGATCAGGGTGATGTGGCGCAGCAGGGTGGTTTTGCCCATGCCGCCCTTAGCCAAAATGCACATTTGCCGAAACTGGCGATCTTGGCGCGATCGGGCCAGCAGTTTCCAAATATCTAGGTTTTCAGACCACAGGCTGGGGTCTAGGTGGCGATTGTGGGTGGGGGCTAGGGCACCCATGGCCCCACTCAGGTCTAGGGGCACAAACACCTTTTCCAGCAGTGGAATGGCGGTGCGCTCTGGGTTGAAGCCTTCAATGGTGGACTCTTCGCACTGGCGGGCCTGTCGCCGCAGGTAGAGGCTGGTAAAGTCAGTGCGTAGCGTTTGGGGCAGTTGTTTCACTGCCGCAATGCCGTGATCGAGTCCCTGGTCGATTTCTGGGGCTAGCTTTTTGCCCACCTTGATAGCCATCCACACCGCCGCCGCCCCCGCAAAGCACCAAGCGGCCTCATTCCACTTGTCCGTCCGGATGTTGTTAATACCCACAGCGCTCAACGCCGTCGGCACTCCCAGGGAGACCAGTTTCTTATCCAGCAGTTCAAAAACGGTCTCAATGCTGGTGGGCGTAGAGGCGGGTGGCAATCCGGCCATAGAGAGAAAATTTAAGTTGCGTTACCCAATAGTATTCGCAAGCTGAGGAAATCTATAGGACTGGCCGATTCTAGAATGGAGCCATACCAGCGATTGCCTCCGCTGTTCCGCCTATGGTCGCCAAAGACCTGTTTCACGATGCTGTCAAACGCGCCCTTGAAAAAGACGGCTGGACAATTACCCACGATCCGCTTTTCATCAGCTTCGGTGGCGTTGATATGTACGTTGACCTGGGAGCCGAAAGAATTTTGGCGGCCCAGCGGGGGAACGAGAAAATCGCGGTGGAGATCCAAAGTTTGGTCGGTTCTTCGGCCACAACCGAGTTCAGCACGGCGCTGGGCCAGTTTCTTAAGTATCAGCTTGCCCTAGAAGAAGAACAGCCCGATCGCACGCTCTACCTGGCCATCCCGGTAGATGCCGCGCGAGAGTTTTTTCGGCATCATCGACGGCAAAATCTGGATACAGCACGACGGCACCGAGGGCGGCATCGCCAACGACCTAGTTGATCGCGGCGTGCCCAAGCACGACATTGTGCTGGGGTTTCACTCACCCTTCAAGCGCCAGTTCACCGACTTTGCCGTGGGGTAGCGAGCTGGGAGGCAGTTTTCCTTAAGGGTGGAGTATCGCCGCCGCTGACGACTGATGGGATTCGATCAGCTGTTGAAACTCTAGCAGCGCTTCTCGGTGGCGATCGCCCGCCACCCAGGTGAAATCATTGTGGTCAGCCTCGGCCACCCACAGCGACAGCTTAGGGCCGGGGGCCGCCTCGTACAGCGCCCTACCGTGGGCCACGGGAATGATGGAGTCGGCCTCCCCATGCATCACCAGCACCGGAGCTTGAACGTCTTGGATGGTGGCTAGATTGGGAAACTTGTCGAAGGGCAAGAGCGGAAACGGCACCAGCACTCGAAAGGCGGAGGTGAAGGTGCTCTCTAAGATCAGCCCGGCAACGGGATACTCCGCTGCCAGGGCCGTCGCCGGGCCACCGCCCACCGAGCGACCGTAGACGATGATGCGCTCTGGGGCAATGCCAAGCTGCTCGATCAGATAGGTGTAGGCGGCAATGACTTCTTCGTAGGCGTTGGCTTCGCTGGGGCGACCGTCGCTGGTGCCGTAGCCCCGGTAGTCGTAGGCAAACACGCTAAACCCCCAGCCATACAACCGCTCCAGCACCGGGCGAATATCGCCTAGATCTTCGGCGTTGCCGTGGATGTAGAGCAAAACGTAGTCGGCCTCGGCATTGGCCAGGTAGGTGGCCGAAATCTGCTCACCGTCGGTGACGGGGACTTTGAGAATGGCTTCGGTGTCGCTGTAGCTGGCGGGCGGGGGCAGAAAGATCATGCCGTCGGCTCGAAAGTACACCAGCAGCGCAAACGCGGCATAGATAAAGACGACTGAGCGAACCAGCCTGCGCCAGCTAAGCTCGCCAATCAGCCTTCTTCTGAGGGGTGTTTGGGGCATGGGCCTACGGGTCTGGCGACAGGGAAATTTGGCTATTCTAGAACGGCTAGCACATCGGTACAGTGGCTAAAAACCCGGTTTCTTCGTCGCTGCTCTCACGGCATGACTAGTGCTCTGTCAATGCTGCAATTTAGGATGTGCCTATTCTTGGCATGGCCTTGCAGTGGTGCATTGCTTCGCGTTGGCGGAGCCTCGCCTTAGCGTTATGCACCCTACGACACCTAGCACTCTGAGGCGGAAATAACCCACCGATTAGCTAGCGCGGAAACCCCCTGTATGACACGAAATTCCCCTTCTGCCTTCTGCCTTCTGCCTTCTGCCTTCTGCCTTCCGCCTTCTGCCTTCCGCCTTCCGGTATTAGCACCATAGCGGCGCAGCCGGAGAACGGCAATGCCCCCGGCCCCTCTCGGCCCTCGACCTGTGGGAGAATCGGCTCTAGCGACCCTCATCCCCCGTTGCCCCATGCCCACCGTCACCTTTCCTCTGGTCTACCTGCGGCGGCTCACCGCCACTGACCCCCAGCGGCTGGCCCAGCAGGCCTTTGACTACGGCCTTGACGCTACCCTGGGCGACCAGACCCTAGAGGTCGAAGTTACCGCCGAGCGCCCCGACCTGCTGGCGGCAGAGGGGTTTAGCCGCGCCATCAACATCTACAACGGCCTGGCGCGAACGGTGCCCGATCAGCTGTCCACCTCGGGTCGCCAGGTGACGGTGCTGCCTGAGGTGCTGCCCCTGCGGCCCCACATTGCCGCCCTGGTGGTGCGGGGGGCCGACCTGCAAGGGGGGGGCCTAGAGGTGCTGATGCAGTTTCAAGAAAAAGTCACCCAAACCTTTGGCCGCCAGCGCAAGAAAATTGCCATCGGCTGCTACGACCTCGACCAGATCGATGGCGATCTCACCTACGGGGCCGAGTCATTAGACGAGCTGGCGTTTGTGCCCCTGCGCGGCGATCGGGCAATGACCGCCCGGCAGATTTTGCAAGAGCACCCGGCGGGGAAAGCCTACGGGGCAGCGCTGCTGGGGGGCGAGCTGGTGCCGGTGTTGCGCGATCGCAGCCATACCGTTCTCTCCATGCCCCCCATTCTCAATGCCGCCGGGGCGGGGGCAGTCACCGCCGACACCCGCAACCTGTTGATCGATGTCACCGGCATTTTGGCCCAGACGGTGAGCGAGACCGCCAACATTTTGGCCCACAACTTTCTCGACACCGGGGCTGAGGTGCAGACCGTAGATATTGTCGCCGAAGAGGTAATCGTCACCCCTAGCCTGGCCCGCCGCCCGGTGCAGTTCTCGGCCAAATTCCTGAATGAAATCATGGGCACCGCCATCCCCAAGGCCAGCCTGGGTCGGGTGCTGGCGCGGATGGATCTCGATGTCAGCGGCACCGATGTGGTGCATGTGCCCACCTACCGCACCGATATTTTTAGCCAGGTAGATCTGGCGGGCGACCTGCTGGTGGCCCTGGGCATCGACCGCCTGCAGGCCGAGCCGCTGGCGGTGAAATTTCACCTGGGGGCGGCCAACCCGCTGCGCCAGGCGATGTTTAAGGTGGGTGACCTGGCCCAGCGGATGGAGCTGATGGAGGTGAAAAGCTTTGTGCTCACCGACCCCGACCTGCTCGACCTGTTTGCCGCCCCCTACGTGCAAACCGGCAATGCCAAAAGTCGTACCTACAGCGCCACCCGCACCACCCTCCAGGCCGGGCTGCTGGATATTTTGGCCCGCAACATCAGCGCCCCCAAGCCGATCAACCTCTACGAAACCGGCGAAGTGCTGCGGTTCACCCCGGCGGGCGACATTCGCGAAAGCCAGGGCTGGGGGTTTGCCAGCCTCGATGCCCGCGCCTCGTTTACCACCGCCAAGGCCTATATGCAGACTATGCTCAAGGCCCTGGGCCTGATCTATGAGCTGGCGATCTGCCATGCCCCCTACTATATCCATGGGCGAGCCGCCACGGTGCTGGTAGACGGTCAGCCCGTGGGGGAGTTTGGCGAAATTCACCCCCGGGTGCTAGAGCATTTTTCGTTTCCAGAACCGGTGTGTGCCGGGGAACTAGACTGTTCTGCTAGCTTGGGCCAGGGCGCTGCCCCCTAGACCCGAGGCCACGCCCAGGGGTGTCGTGGTCATAATAGTAAGCGTCAATTACCAACGTAAATTCACCATGCGACTACTACACACCATGCTGCGGGTCGGCGACCTAGACCGTTCGCTCAAGTTTTACTGCGATGTGCTGGGTATGCAGCTGCTGCGCAAAAAAGACTACCCCGGCGGCGAGTTTACCCTGGCCTTTGTGGGCTATGGCGACGAGGCCGACCACACGGTGCTAGAGCTGACCTACAACTGGGGTACAGAGTCCTATGATCTGGGCGATGCCTACGGCCACATTGCCCTTGGCGTCGACGATATCTACGGCACCTGCGATCGCATCAAAGCCCAGGGCGGCCAGGTGGTGCGCGAACCCGGCCCGATGAAGCACGGCTCAACGGTGATCGCCTTTGTGCAAGACCCCGACGGCTACAAAGTCGAGCTGATTCAGCTGGGCAGCTCTGAGGGTCACCGCAAGGCCGCCGCCCCTGAGATGGCGGTGAGCTAGCCTCACCGGGCGCTGAAGCCAGGGCCTCGGGGGCGAGATTACAACTAAATCTCGCCCCCGAGGCCCTGGAGAGGCAGACCTGATCAACCAGGCTGCCAGAGATTTCACTGGTAGAGAGACTTAAAATTCGTAATTGATCGTAGCGGTAAACTCGGTGTCGGCATTGCCTGGCTTGAACAGGGTGCTGAGGTTGATGTCGAGCACCAGGTTGCGGGCCACGCCAAAATCGAGCCCAGCGGTGATCATGGGGTCTACGCGGGAGCCCCCGTCGGCATTGTAGGCAACCCCCGCCCCGGCATAGGGGTAGATGCTTGGGTTCACGGCGAAGTCCACCGTCAGCGGCAGCCGCAGCTCGGTGTTGTCTTCAAACAAAACCGAGGGGCGTGCCGAGAGCGTGGTGCGGCTGCTGCCCAGCTCCAGTAGTTTGGCTTTAGAGTCGATCACAAAGGCGGTGGGGTCGTTGAGCCCGGCGCGGATGCCGACGCCCACGTAGTAGTCTGGGGGCGTGGGCTGGGGCTGGGCCAAGGCGGCGGCGGGCACTGCGGTGCTCAGCGCCAGGGCAGCTAGCAAAGCCAGGTTGTGTTGCATGGTGATTCCTTAGTTACTCCTCACGGGGAAGGCCGGGGCGATCGCGCGGCCTCCGTTGCCTAGTCTGCCTGCCCATCTCGATCTACAACAGCCCAGGGGGAAAATCCTAGCCAAACCTACGGACTGTCTCCCATGTTTGATGAAGGTTTAATGAGATTCGCTCACCCCAGCGATCGGCCTGGCCGCTGGGGTGAGCGGTGGGGGCAGCCCAGGTCACCGTTTTACCCATTGCTTGACACAATAGAATAGTGACGCCCCTACCGAAGTAACCCCCGCGTGCTAGATCTCGCCCAGCTCTTTCCCTTTCCCCTCGACGATTTTCAGCGCCAGGCGGCGGCGGCGCTCGATGCCGACAAGTCGGTGGTGGTGTGTGCCCCCACGGGCTCCGGCAAAACCCTGATCGGTGAATACGCCATCTACCGGGCCATCGCCCACGGCAAGCGGGTGTTTTATACCACCCCGCTCAAGGCGCTCTCCAACCAAAAGCTGCGCGACTTTCGCGATCAGTTTGGCTACGACAATGTGGGTTTGCTCACGGGCGACCTCTCCATCAACCGCGATGCCCCGATCGTGGTGATGACCACCGAAATCTTTCGCAACATGCTCTACGGCACTCGCATCGGCGAGACCGGCACCACCCTGCAACAGGTGGAGGCCGTGGTGCTCGACGAGTGCCACTACATGAACGATCGCCAGCGCGGCACCGTGTGGGAAGAGTCGATCATCTACTGCCCGCCCGAGATTCAGCTTTTAGCCCTCTCCGCCACGGTGGAAAATTCGGGCCAGCTGACCGACTGGCTGCAAAAGGTGCACGGCCCCACGGAGCTGATCTACTCTGACTTTCGCCCGGTGCCGCTCCAGTTTCACTACTGCACCGGCAAGCGGCTGGTGCCCCTGCTCGATGGGGCGCAAAAGGCAATTAATCCCCAGCTCAAAAAGCAGCGCGCCCCCCAGCGCCAGCCCGGTCGGCGCGGTGGCGGGCGGGTGAGCCTGCCCTTTGTCATGGGCCAGCTGCAAGAGCGCGACATGCTGCCTGCGATCTACTTTATTTTTAGCCGCCGGGGCTGCGACAAATCGGTGGATGAAGTCAGCCACCTGTCGCTGGTGAGCGAAAAAGAGGCCGACGAACTCAAGCTCCGCATCGACACCTTTTTGGCCCATAACCCCGACGCCGGGCGGGCGGGCCAGGTAGGGCCGCTGTATCGGGGTATCGCCGCTCACCATGCGGGCATTTTGCCCCTGTGGAAGGGGCTAGTAGAAGAACTCTTCCAGGCCGGGCTGATCAAGGTGGTGTTTGCCACCGAGACCCTGGCGGCGGGCATCAACATGCCCGCCCGCACCACGGTAATCGCCAGCCTCTCTAAGCGCACCGACATGGGCCACCGCCTGCTCACGTCTTCAGAATTTTTGCAGATGGCGGGGCGAGCCGGGCGGCGCGGCATGGATGAGCAGGGCCATGTGGTCACGGTCGAAAGCCCCTTCGAGGGGTCGCGGGAGGCGGTACACCTGGCCACCTCCGGGGCCGACCCGCTGGTGAGCCAGTTTACCCCCGGCTACGGCATGGTGCTCAACCTGCTGCAAACCCACACCCTCGATGAAGCCAAAGACCTGATCGAGCGCAGCTTTGGCCAGTATCTAGCCACCCTGCACCTGGTGCCCCAGCAGCAGGAAATTGACCGTTTAGAAGGGGCCGTGGCCCACCAGCAGGCCCAGCTCGCCGCCTTTGACGAGGGTCTGCTGGCCGAATACGCCAAGCTCAAAGAACGCCTCAAAGAAGAGCGCCGCCTGCTCAAAACCCTGCAACAGCAGGCGGCCCAGGTGCTGGCCGACGACGTGGGCAAGATGGTGCCCTTTGCGATCGCAGGCACCCTGCTCTCCCTCAAGGGCAAGCACATTCCCGTGGGCGACCCGGTGCCGGCGGTGCTGGTGACCAAGGTGCAGGGCTCGGGCCAGTTTCCCTACCTGGTGTGCCTGACCCAGGGCAACCAGTGGTATGTGGTCACCGCCGCCGATGTGGTCGGTCTCCATGCCGACATTCCCCGGTTGCAGTCGGTCGATAGCCTAGCCCCGCCCAGCGAGCTGATGCCCAAACCCGGCAAGCGCTGCCGGGGCGATGAGCATACGGCTGCGATCGCCGCCCACATCGCCACTCCCCCCACCCTCGAAATGCTGGCCCCCGAGGTGCAAGACCAGCTCGACCGCATGCGCGAGGTCGAGCACACCCTGGCCACCCACCCCGCCAGCCAGTGGGAGAATACCAAGGGTTTACTCAAGCGCCAAAAGCGGCTGCGCGATCTAGAGGATGAACGGCGCGATCGCCAGCAAAAACTCGCCCAATACACGGGCCGCTACTGGCAAGAATTTCTCAACATCATGGACGTGCTCAAGCACTTTGGCGGCCTCGAAGACAACAAGCCCACCGAGCTAGGCGAGATGGCCGCCGCCATTCGCGGCGACAACGAGCTGTGGCTGGCTTTGGCCCTAGAGTCAGGGGCGTTTGACCAGCTCGACGCCGCCCAGCTGGCCGCCGCCTGCGCCGCCCTGGTGACCGAAAACTCGCGCCCCGATAGCTGGTGCCGCTACAAACTCTCCGGCACCGTAGAAGAGGCCCTGGGCGGCCTGCACTACCTGCGCCGCCAGCTCTACCAGCAGCAGCACCGCCGCCAGATCACTGCCCCCCTCTGGCTCGAATACGACCTGGTGGGGCTAGTCGAGCAGTGGGCCAATCAAGTTGACTGGGTTACCCTATGCGACAACACCAGCCTCGACGAGGGCGACATTGTCCGCATTTTGCGCCGCACCCTCGATGTGCTGTCGCAGCTGCCCCACGTGCCCTACATTAGCGATGGTCTGCGTGCCGCCGCCCGCGAGGCCAAGGAGCTAATGAACCGCTTTCCTGTCAACGAAGAGATTGGCTAAGGCTGCCGATCTCTTTCTTGCGGTAGATGACAGCGAACCCTAAAATTCCCAACTATAAAGAGAGGGGTTGACGGAGGCTAACTCCGCAAACCACTGATTTTCTTAAGCTTTTAGGTTCGTTTTCCAGGTTATGAAATTTTTCACCACAGCAGTGCTGCTCACCCTCGGGATTGGAGTGACATTCCCGGCCCTGGCGCAGATTGTGCCGATTCAGTCCCTGCGTCAGTCAGATGGCATGGCCATATCGGGTACAGTCGACAGCGTAGTGGGCCATAACTTTACCCTCAGCGACGGCAGCGGTGAAATTACTGTCAATGCTGGCCCCCGCTGGAATCGAGAGATCGCTATTACCCCGGGCGAACAGCTGATCGTCGTGGGTGAATACAACAACGACGAATTTGACGCCCATCGGATTACCCGCGCCAGCGGCGAAGTGATCACCCTTCGCAACGGCATCAATCAGGCTGCTGCCGTGGTTGGCCTCAGCCGCCCAGAGTGATGTATTTAGATGAGGCCGCAGGTTAGTCCTTTAAGGCAGAGGTAACCAGGCAGAACGGGAAACCCATAACAAGTCAGGGACAAATAAGGGGTTTTGCCTAACTGAACAGGTGATTGATTTTGCCTCAGAGTCCTAGCTACCAGGGGTCTGGGTGGGTTGAATTTGCCGCAGCAGGCTGGGGGAAAGGCTGCGATCGCGCCCTACACCTTAACCGCAGCGGCTAATCTGGGCAAGCTAGGGTTGTGTGTGCCCGATCGCCTCGATTTCACTCCATTTGCCCCCTGGCTCTGTGGAACCTATGCTTGACCACCGACCCCAGCCTGTGAGCGTCCCTGTGCCGCCCGACGATCCCCGGCGATCGCGACCTAGGGTATCAATTGTGGTTAGCGATCTGTCGAGCCGGGGGGCCGGACGCTGGGGCGGCGCGGTGCGTCCGTTTTTGCTGGCCCAGGCGCTGCACAGCGTAGGCTACCCGGTAGAAATTGTCGGGTTCTCCGCCGATGCAAAGGTTCCCCTAGCCGCAGACGTTTCCATTTGCACCATTCCCCTGTCTAGCGCCATCATCGGCCCTCAAGCAGTGGGTCAATTGCTGCGTCACCTCAGCGGCGATATTATCTACGCCTACAAGCCCAAGCCCAGCAGCTTTGGTCTGGCCCTGCTGCACCGCCTGCGCCATCGTTGCCCAGTCATTCTCGACATCGACGATTGGGAGCTGAGCTGGCACGGGGGCGACGCCTACCGCTACCGCCCAACGCCTAAACAACTGGCCCGTGATGTGTTGAAGCCCGAGGGGGCGTTGCGTCAGCTCGATCATCCACTCTACTTGCAATGGCTGGAGCGCTGGGTGGACAGGGCCGATCGTTTGACCACCCACAACCAGTTTTTGCAGCGCCGCTTTGGTGGAACGATCATTCCCAATGGCAAAGATACCAATCTGTTTAACCCCGATCACTATTCCCCCGAGGCCAGCCGAGCCGCCTACGGTCTTAGCCACTACCGAGTGCTGATGTTCCCTGGGGCACCGCGCCCCTACAAGGGACTAGAAGATGTGCTGACGGCCATGGATATGCTCAACCAACCCGATCTGAAGCTAGTGATCGTGGGAGGTAGCCCCTACGACGACTACGATCGCACGCTCCTCGACCGCTGGCCCCAACATCTGATCTACTTGGGCAAACAGCCCTACGAAGCCATGCCCGAGGTGATCGCCGCCGCCCACGCGGTGGTGGTGCCCCAGCGCCAGACCCCAGCGGCGGCGGCCCAGTTTCCGCTCAAGCTGACCGACGGCATGGCGATGGCAAAACCCATTCTGGTCACGCGGGTGGGCGATATGCCTGAGATTTTGGGCCACACTGGGTATTTGGCCAGACCAGATGATCCGGCGGATTTGGCCGCCCAGATCACGACGATCTTTAGCGACTATCCCCAGGCGCTGAGGTTGGGTAGGCTGGCTCGGGAACGGTGCTGTGAGCGTTACAGCATGGTGGCTATAGCGGCTCAGTTAGACCAGCTTTTAAAGACTCTGTAGCGACTAATTTATGAGTGCCAACCGCCTATTGATTACTGTTGCCCAGCGATCGCCCCTGTGGTTTGGGCTGGCCATTGTGGTGGGGTTTTCTGGGGCCGTGTTTAACGGCATTGGCATCACCTTAATCATTCCGCTAATTCTCGATTTGCTCGGGCAAGATATTCTCACCAACAGCAACTTTCCGCCGTTGCTCAGGTCGCTGTTTTCGCTGTTTGATGGCCTGCCCGACGACTACCGGCCCCTAGCGCTGATGGCGGTGCTGCTGGTGGCGCTGCTATTGAAGAACCTAGCCACCTACGGGAGCACGGCGATCTCCAGTTCGCTGAGCCGCAACTATGTCTGCAACCTGCGCAATCAAGGGATCAGGCTGCTGCTCGACGTCGATTTAGACTACTACGCCACCATGCGCCTGGGCGACTTGATGAATTACCTCAATACCGAGGTCAACCGAGTGGCCACAGCGGTCAGAACCCTGGCGAGAATTGCCACGCTGATCATTACCATTCTGGTGTTTTTGGCAATTTTGATGGCTATTTCTTGGCAGTTGACCCTGGTTTCGATGCTGTTGATGACAACGGTGGCGTTGGCCAATCAGGTGTCGATCAACCAGGCCAAGCGCTTTGGGCAAGAGCTGTCTAGCTCGGCGGCAGCCCTGTCCAATCGGCTGATTGAGGTGTTGTCGGGCATTCGCTTGGTCAAAACCACCGCCAACGAAGACCGCGAGTTTGCGCTGATCAACCACCTGGTACACCAGCGAGAAGACGCCGAATTTAAGTCGCAGCTGGTGTACGCCAGCATTGGCCCGGTCAACGAAATGCTAAGCATTATGGCGCTGATTGTGCTGATCGTGGCGGGGCGAGCGATCTTTGCCGCCCAGCTTGAAACCCTGTCTTCCATTGTTTTGATTTATCTGGTAGTGCTGTTTCGGCTGCTGCCCTTTATCGGCCAGCTCAACAGCAGCCGCAGCCAGTTGGCCAGCAACCTGGCCAGCGCCGAGCGCCTAGAGGCATTTCTCAACCGCCGCGACAAGCCTTTTATGACCTCGGGCCACCGCCCCTTCACCCGGCTTAGTCAGGGCATTCGCTTTAGCCAGATCTCGTTTCGCTACCCCCAGGGGGAAAGCTGGGCGCTGCAAGGGGTGAACCTGACCCTGCCCCGGGGTCAAACCCTGGCCCTGGTGGGGGCTTCTGGGGCGGGCAAGTCAACCCTGGCGGACCTGCTGCCCCGCTTTTATGACCCCAGTGCGGGGGTGATCGAGATCGATGGCATCGACCTGAAAGAATTTGACATCAGAAGCTTTCGGCGGCGGGTGGGGGTGGTAAGTCAAGACACGTTTTTATTCAATGCCTCAGTCAAAGACAACATCTGCTACGGCTACCCCCAGGCCACTGACGCGGAGGTGATCGAGGCCGCCCGGCGGGCCAATGCGGAAGAATTTATTCTCAAACTGCCCCAGGGCTATGACACGCTGATTGGCGATCGCGGGGTGCTGCTCTCGGGAGGGCAGCGGCAGCGGTTGGCGATCGCCCGCGCCCTGGTGCAGAATCCTGAAATTCTCATTCTCGACGAGGCCACCAGCGCCCTCGATACTATCTCTGAGCGGCTGGTGCAGCAGGCGATCGACGACCACCTCAGCCAAAACCGCACGACCTTGGTGATCGCCCACCGTCTCTCCACCGTTCACAAGGCCGACCAGATTGCCGTGCTTGATCACGGGCGCGTGGTGGAAGTGGGTACCCACCGAGAGCTACTGGCCCTCGGCCAACACTATGCCAAGCTCCACGCCATGCAGTTTGCCGAACAACCAGCGGTGACCCCATGACCCAACCTGCCCGCAAAACCATCGTTCTCTGGCAGCCCTACTTTCTGGGGGGCGGGGCCGAAGCCGTAGCCCTGTGGATGCTGATGGCCCTGGTGAATGACTATGACGTCACCCTGTTTACCCTAGCCGGGGTCGATCTGGCCCACCTCAACGCCATGTATGGCACGGCCCTGGCGGGCGATCGCCTGCGGGTGCAGGCTCTGCTCAGCCCCAGGCTCACCCGCCTGGTCTACGGCCTAATCGCCAACCTGCCCTGGGTGCGGCTAGTCTTTATGCACTGGTCAATCCGTCGGTTTAAGGCCATCAGCGACCAGTACGACCTGGCCATCTCGGCCTACAACGCTGTAGATTTGGGCCGCCCCGGCCTGCAATACCTCCACTGGGTGCATGTGGTGGAGCAGCCCCGGCAGAAAGCTGGCCCCATGATGAAGTTGGCGATGGCCCTGTCGCAGTTCTCAGAGACCAACCTCAAGGCCAACCGATCGCTCACCAACTCCTACTGCACCGCCGAGGTAGTGCGTCAAACCTACGGCATCGACGCCCAGGTGGTCTATCCGCCGGTCACCACCGCCCTTGACGCGGTGCCCTGGGCAGACAAAGAAAACGCCTTTCTATGCAGTGGTCGAGTGGTGGTAGCCAAGCAGACCCACCGTGTGATCGAAATTCTCGCGGCGGTGCGCCAGCGCGGCTTTGATGTGAAGCTCTATATTACCGGCGGCGGCGGCGGCACCTATGGCTGGGGCTACGAGCGCAGGGTGCGCCGACTCGCGGCAGCCAATGCCGACTGGGTGCGGTTCTACTGCGACCTGCCCTACGCCGACTACCTAAAGGTTTTGGCCCGCTGCCGCTACGGCATTCACCACAAGCCCGAGCCCTTTGGTATTTCTGTCGCCGAAATGGTACGGGCGGGCCTGATTCCCTTTGTGTTTAACCGGGGCGGCCAGATCGAAATTGTCGGTGCCGCCAACACCGACATTATTTTTAGCAGCGGCCCCAATGCCGTAGAGAAGATTGTGGCAGTGCTGGAGAACCGCGATCGCCAAGCCGCCCTGCGCGCTGCCCTGGCCCAGCGCCAGACGCTGTTCTCAACCAAGCGCTTCAGCCAAGCAATCGCCGCCGCCGTCGCCACCTGCCTAGCGCCCGCCGCCCCGTCATCCCCTCCCCAACCCAAGGAACATGCAAGGAAATAGCGACACAAACCATTAGTCCCAAAACCCCTCCTCACCTCCCCATCCACGCATTCACCCATCTACTCCCCTATGTCCCTTCCCATCGTCGGCATGCTCTCTAGCTATAGCGGCCTCACCCAGTGTGACTGGCTGTGGAAGCAGACCCCCCAGCCCTTTGGGCGGTGGGGCACCATGCAGCTCCATGCCTTAGACCCCCAGCCCGACTATCTGCTGCTGTATCAGTTCAACTTTCACGAGCGGCTTGCCCCCCAGCCCCGCTCCAGGTGGCAGCGGTGGCTTGGCGCGCTGCCCTTTGCCAAACCCGCCGCCCCGGTCGATGCCCGCAGCCTGCTGCCGCCCCAGTTTAGCCGGGTGCCCAAGGAACGCACGGCTTTTTTGCTGCGCGAGCCGCCCCTGCCCGAAGTGCGCGCCACCAATCTGCTCAACTATGCCTACGCCTGCGACTACTGCGGCTATGTCTCTGGGCCTGACGACTCGGCCCCGGTGCCCGCCTATATGCCCGCCATTTGGTATGTAAATGTGTCGTTTCGCGAGCTCAACGAAGCGCCACCCCCCGAAAAGCACAGCCCCTGTAGCTGGATTACCTCCGGCATTAGCCGCACCGCCAGTCACCGTCAGCGGCTGGCCTTTTTACAGGCGGTGCAAGATAGCCAGCTGCCGGTGGAGGTCTATGGTCGCGACCTGCCCCCCGGTACTCGCACGGCGGGCGTTTTAGAGAATAAGTGGTCGGGTATGGCCCCCTACACCTACAACCTGGCGATTGAGAACTACGCCGACAACGACTGGTATGTCAGCGAAAAGCTCTGGGATGCGCTGCTCTTCTGGTGTCTACCGATCTACTACGGCGGCGGCGCGGCGGATAAACTGCTGCCCCCCGGCAGCTTTTTGCGCCTGCCCAGCCTTGATGAAAAGGGGATTGAGTACATTCGTGAGGTGACGGCCAGCCCCGATGCGTGGCTGGAGGCAAGGGATGCGATCGCAGAGGCCCGCCAGGTAATCCTCCACAAGCTCAACCTGATGAATTGGCTGTCGGAATGGGTGGGCACTGCCCACCATTGAGGTAACTTTATGAATGGCATTTGTACCCTCGGCAACGATCGCGTCTACGACCAAATCGTCGCCCTGATCAACAGCATCGAGGCCTTTGCGGGGCCAGAGATGCCGGTGTGCATCTATCCCTACGACGACCAGGTGAAGCGGCTGCGCCAGTTTGTCCAAACCCGACCTCAGGTGACAATCTACGACAACGCCACCTCAATTCAGCGGTGGGACAATTGGGTAGAGCAAATCTGGGCTACCCACCCCACCGCCCGCCAGCGGTGGGATGCCGTGGGCAGCACAGGGGTTCACCGTATGGGCACCCACCGCCGCTACTGCGCCTTCGACGGCCCCTTTGACCGCTTTATCTATATGGATGCCGACACGCTGCTGCTGGGCGATCCGGCCCCCATATTTGGTCAGCTGGAGGCGTACGACTGGGTCACCTACGACTTTCAGCACAAAGACCTGAGCCACGTGTATGACGTAGATTCACCCTGGCTGGAAAAATTGTTTTCAGCGGAACAGCTGCGGCGGCAGGTATTTTGCTCAGGGTTCTACGCTAGCCGTCGAGGGCTGTTTGACCCCGACCGAGGGCAAGAGATTCTAGATTGGCTGAAGGCGGGGGAGGCGGCGGTGCTGTATCCCATGGCCCCCGATCAAACTATTCTCAACTACCTAGTGATGCGGCGGGGGGTGAACTCCTGTAATCTGGCCCTGACACTGCCGCTAGAGCAGCGCACGGGCAACTCGGTCACCTCCAGCCACTTTACCGTCAAAAATCATCGGATCTACGACAAAGGTGTGCCGCTGCTGTACCTGCACTACATCGGCCTGTCTGCCAAGCTCTTTACCCGCCTCTGCAATGGCGAAAATGTAGACTTTCCCTACCGTGATGTGTTTTTGCACTACCGCTATTGCCACGACCCCGCGAGTCGCCCGACGTGGGTGGGCAACCTAGGGGCAGCTCGACTCCCACGCTGGCGACGATACCTAGCTCAGCTGCTCCCCTGAGGATTGCTATGACCCCGCGCGGCATATACATCACGGCCAACGACCGGGTGATCGATCATGCAATCGCCTGCCTCAACAGCATTCGCGCCCACGACCCCACGATTCCGGTGATGCTGATTCCCTACAGCGACGACTACCACCAGGTGGCGGCGCTGCTGCACCGCGACTACGGCGTCGAGCTATACCCCGACCTAGCGTTCATTCAGCGGCTGTCAGAGAATTTGCAGGCGATCTTTGGGGCTAATTTTTTTGCTCGGCCCAACACCTTTCGCAAGCAGGCCTGCTGGTTTGGCCCCTTTGAGCGCTATCTCTACATCGATACCGATGTGGTGGTGTTGAGTGCGATCGCCCAGGTGCTCGACCACCTCGACGACTACGATTTTCTCTGCTACGACTACCAGCACCGGGGCGGCATTCACAATGTCTTTGGCCCGGCAGTAATCGATCAGCAGGTGTTTACCCCCGCCGAACTCACCGAGGTCTTCAACACCGGTTTTTGGGCTTCTAAGGGCGGGCTGCTGAGCGAGTCAGACCTCTACGAGGTGTTTCAAGACTGCGCCGCCCACCCCGACTACTTTGACTTTTCAGAAAAAACCTCTGACCAGCCAATCATCAACTACCTGATTCTCAAGCGGGTGGCGCGGCGGTTTAACCTGGTGCGTCAGCCCGGCGGCGGCCCCGGCAGCTGGGCGGGCAGCTCCCACTTTGTTCAGACGGGCATGGCGCTGAGCGACCCCAACGTGGGTAAGCCGTTGGACTATCTGCACTGGGCGGGCTACCGGATTCAGCCGGGGTGCCCCTACTGGGATATTTGGGCCTACTACCGCTACCTACACGACCCCGACAGCCGCCCAGAGCCAGGGGCAGTTGCGCCACCCTCACCCATGACCACCCTCCGCCATAGGGTCAGCAAGCTGCTGAGTCGGTTGGCTAAATAGCAGCGTCTTGCCCTGGGCCAAGCAGCTCGATCCTTGTGAAACCTGGCCCCTGAACCCCCCAGCCGGGTTACCTGATTTCTGCAGAACAGGATGAGTCACCCTAGCCGTATAGCTCAGGCACGCTGAGGCGATAACCCATACCGTAGACGGTTTCGATCCAGGTGTGCACGCCTAGACCTTCGAGCCGTCGCCGCAGCCGCCGCACCAGCTTAGACAGGGCGTTGCTCTCGGGCTCAGCCCCCGCCGCCCACAGCGCCCGCTCTAGCTGGGTGTGGGTCAGCACCTGGTGGGGGTGACGCAGCAGATATTCTAAAAGCTGAAACTCGCGCTTAGAGAGCTTGATGCGATCGCCTGATCGTTCTAGCTCTAGGCTGCTGACGTAGAGGGTGACATCGGCCAGGGTAATCACATCGCCCTGCCACTGGGGCAGGCGACGACCCAGCGCCCGCACCCGCGCCAGCAGCTCGATCAGGCTGACAGGCTTGACCAGGTAGTCGTCGGCCCCGGTATCGAGCCCTGTGACCCGGTCTTTGAGACTGCCTCGGGCGGTCAAAATCAGCACTGGGGCGGTGCCGCCCGACTGGCGATAGCGGCGGCACAGGTCTAGGCCACTGATCCCCGGCAGCATCCAGTCAAAAATAAACAGATCGTAGGTGTTGGTTGCCAGCAGCCAGTCGGCGGTGGTGCCATCCTTGGCTGGGTCAACAATGTGGTGCTCGCGTTCCAGAGCCCTCTGCATCGGCTCTAGCTGGTCGGGGTTGTCTTCGGCCAGTAAGATTCTCATGGCCCGTGGCGGCTCCGGTTAGAACGTATTTAGTTTACTAAAGTGAAGGGGTGGGTAGGGGCAGACCTAAGTGTCTGCCCCTACCCGCCCCTTCACCCCCCACTCCGCCCCATGCTCAAACGCCTGATCACCCACTCTGGTCTAGAATTTTGGCTGCCCCTCGGTTTGCTCGGTGGGGGGCTCTGGCTGGCGGGTTGGGCCTGGTCGCAGCATTACCTAGAGGTATCGAGGCGCACCATTGAGCCGCTGGTGCTGGCTCCCAGTGCGGCGGTTGAGAACACGGGAATTTTGAGTATTAACGCGACGATCCACCGCGATCGCCCCTTTACCCGCGTTGAGGTGATCGTGATTCAGCCGGTGCCCCGCACCCTCGACTTTTACCTAACCCTCCAGTCGCCGTCTGCAATTGAGGCCGAGATGGCGCGGCGGCTCAAGGTACCCGAAGACGCGATTCGACGGCTGATTCGCTACGAGAATGTTCGTCCTTAGATTTGCTGGGACTGGTGGCAGGGGTAAGGGGGATTTTGGCTGAGGGTTTTGGGTTTCGGGTTTTGGGTTTCGGGTTTTAGGTGTTGGAAACAGTAGCCACTGTAGGGTGGGCATTGCCCACCATGGGGAAGAAAGTTTGCCAAAAGTCATCTTATGTTGCCGAGTAGTGGTTTTGTTCTGACGGTTGAGGGTTGTTTCCCATGGCTTTAATTTCGGTGCGCCCTGAGGGGCTGTACTGCGAAAAAGGAGGGTTCTACATTGACCCCTGGCGGTCGGTGGAGACGGCGTTGATCACCCATGCCCACAGCGATCATGCCCGGGCTGGCTCAACCTACTATGTGGCCACAGCTCAGTCTGAGGGCATTTTGCGGCGGCGGCTGGGGCAAGACATACAGCTGCAAGGGGTAGAGTATGGCGATCGGCTCCAGTTGGGCGATACCTGGGTGTCGTTTCACCCGGCGGGGCATGTGCTGGGGTCAGCCCAAATTCGAGTTGAGCACAGGGACGAGGTGTGGGTGGTGTCGGGCGACTACAAGCGCTGCGCCGACCCCTCTTGCACGCCCTTTGAGGTGGTGCCCTGCGACAGGTTTATCACCGAGGCCACCTTTGGCCTGCCGATCTATCGGTGGGATAGCGGCGCTGAGACCGTGCGCCGCATCTATGATTGGTGGCAGGGTGACCCAGGGCGACCGTCGATCCTCTTTTGCTATGCCTTTGGTAAGGCCCAGCGGGTGCTGAGCGAGCTGGTGCAGTTGACCGATCGGCCCGTGTATGTGCACGGTGCGATCGCAGTGCTGACCGAGATCTACCGCCAGCAGGGCGTAGCCATGGTGCCGACAATCTGCACCTCAGAGATGCCCCGCACCCACAGCTACGCAGGCGACCTGGTGCTCGCCCCCCCCTCGGGCCACCGATCGAGCTGGATGAAGCGGTTTAAGCACCCCCAAACCGCCTTTGCCTCGGGGTGGATGGCGGTGCGGGGGGCCAGGCGGCGGCGGGGCTATGAGCGGGGGTTTGTGCTCTCTGACCACGCCGACTGGCCGGGGCTGATGCAAACGGTGAAAGATACTGGGGCCAAGACGGTCTATGTCACCCACGGGCAGTCGGACGTGGTGTCGCGCTATCTGCAAGAATCATTGCATCTGGAGGCAATGCCGCTGGAAACCCTGTTTGAAGGAGAGGGAGATATTTAATGGACACAACCCCGCTGGATGGAATCATGGGCGGTCTGGCCCTGCTAATTTTGCTGGGGGGGCTGTGGATGCTCTTGAGCGGTGTGGGCGACATGAATAAGTGATTTTCTGCGAGTTGCGGCGGTTAAGTAGCCAAACAGTTTGCTAACTCCGTACAGCAGGGTGATCGCAAACAGCCCCCCGGCCACCCAGCCCTGGAGGCGTTGAGCGATCCACAGCAGGGCGAGGCTGAGTGCGATCGCATCTAAGATCAGCACGTTGAGGCGCGATCGCCACCCTGCCGCCTGCACGGGCTTGGCCGCCCCCGGATCGAGACGAATCGTCGCCGCCAGGTTAAACCCCACCAGGCTGACTAAGATCAGCGCCATGCCTGCGCCCAAAAACCCGGCTGCCGCCACCGAAAACCCCAGCAGCTGCCCAAAAACCGTCAGCATTACCACCCGGCCAAAGTGACCCAGCCGCGCATCACTGCTGTGCTCAGCCACCAACTTGATATGGCGCAGGTCTACCCGAGCCATATGGGCCTGCTCAAAGCTCATCCACAGCAGCGCCAGGGCCAGCAGACGATGGGGCCAGGGGTGAGGCTGCACCGCCTGGTACAGCAACCCCGCCGCCGCCGGCATAAATAGAGCCGCCGCCAAAGCGGGAGATAAGGTCATAAACGAGGCCATCCCGGTCAAAATGGCTGAACTAAACGGCTTAAGCATACCGCTAGACCGATCGATTTTGCCCACCCCTAGGCCTATTCTGCCGCTGGTCTAAGGAGATTTTTGGCAAAGCAAATACCTGACTAACGAGTGGTTCTACCGTAGGGGCAAACGGTTGTTTGCCCAACGCCGGGACGTTCTCTTCGGAAAATTACCTAAGGTCTAGGGCAATTGAGTAAGACCGACCTGAGCCACCAGAGCCCCCGCCCTCAGTTAAAAGATGATTACAACTGAGGGCTACAGCCTCATGCAGCCCTAAGCTAAAGGAGTCTACACCGGTAATCGCCATGAATCAGCCCGCCTCTGTCGCCGACATTGCCACCGCCGCCGATCTGCTCCAAGCCTACGCCGCTGGCCAGCGCAGCTTTAGTAGCCTGATGCTCTCGGAGGTAGACTTGGCCGGGGCCGACCTCAAGGGGGCCGACCTGAGCTACGCCGACCTGTGCGGCAGCGACCTGAGCCGCACTAACCTGCGGGGGGCCGATCTGAGCTACGCCAACCTGGCCGAGGCCAATCTCACCGGGGCTGACCTGCGGGGAGCCATGCTGATCGGCACCAATCTCCAGACGGCCAATCTCGCCGAGGCGGCCCTAGCCGCCGCCGACTATGACCCCCAAGAGACCCACTTTCCCGATGGGTTTGACCCAATTCAGCAGGGTTTAAAGCGCGATCGCTAGCGATCGCGCTTTAAACCAGCCCTGAGGGGATAGACTGCGATCGCCCTCTAGCCTAGATGATTCACCAGGGTGGAAGCGAACGGCTGCCATTGCTCTGAAAATGATGGGCATTGCCCAACCGTCATGCATCACGCAAGCTAGGTATTTGCGTTTCCACAGCAGGCTGGGCTGGGGCGCAACCTCAGTTACAGGCCCAACCTGCCGCTCAAATTTAGTCAATATGTGGCCAATACTTTGGGGCCGATGCCCATTTTGGTCATCCATGGGGCTGCCCGCCACGATTAAGCACAGCCTATGGGGATCATCAAAATCCGCTATCGGTTTGCAGGTCACATTCCGTCACAATCTTGCCTAAGACCCCTTGTCAACCGGTACCCTCGGCCTCACACTGTAAATGTGAAAAAGAATGGTGTAAAACAAGCCAGTTTGCGGGGCTTATTGAGGGAAACTTGTGAAATCAGTTCTGGCCATAATTCTAGGCGGCGGTGCCGGCACTCGCCTTTATCCATTAACTAAATTTCGAGCTAAGCCAGCGGTTTCTTTGGCCGGCAAATACCGCTTGATCGATATTCCGGTCAGCAACTGCATCAACTCTGACATCAACCAGATCTATGTGCTGACCCAGTTTAACTCCGCCTCGTTGAACCGGCATATCAGCCGTGCCTACCAGTTCTCCCAGTTTACCGAAGGCTTTGTGGAAGTACTGGCCGCCCAGCAGACCCCCGACAGCCCCAGCTGGTTTCAGGGCACCGCCGACGCCGTGCGCAAATACCTGTGGCTGTTTGACTCCTGGAATGTAGAGGACTTTATCATTCTCTCCGGCGATCACCTCTACCGCATGGACTACAGCCTGTTTGTGCAGCGCCACCGAGCCACCAACGCCGATATCACCCTGTCGGTGGTGCCCATTGGCTACAAGCAGGCCTCAGACTTTGGTCTAATGAAGGTTGACGGCAGCGGCCGGGTGATCGACTTTAGCGAAAAGCCCAAGGGCGACGATCTAGAAGAAATGAAGGTAGACACTACCTCCCTGGGGCTGAGCCCTGAGCAGGCGGTCGAAAAGCCCTTCATTGCCTCTATGGGGATTTACGTGTTCAAAAAGCAGGTGCTAATCGACCTGCTGCGCAAAAACCTCGACCAGACCGACTTTGGCAAAGAAATCATTCCCGCTTCGGCTGGCGACTACAACGTCCAGGCCTACCTGTTTGACGGCTATTGGGAAGACATCGGTACGATCGAAGCGTTTTACGAGGCCAACCTGGCGTTGACCCAGCAGCCCCACCCCGCCTTCAGCTTTTACCAAGAAGACGCGCCCATCTACACCCGCGCTCGCTACCTGCCACCCAACAAGCTGCAAGACTGCCACGTCACCCAGTCGAGCATCACCGAAGGCTGCATTCTCAAAAACTGTCGCATTCACCACTCGGTGATTGGCCTGCGTCAGCGGGTTAACGCCGACTGCGTGATCGAAGACTCGCTGCTGATGGGGGCCGACTACTACGAGCCGCTGTCAGAGAGTAGCAGTCAGCTGACGCGCGACAAAATTCCCATGGGCATTGGCGAAGGCTCGGTTATTCGCCGCGCCATCATCGACAAAAACGCCCGCGTGGGCCGCAATGTGCAGATCGTCAACAAAGACAATGTGCAGGAGGCCGAGCGTGAAGACCTGGGCTTCTACATTCGCAGCGGCATTGTAGTGGTGCTCAAAAATGCGGTGATTCCCGACGGTATGGTCATCTAGATCAGGTCAGGAGATTTCCAGGCAGGACGATACCAGCTTTAATCCAGCGACTGTAGCCGCTGTAGGGTGGGCACTGCCCACCATTGGGGAAACTGTTTTCCAGAAGTCGCCTCAGTTAGGCCGAGTATTCGGTGAAGTCAGATCAAATCCCTGTATCTCTGTTGATGCTGGTGGGTATTCCCGGCAGTGGTAAGTCAACCTGGGCGAGGGCTTTGGTCGCAGCCCAGCCTCGCTATTGGCTCGTGTCTACCGATTCTATTCGCGCCACCCTCTACGGCGACGAGGCCATTCAGGGTGACTGGGGGCAGATCTGGCAACAGGTGCTGACCCATTGGCGTGAGGGGGTTAGAGCCATTTGCCAGGGTGAATTAGATGGGGTGATCTACGACGCCACCAACGCCCGCAGGCGCAATCGGCGAGCGGTGATTGCCGCTGCCCGCAGTACTGGCTTTACCGACATTACCCTAGTCTATTTTGATTTGCCCCTGAGCCTGGCCCTGGAGCGAAATCGGGGGCGATCGCGCCAGGTGCCCGGCGATGTGATTGCCACCATGCACCGCCAGCTCCAGGGTGCGCCGCCCTCGGTGTCAGAGGGGTGCGATCGCGTCCAGATTTTAGGGCCAAATTCGTATCCTGGCACACCCTTTTGATCTGCCGACCCGCTACGCTAATGCCTTGATACCACCTCAAGATCTTGGGTTTGCCAATGAACCGTCGCGCCGTCGCTACCGCTGGATTGTGTTTGCTGTTGTTCACTGGCTGCGAGTCGGGCCAAAGCCCGCCCCAGGCCGACACCGAGGCCGAGGTCGCCACCGCCACCGACGACACCCTGCGACTGCTCTACTGGCAGGCTCCCACCATTCTCAACCCCCACTTCTCCAGCGGCTTCAAAGACTCTGAGGCCAGCCGCATCACCCTAGAGCCCCTGGCCAGCTTCGACGCCGAGGGCGATTTGGTGCTGTTTTTGGCGGCAGAAGCACCATCCTTAGAAAATGGCGGCGTCTCAGAGGATGGCACCACCGTCACCTGGCAGCTGAAGGAGGGCATTTTGTGGTCAGACGGCACCCCCTTCACCGCCGCCGATGTGGTGTTTACCTACGAGTTTATTGTTAACCCAGAGACGGCCACCACCAGCGCTGGCTCCTACGAGGTGATCGAACGCGTTGAAGCCCTCGACGACACCACCGTGCAGATCACCTTTGCTGAGCCTAACCCCGCCTGGTATCTGGTGTTTACCGGCACCGAGGGCATGATCTTGCCCCAGCACATCTTCGCCGACTACAACGGCCCCAATGGCCGTGAGGCCCCTGGCAACACCATGCCCGTGGGCACTGGCCCCTACCGGGTGACCAGCTTTACCCCCGGCGACGTGATTGTCTACGAGGCCA
>RECJ01000285.1 GCA_007694115.1 Leptolyngbya sp. DLM2.Bin27 | reverse complement strand
TCACGTTGGGTTCTTAGGGGAGGGGGTGGCGGTAACGTCACCTTCTTACCCGACCTTCCCCGTCGTCTCATCGGAAAGGAACCCGATTATGTTGTGTTTTACCCGTCAAGATCCCTGGGTTCTTCGAGAACCCAGGGATCTAAATCCCCTGCGTCTAGCAAACTCCAACCTCCGGCCGGAGCGTGAGCGGCTGCGCCACCTGGTGATTGGCTCAACCGAGGGAGTGCGAGGGGCGATTAACTACCTGCATCTGCTCCAGTACGCCGAGCAGCGAGAGTGGAGCCAGTTGGTGACAATCCCTGATTCGGGGATTTTAATTACCCCAGAGCAGGGCGAGGTGTTTAGTCTGCTGCGGCGCGATCGACAAATCGACTGAGGCCACTGCTAAGGGGTTCAGGTGCTTTAAGCCAAGCCAGCCAGAGGCACCTGAACCCTAAGGGGCGTGCGTTGAAATGAAGTACCAAACCCGCCGAGGATCGTAGGGGCACGGTGCAAACCGCAAACCCCACCACCAGCCCAATTTCGTTTCGCTGAGGCCACCCTCTACAATAGAAAACAGAAAGAAGCACCAATTTTACGAGTATCCCCGGTTCATGACTGACGCCGCTGTAACCCCCGCCGTAACCGCCGCCTCCATTGCCGACGCGGTCGAGCAGCGGCGCAATTTTGCCATCATCTCCCACCCCGACGCCGGTAAAACCACCCTGACCGAGAAACTGCTGCTCTACGGCGGGGCCATTCAAGAGGCTGGCGCGGTCAAGGCCAAGCGTGCCCAGCGCAGCGCCACCTCCGACTGGATGGAGCTAGAGCAGCAGCGGGGCATTTCCATCACCTCCACGGTGTTGCAGTTTGCCTACAGCGGCTACACCATGAACCTGCTCGACACCCCCGGCCACCAAGACTTTAGCGAAGACACCTACCGTACCCTGGCCGCCGCCGACAACGCGGTAATGCTCGAAGATGCCGCCAAGGGCCTAGAGCCCCAGACCCTGAAGCTGTTTGAGGTGTGCAGACTGCGCGCCCTGCCGATCTTCACCTTCTTCAACAAGATGGATCGCCCGGCGCGGGAACCATTGGAGCTGCTAGATGAGATCGAGCAGCGGCTGGGGCTGCAAACCTACGCAGTCAACTGGCCCATCGGCATGGGCGATCGCTTCAAGGGCGTGTTTGACCGCCGCCACCAGCAGATTCATCTGTTTGAGCGCAGCGTGCACGGCAAAAAAGCGGCCAAAGACACGGTGCTAGACATTGGCGACCCCCGCATCGAAGACCTGCTCGACCAAGACCTCTACTATCAGTTCAAAGAAGAGCTGGAGGTGATCGAAGAGGTGGGGCCAGAGCTAGACCTCGACGCCGTCCACGCCGGGCAGCAGACCCCCGTATTCTTTGGCAGCGCCATGACCAACTTTGGCGTGCAGTTGTTCCTCGATGCCTTTCTCGACTACGCCCTCAAGCCTTCGCCCCACAGCAGCACCCTGGGCGAGGTGCCCCCCACTCACCCCGACTTCTCAGGGTTTGTCTTCAAACTCCAGGCCAATATGGACCCTAAACACCGCGATCGCATCGCCTTTGTGCGGGTGTGCTCGGGCAAGTTTGAGAAAGACATGGTGGTCAGCCACGCCCGCAGTGGCAAATCGGTGCGGCTGTCGCACCCCCAAAAGCTGTTTGGCCAGGGTCGAGAATCGCTGGAAGAAGCCTACCCCGGCGACGTGATTGGCCTGAATAACCCCGGCGTGTTTGCCATTGGCGACACCATCTACCAGGGCAAGCGCCTCGAATACGACGGCATCCCCTGTTTTTCGCCCGAGATCTTTGCCTACCTGAAAAACCCCAACCCCTCGAAGTACAAGCAGTTTCAAAAGGGTGTTTCAGAACTGCGCGAAGAAGGGGCGGTGCAGATCATGTTCTCCGCCGACGAGTCAAAGCGCGACCCCATTCTCGCCGCCGTGGGTCAGCTGCAGCTGGAGGTGGTGCAGTATCGCCTGCAAAACGAGTACGGCGTCGATACCCGCCTAGAGGCGCTGCCCTACACCGTGGCCCGCTGGGTTGACGGCGGCTGGGAAGCCCTAGAGGCCGTGGGGCGACTGTTCAACACCGTCACCGTCAAAGACAGCTGGGATCGCCCGGTGCTGCTGTTTCGCAATGAGTGGAACTGTCAGCAAATTGAGTCAGACCACCCAAACCTCAAGCTCAGCAGCATTGCCCCGGTGGTCTCGGGCAAAGAGCCCGGGTCGCTATAGCGCCTGATCCCACATCCTGCTCGCCTACCGCCGATTTGTAGGGGCACGGCATGCTGTGCCCCTAGGGGTTTGCTGATGATGCATCGGGGTTGCCCAAATCAGATTTCGGATGCAATCCAGAGAATTCCCTGGCTGCCTGCTGCCTGCCTGTAGGAATGCAGCCTTGGAGTTGATCCTTGACTCGGCTCAATTCATTTGCAAGGCAAATAAGAATATCTAAGCCTGATATAAATTTCTAATGAATCAGTTTTAAGATTGACATTTTACAAATCATGCCCTGGGGCTAATCATTGAGACATGTCAGGCACAGTCTCAATGAGGATAGATAGATGCCATGATTTCTTCGGTTGATTCCCCACCAGCGGCCTCTCTGGCCAGCCGCTTGACGCTTCAAACCGCAGCCATTGCGGCCCATTCCACCGCCATTCGCTGCTTAGATTGGGATCGCGATCGCTTTGACATTGAGTTTGAGCTGCAAAACGGTACCACCTACAACTCGTTTCTGGTTCAGGGCGAAAAGACAGCGCTGATTGACACCTCCCACGGCAAGTTTAAGGATCTGTACCTGGATCAACTCCAGGCGATGGTTGATCTGACAACCATTGATTATCTGATCGTCAACCACACCGAGCCCGACCACAGTGGGCTGATTGGTGATCTGCTGAGCCTGGCTCCCCAGATCACAGTGGTGGCCTCTAAGGTGGCAATGCAGTTTTTGCACAGCCAACTCCACCGTCCGTTTGGCTCTCAGGTGGTAAAGAACGGCGATCGCCTAGATCTGGGCCAGGGTCATGAGCTGGCTTTTATTGCGGCTCCCAATCTGCACTGGCCCGATACCATGCTCACCTACGACAGCGGCACCGGGGTGCTCTATACCTGCGATGTGTTTGGCCTGCACTACTGCGATGACACCCTCTACGATGAGATCCCCTCGCTGCTGGAGGCCGATTTTCAGCTGTACTATGACTGTCTGATGGGGCCAAACGCCCGCTCGGTAATGGCGGCGCTCAAGCGGATGGAACCCTTTGCCATCAGCCAAATTGCCACGGGACATGGCCCGCTGCTGCGCCATTATTTGACCGACTGGATCGGGTGCTACCGCACCTGGAGCCAGACCCAGGCTCAGGCCGAGCCCTTTGTGGCAATCTTCTACGCTGGGGCCTACGGGTTTAGCGATCGCATTGCCCACGCCCTGGGGCAGGGCTTGATCAAAACGGCTACGGCTGTGGAGTTGGTGGACTGGCTCGATACCGATATCGCCGCTGTGCGAGAGCTGGTGACTAGCGCCACGGGCCTGATTTTAGGTATGCCGCCCCAGTCAGCTCCTGGCCTAGAGCCGATCCTCAGCACGATTTTGGCGGCGGCCCACCCCAAGCAGGCGATCGGGCTATTTGAAACCGGCGGTGGCCAAGATGAACCGATCTTTCCCCTGCGCAATCGCTTTCAAGAGCTGGGTCTGACCACTGCTTTTGAGCCGCTTTTGATTAAGGCGGCACCGACCGAGGCCACTGACCAACTCTGCGAAGAGGCGGGCACCGACCTGGGCCAGTGGGTCAACCGCGATCGCAATCAAAAACAAGCCCCGGCGCTCGATGCGGGGCTAGATCAGGCCCTGGGCCGCCTCAGTACTGGCCTCTATATTGTGACCGCCCGCAAGGGAGCGATCAGCAGCGCCATGCTGGCCTCCTGGGTGATTCAGGCCAGCCTTGAGCCCCCCGGTGTGGCCCTGGCTGTAGCCAAAGATCGCGCCATCGAATCGCTGCTGCACGGCGGGGACACCTTTGTGCTTAACGTCCTAGAGGAAGACCACTATCAGCCCCTGATCAAGCATTTTCTCAAGCGCTTCCCCCCTGGGAGCGATCGTTTTGAGGGCATCGCCACCTACGCCGCCGCCAATGACTCCCCGATTTTGGCCGCAGCGCTGGCCTACTTAGAATGCACGGTCAACCATCGATTTGAAGCTGGAGACCACTGGGTGATCTACTGCACCGCCAGCGCCGGACGGGTGGCCAAACCGGCTGGTCTGTCAGCGGTGCACCACCGCCAGGCCAGCAACCATTATTAATTTTGAGTTTTGAGCTACCCCCGATTTAGCAGGGCGCACAGCGGTGCGCCCCTACAGGTTGGCCGATTGCCAATCGGGGGTAGGGAATTCGGATTCGGTATCAGGCCTCTGGGTACGGCATTGGTGCATTACCGCCAGTGCCAAGGTTAAGGGCCTTGCTGGCAGAGAACGTCTCTGCATGGGGCAAACAACCGTTTGCCCCATGCTCATTCCATCCATCCTCCCACTCATTCATCCTCCCACTCATCCATCCTCCCACCCCCATATCCCTATGCAAAACCTCCCTGCTTCCTCCCGCTGGATCACTTGGCTAAAGGGTAACTATGTGGTTCGTCTGCTTGAGCTCGTTCAAGACTTGATCGTGATTTCGCTCTGCATGGGGCTATTCAGCTTCATGGTGATGCAGCTGCGGGAGATGTTTCTCTCGCTGCTGCCGCCGCTCAATTTTCCCCAGGTGACCGCCGACATTTTGTTTTTACTGATTTTGGTAGAGCTGTTTCGGCTGCTGATTATCTATCTGCAAGAGCATCGCGTTTCGATTGGGGTGGCGGTCGAAGTGTCGATTGTGTCGGTGCTGCGAGAAATTATTGTGCGCGGTGTGCTCGACACCCCCTGGACCCAGGTGCTAGCCAGCTGCGCGTTCTTGCTGGTGTTGGGCGGGCTGCTGGTGGTGCGAGCCTGGATTCCCCCCACCTTTGACGGGATTGACCCAGAGCAGGAGGTTTCGCGTCGCCACCGCGTTCGCTTTGCCCACGAGGTTGCCGAACTGGGTACGGTCAAGTCGCCGCTGGATTGATCGGGCTCCCTGGCCAACCAGACCAGGATTACCCCATCCAAGGCTGTCCATTCACCATCTCCAATTCACTATCTCCAATCGGTACAACAACTCCTACCTAGGCTTTTCCCATGATGATCACTACCCCCTTAGAGTCTCGCTCAACTCCGGTGCGCCCCCGCGATGTGCAAGTTGCGGCCATTGGTGCTCAGACTCAGGTGCTGCGATCGCGCACCTGGGACCGGCTCAAGTTTGAGGTGGAATATAGCCGCCAGCGGGGCACCACCGCCAACGCCTACCTGATTCAGGCTGATAGGATTGCCCTGATCGACCCCCCCGGCGAATCGTTTACCGACCTCTTTTTGGCCGCATTGCAGCGTCAGGTCAATCTGGCCCAGATTGACTACATCATTGTCCATCACCTCAACGCCAACCGATTGACCACCCTGACCCAGCTGCTAAAGCTGGCCCCCCAGGCCCGCATCATCGGGTCGAGGGCGGCGGCTAACATCGCCCGATCGGCCCTGGGCGATCGGGCTGATTGCCTCAGTCCGGTGCGATCGGGGGAAGTGCTGGACTTAGGCCAGGGTCGTGTTTTGGAGTTTATCGGCGTACCCACGCCGCGCTGGCCCGATGGGCTGTGCACCTACGACAGGGGGAGCCAGATTCTCTTCAGCGATAAGCTGTTTGGCATTCACCACTGTGACGATGCCCTGTGGGACGAACAGTGGCGGCAGCTAGAGGACGATCGCCGCTATTATTTTGACTGTCTGCATAGCCAGCAGGCTAAGCAGGTGGAAGCGGCCCTGGATCTAATCGACCCCCTACCCCTCAAAACCCTGGCCCCCGGCCACGGCTCCCTGGTGCGCTACAGCCTTAGCCGCCTGAGGCAAGACTACCGCCAGTGGTGCCAGCAGCAGGCCCAGCTGCCGTTGCGAGTAGCGCTACTCTATGCCTCAGCCTACGGCAACACCACCCGCCTGGCCAATGCGATCGCCCAGGCCCTCACCGCCGCCCAGATCGCCGTTGAGGCGATCAATTGCGAACAGGCCGACCCCACCACCCTGGTGGACACCCTCAGCCAGTGCGACGGCTTGATCATTGGTTCTCCCACCCTGGGCGGCCATGCCCCGATCCAAATTCAAACCGCCCTGGGCCTAATTTTGGCCAACGTACCGAAAACCAAGCTGGTGGGGGTGTTTGGCTCCTACGGCTGGAGCGGCGAGGCGATAGACGAGCTAGCGCAAAAGCTGAAAGATGCCAGCTATACCTTTGGCTTTGAGCCCCTGCGGGTGCGCTTTAGCCCCGACGGGGAGACCCTCAATGCCTGTACCGCAGCCGCCACCCAGTTTGCCCAGCGCCTGCGCAAGCGCCAGCAGCAGCAGGGGGCTCGATCTGCGATCGCCGAAGCTCACTGCGATCGCACCGCCCAGGCCCTAGGGCGGGTGATTGGGTCTCTCTGCGTTGTCACCACCCAGGTCAATGACATTCCCATGGGGCTACTGACCGCCTGGGTCGCGCAGGCCAGCTTTAGCCCCCCCGGCCTGATGCTGGCCCTACCGCAGCAGGCCGCTGCCGCCAGTCAGCTGCGCCCAGGGGCCGACTTTGGGCTAAACATTCTCAAGGAAGGGCGATCCGTGCGTCGTCACTTCTCGGCCCAGCAGGGCTCAACCACCGCCTTTGACCATTTACCCTTTACCCTAGCCAATAACGGCTGCGCCATACTCACCGATGCTCTGGCCTGCGTAGAGTGCAGCGTGAAGGAGCTGTTTTGCGTCGGCGACCACCTGCTAATTTACGCCACGGCGCACCAGGGTAAACTCCTGGCTGCCGGCGGCATGCCAGCTATCAATCACCAAAGGTCGGGCCACTAGTGCTTGAAGGCAGAAGGCAGAAGGCAGAAGGCAGAAGGCAGAAGGCAGAAGGCAGAAGGCAGAAGGGGAAACCCATACTAAGTCAGGGGTTTTGCCTAACCCAATCGGTGATTTGTACCGAATTCAACGTGAGTTCGACAACTAAAAAGCGGCTTGTGGCAGGGCTTTAAGCTGATCATCT
>RECJ01000219.1 GCA_007694115.1 Leptolyngbya sp. DLM2.Bin27 | reverse complement strand
TAATGCCTGACTTGGCAAAACAGGCTCCAGAATGGACAGCGATTATGCGTTCTCGGATCATGAATGATGAGTTTGCGCGATCAGTCTTTGAAGAAAGATTACAGATGGCGAATTAGTAAGACGTTGCGATCCCTTAAATGCCCTCAATCGAGATTCAAGCATTGTAGTGGGGTCAGCATCTTTATCAAAAGCTCAAACGCAAGTTGTTCCCTTATAACTGTAGGGTGGGCACTGCCCACCACTACCACAAATTCGATGACACCTGAGCCCGCATGAAAAAGCCCCAAACCGTTAAAGCTCTTGAAGAACTTGGCAGAGTCCGACTCTCTAAGAGCTTTTTCATGCGGGAATTTCTGTATTCTGAGATTTCCCAAATCGAAGGAATACCTAATATCCCCGACGACCCCGATTTAGCTATTGAGGCTGGGCGGAATCTTTGTGAGAAAGTTTTGGAGCCTATCCAAGATTTCCTAGGACGTATTGCTATGCGCTCTGCCTATCGATCCTGCGCTGTCAATGCTAAGGGAGCAGAAAATAAGAATCAATACAACTGCTCAAGTAATGAAGCTAGCTATGGAAACCATATTTGGGATGTGAGAGATGGTGAATATATGGGGGCTACAGCTTGTATAGTTGTCCTGTCCTTCATTCCCTTCTACGAAAGAACTCAAGATTGGACAGCTCTAGCCTGGTGGATTCACGATCATATCCCTGCCTATGCGAGTATGGTCTTCTTTCCTAAACATGCTGCCTTCAATATCTCTTGGCATGAAAATCCTGACTATCCCAAATTTATTTCCAGCCATTTTGCCAATCCTCATACGGGTAAGAAAGGATATTTAACCAAGCAGGGTATGGATAACTTTAAGGGCGATCACAGCGAATTCTATAAACCTTTCTTGATGGATCTAAAACCCAAATAGAGCGTAGGTTGGGTGGAACGAAGTGGAACCCAACGCCAAATCTCTGCAATGTTGGGTTCCGCTGACGCTCCACCCAACCTACAGCAATCCAGATTTTCACCAGCAGCAAAACGATCACCTTTAGGACAACCACCATGGGAAAACCGACTGGCTTTATGGAATACCTGCGGGAAGTGGCGCAAGAAGTCGCCCCCGCCGATCGCATTCGCAACTGGGACGAGTTTCACCTCCATATGCCGGAGGAAAACCTCCGCACCCAGGGGGCGCGCTGCATGGATTGCGGCACCCCCTTCTGCCACACCGGCATGACCATCAGCGGCATGGCCAGCGGCTGTCCCGTCAACAACCTGATCCCCGAGTGGAACGACCTGGTCTACCGGGGCCTGTGGGAAGAAGCCCTGGAGCGGCTGCACAAGACCAACAACTTCCCTGAATTTACCGGGCGCGTCTGCCCCGCCCCCTGCGAGGGTTCCTGCGTGCTGGGCATCACCAGCCCCCCGGTGACGATCAAAAACATTGAGTATTCCATCGCCGAAAAGGGCTGGGAGTCGGGCTGGATCACCCCCAACCCGCCCCAGCAGCGCACCGGCAAAAAGGTGGCGGTGATTGGCTCTGGCCCGGCTGGCCTCGCCGCCGCCGCCCAGCTCAATCAGGCGGGCCACTGGGTCACCGTGTACGAGCGGGCCGATCGCCCCGGTGGCCTGCTGATGTACGGCATCCCCAACATGAAGCTGGATAAGAAAGCCGTGGTGCAGCGCAGGCTCGATGTACTGGAGGCCGAGGGCGTTACCTTTGTCTGCAACACCGAAGTGGGCAAAGATATCTCCGCCGAGAACCTGCTGAAGGAGTTTGACTCGGTAGTACTCTGCACCGGCTCCACCCGCCCCCGCGATCTGCCGATTGAGGGGCGCGACTTAAAAGGCATTCACTTTGCCATGGAGTTTCTCACCGCCAACACCCAGGCGCTGCTGGATGGCTACCCCGGCAACGACTACATCTCGGCGGCGAACAAAGATGTGGTGATCATTGGCGGCGGCGATACGGGCACCGACTGCGTGGGCACCTCCATTCGCCACGGCTGCACCAGCGTCACCCAGGTGGAGATCATGCCTCAGCCGCCAGAGACTCGCTCTGCCGCCAACCCCTGGCCCGAGTGGCCCAAGGTCTACAAGATGGACTACGGCCAGGAAGAAGCCGCCGCCATGTTTGGCGACGACCCCCGCGCCTACCTGACCACCGCCACTAAATTTGAGGGCGATGACGAGGGCCATGTCAAAGCCGTCCATACGGTGCAGATTCAGTGGGGCAAGGACGAAAACGGGCGGTTTATCCCCCAGAACGTGCCCGGCACCGAGAAGGTGATCCCGGCGCAGCTGGTGCTGCTGGCCATGGGCTTCCTTGGCCCCGAGCAGCCTTTGGTGGATGCCCTGGGGCTAGAGAAAGACGGGCGCAGCAACGTGAAGGCGGAGCACGAGCAGTACACCACCTCAATTCCAGGCGTGTTTGCGGCGGGGGATTGTCGCCGGGGCCAGAGCCTGGTGGTGTGGGCGATCAACGAGGGGCGCGGGGCGGCAAGAGAGTGCGATCGCTACTTGATGGGCACCACCGAACTGCCCTAGGGCGAATCGGGGAAAATAGCCGGTGAGAACATCTTGAGCATGGCGTCGTAGTGGGGTTCGTAGTATTTGACATTGCTCGACCCCACACAGGCCAACAGCTCTTGGTCGAGCAGGTTAACCATAAGCCGTACCAGACCCCAGTTCACCTTGAGCGTGGGGTACAGCATGACGCACAGCGGAAATAGCTCCTGTGCGATCGCAGAGATGTTGTTTTCGAGCACGCAGGTCAGCAGATAAATCTGAAACATCTCCACATCGCGAATGCTGGAGGTGCGTACCACAGTCTCGCTGAGCGGCCCGGTATAGCTGGCATAGTCGGGGCACAGATCGATCACCTGATTGACAATGCGGTGGGCGATGGGGCTGGTGGCAGACAGCATCAGTCGTACCGTCTCTAGGCGAGGGTCGTCATAGTCGTAGTTGGCGGCGGCGTTGTAGGCCCGGTGCAGGGGCATATAGAGCAGGTCGTCGACCACCTTAAAGTAGCTTTGCAGCCCGGGGCGCTCCAGCTCGGGGGCCTCCACTGAGAGCATCTGACCGCAGTAGTGAAACTGCATGCTGACGAACCCAATCACCCTGGAGTCAACGGCTGTGTGATGTTGGCGAATAGCGCCCAGCCGCTTTGAAGCTACCACCGAAAACCGCTGGGGGGTCACGCCCCGGGCGTAGGCCGCCAGAGCTGCTTCGTAAACCAGGTGGACATCCTTAGCGATCGTCCAGGGGTCAATCAGACTGGGGCTAATTTGGTGCCGCCTCATCTCATGGGCCAGCAGCGTTTCGGTTTTGTGCCAGGCTCGGGCGCTGACAGAGCGCAAGACATCGGTGAGTTTTTGGGCAACATCGGCCTTGGATTGGGGCTGATCTAGACTCAGCAGCGCCTGGTCTTGGCGATGCAGTTCTCTAATATATTTTTTTGCCCAAACCTCTGAAAGCGAGAAGACTTCGGATTTGCCGGGAGCGCTAACTGTGTCTAAAAGGCCAACCTGTAGATTGGTCGATACCGAGCAATTTGTCACCATAGGAGCACAACAACCGCGCTAGGGAAAGCAGGAACGACTCAAAAGCTATCTTAAACCCAGGCTGATAGGCAGAAGTGATAGAACCCTCGAAAACTGGGGTTTGTATTCACCAACCTTCATCTCTCGCAATGGTTTGCAATAATCAGCAACGCTTAAGCTGATGCTCTAGCTGACGAAAAATTGATCGGCCATCAGGGTAAGGCCACAACTTGGTCACAACTTGGTCACAACTTGGTCATAACTTGCTCTGGCTCTTCAAGCGCAGATAGCTCTCCACCAGCGGGTCTGAAATCTTGTGGGCGGGGGCGTCGAGCACCAGCACGCCGCGTCTTTTGAGGCGGGCAAAGGCGGCCTCGCGCTGGTTGAGCAGATCGAGCGCCACGGCCCGCTGGTAGGCGGCATCAACGGCGGTGGTGGGCTGGTGGGCCTGACGGTCAATCGCCGGGTCCCGCAGGGTAATGCAGAAGGGTAGGTGGCGGGGGCGCAGGCGGGCCAGGGCCGAGAGCAGCTCGGCGCTGGCGGTCTGATCGACGATGTCGGTGATCAGCACCACCAGCGAGCGGCGGTGCTGCTGCTGGGCAGCGTGGGTGGCGACGGCCAGGTAGTCCGACTCTTCGAGCACCGGCTGCATCGGGGTCAGCCGCTCGATCAGCTGCTGAAAGTTAGCCCGCCCGCCCTTGGGCGGTAGCCAGGCGTGCAGGGTGCGGTCGAACACGCCTAGCCCGACGCGATCGCCCCGGCTCACCCCCGCCATGGCCAGCGACAGGGCCGCATTCATGCCCCAGTCAAACCGGGTTAGCCCCTGCACCTGGGCGGTCATCAGCCGCCCCCGATCGAGCAAAATCAGCAGGGTTTGCTCACGCTCAGGCTCTAGCACCCGCACCAGGGGCTGGCCGAGGCGGGCAGTGGCCTTCCAGTCGACCAAGCGGAGGTCGTCGCCGATGTCGTACTCGCGCAGCTCGGCAAACTCGGTGCCTACGCCCATGCGCCGCTTTTGCCTCAGGGTGCCGGTGGCCTGCAGGGCGAGCTTGACCGAGAGCTGGCTGAGGCCGATCAGATCGGGGTAGACCGCCACAGTGGCGGCGGCGGGCACCGTCCAGTCGGCCCAGGCCAGCCCCAGGGGGCCGCGCTGCTGAACTTGCAGATCGCCCCAGGGGTACTCGCCCCGCTGCTTGGGGTGGACGGTAAAGGTAATGGTTTCTGGTGCTTTCCCATTTAGGGTAATCTCCAGCGGCATCGGGGTGCCGTCGAAGGCGGTGGGGTAGTTGTCGTAGAGGCGCAGGCGGGCGGGGGCAGCGGCTTCGACCTGGAGCACGATCGGGTTGTCGCGGCCAATGGACAGGCAGTGCAGGGGGGCACGCTGCACCGTGGCGCAACTAGCCCTGACCCGCAGGCCATCCCAAACCATCAGGGCGAGCACTGCGCCGTTGAACAGCAGCAGCGCCAGCAGGGCCACAGCCATGCGATTGGGCAGGGCAATCAAGTTGGTCAGCAGGGCGGTAACCAGGCCGCCGCCCAGCAGTAGGCCATAGGTGCGCGCCGTGGGGATGATTGCCATTAGCGGGGCACCGCCACGCTGTCGAGGACGCCGATGATAATGCGATCGCAGGTCAGCCCATCGAGCTGGGCCTCGGCCCCCAGCATCAGCCGGTGGCGCAGTAGCGGCATGGCCACCGCCTTGACGTTGTCGGGAGTGACGAACCCTTGGCCGTTGATCCAGGCGTGGGCTTTGCAAGCCGCCAGCCACTGCACCACTGCTCGGGGCGAGGTGCCCAGTTCTAAATCGGCGTGCTGGCGGGTTTTGTGGGCCAGGGCCAGCAGGTAGTCAAGAATGGCTTCTTGCACAGGCATCGCCTTGACGGCCTGGCGGGCGGCGAGAATGTGTTTGGCGGCCACCACGGGCTTGAGCTGCCCCATATCTAGCCGTTTGGCCTCAAACCCGGCCTGGGCGTTGAGCAGCATCTGTTTTTCGGCCGCCGGGGCTGGGTAGCCGACCACCAGCTTAAAGAGAAACCGGTCGAGCTGGGCCTCGGGCAGCGGGTAGGTGCCCTCAAACTCCAGCGGGTTTTGGGTGGCCACCACCCAAAACAGGTCGGGCAGGGGATGGCTGGTGCCATCGAGGGTGACCTGCTGTTCTTCCATGGCTTCGAGCAGGGCCGCCTGGGTTTTGGGCGGGGTGCGGTTGATCTCGTCGGCCAACAGCACCTGGGTAAAGATCGGGCCTTTTTTGAGGGTAAAGGTGCGGCTGGCGAGGTCAAACACGTTGGTGCCCGAGATATCTGACGGCAGAATGTCGGGGGTGAGCTGAATGCGGCCAAAGTCTGCCTGGATCAGCCGCGCCAGGGCGCGCACCAGCAGGGTTTTGCCTGTGCCAGGTACCCCTTCAAGCATCACGTGCCCCCCCGCCAACAGGGCCACCAACAGCTCCTGCACCAGCGAGGCTTGGCCCACCACCACGCCGCTGAGGGCGGTGCCGATGCGGGTCATGGCCGCCTGTAGGTCGCTCTGCTGCTCTCTCTGGCGCTCAGTCATGGCCTGTCGGTGTCTCCTGGATGGGGGAATGAAGGGATTGTAGCTGTTTCAGCCAGGTGCGCAGCTGGCTTTCGCCCTGGGGGGCCGGGGGATTGAAGATAGCGGCCAGATCGACATCTGGGCGACTAGACTGCTGGTTCCACGCGGCCTGGAGCTGCTCAATGGGGACGGCGGTACGCCCCCCCAACCCGAGGGCTTTTTGTAGTTCCAGCCGCTCGGCCTGGCCCAGGGTCTCTACCACAAAGTCGTGGCTACCCGCCTTGTGCAGCACCCCCGCCAGGGCCTGAATGTAGGCGCGACTGTTGTCGATGGTGGGCGGTTGCAGGCTGCGCCGCTGGCCCAGGCGGCGGTTGAGGGCCACCAGGGCCAGCAGGGTGACGGCGATCGCCTGGGCCACCACCACCCCCAGCGGGGTGCGGGCCAGGTAGTCGATCCAGCTGCCGCCGCCTTCGGCTGCGATCGCAGCTTGATCCCGATAGCCGTGCAGATACTCATCGACCCACAGCCGCCCGCCCTGGCGGGTCACCAGCTCCGTCAGCAGGGCAAAGTTGCCGGGCTGGTCTTGGTAGGCATTGGCCGCCAGGTGGGGGGTGGCCGCCACCACAAACTGCCCCGAGTCGATGGTTTGTCGCCAGACCACCGCGCCATAGTCGTCGGCTAAATCGGTGCCTCGGCTGCGATCGCCGCCGCTGCCTCCGGCGGGGTAGCGGCGGCGGGTGTCGATCTGCACCGGGCCTGCCTCACTGGTCAAGGTCTGCGAAAACGGAGCCGCCGTCACCGGGGTTTTGACCCCCAGCACCACCAGGCGATGGCCCGCCTCTAGCCACTCGGGCACCCAGGGCAATAAGGCAGGCAAATCTTGCTGGTCGACAAAGGCGGGCAGCACCGCCAGCAGGGTTTCGGTCTGGGTGGGCGAGGCTTGCACCAGGGTCGTCAAGGTTTCTTCGTCGTTCTCTAGGCGCTCTAGCAGGTCGCGCCAAGGCCGCTGCCAGCGCTGCACCGCGATGCCCTGCTGCTCTAGCGATTCGTACCAGGCGCTATAGCCCGCCGGGCCCCGGTGCCAGGTCGAGCCACTGTCCCGGCGGCTGGCGGCGGGTGCGACTAAGACCAGCAGCCCCAGCAGCAGTGCCAGGGCCAGCAATCCTAGGGTTGAGGCGCGGCGGTTGAGGGGCAGAGTGCGGCTCACGACTGGGCGATCTCCTGGTAGGCGCGGCGGCAGCGCTGGTAGGTTTCTTCGGTGGCCAGGGCGTTGCCGTAGACTAGCCGCTCGTGGGTACGGATCAACAGCTCGTAGGGGCGGCTGGGGTGGAAGGCGATGCGGTCAAGGTATTCGCCATCGGTGCGGCTGGGGCGGTAGAGCACCGCTTCGGTATCGTTGAGCCGGGCCAGCCCGGCCATATACAGCGCCTGGCAGGCAGCGGCATAGTCGCCCTGCTGGGCCAGCTGCTGGGCCTCTCGCCCCCAGTGGGCCGCCTGCTTGAGGGCGGCGGCGGTAGGAGCCGCAACCTGGGTCGCCCCGGTTTTAGCCTGCTGCCGCTGGTCAAAGTAGGCCACCAGGCCCCGATAGATCAGCCAGCCTGTCCACAGGCAAAGGGCCGCCACCATCAGCCAAAATAAGCCCTCGGCCACCGGCCCAAGCCAGGGCCAGCGGGGCACGGCGGGGCCATCGATATCAAGGCGCGCGACCTGATACTCCCACCATTCCCCCAGGTTCTGTATTCCCTGGCGGGCTCGCCAAGGGGGGGAATTAATCTGGTGAGGCAGGTGAGACATGGTAGAGGTGTATCAAAGTTGGCCCCATTATCGCCCAGGAGCCGGGACAGATCAGCGGACAACCTTGAAGTACTAGTCTCCTTCGACCTGGGGAGACAACAGGGGCAGATCAGACGAGTCAGCCCCATCGCCGGGGGTGTCGATCACCTCCACCATCCCAGTTTCGCCGTTGACCCGCACCCACTGGCCGCTGTGCAGGCGCTGGGTGGCGTTGGTCACATCCATCACCGCCGGAATGCCGTACTCACGGGCGACAATCGCCCCGTGGGAAAGCCGCCCGCCCACCTCGGCGATTAGCCCCTGGGCGCGGGCCAGCAGCGGTGCCCACCCGGCATCGGTGTAGGGCACCACCAGAATAAACGGCCCCTCGGTGGCGGCGACCGGCTCCATCTGGGTCATTACCCGCAGCGGCCCGGTGACCACCCCGGCGCTGGCCCCAATGCCCGTGAGCTTTTGCCGCACGGTGGCCCCAGGGGCCAGGGCCACGTCGCGGCTGGGCGGTTCGTTGCCAAACACCAGGTAGGGCACCACGGGCATTTTCCGGTCTTGGTCGTACTGGGTTTTGCGATCGCACAATCGCCGCTGCACCCGCCGCCAATCGGTCTCTACCCCCGCCACTAGCGCTTGCAGCTCATCCAGGGTGAGAAAGAAGACATCGGCTTGGTCGGTGAGATGCCCCTGGGTTTGCCACTGGGCAGCGATCGCCAAAATGCTCCAGCGCAGCTCGGCCAGCAGCTGGTTGTAAAGCGTATTCACCTGGCCCTTGAGGTCGAGGCGGCGCTGCACCCGGTTCGCTTTGCCGGTGGGCGTGGTGGTGGCGGCTTTGGGCGGCGGCGGCTGGCGGACAAACTGGGCCAGCAGCTCGCGCACCGGGCCGGGGCTTTCGCGCCAGGTGGCCACGGCGATGTCGGTACCCACTGGGCTGAGGTAGCCATATTCATCGAGAAATTGGCTCATTTCCTTGAGCAGCGACTCACCGTCGGTGCTTTCGGCTAGGGCGGTCATCAGCGAGGGGCCGTCGGTGATTTGCTCTAGCTCGGGGGTAGAGAGCACCTGACGAATGTCTTGGGCAATTGATCTCAGGGCTTCTAGCGCCGCAATCTCGGCATTTTGCATTGGGTCGAGGCTGGCTTCGGGCACCTTAAACAGGGCGCGGCGCAGGGCAAAGCTCAGTGGGCCAAGGATGTTGTAGTAGGTGACCTGCTTGAGCAGATCGAGAATGGTCTCTACCCGAGCCAGCAGTTCTGTAGGACTGAGCGACTCTCTGGGGGTGGCGGCGAGGGATTGCAGCGCAGGGGCAAAGCGATCGCAGTTTGCTTCCGTAAACTGAGCCTCTAGCTTCAGCTCGCGCCCCACCAGCCGCAGCAGACCGGGCAGGTTGCGCAGGGTCGACCCCAGGGGCGGGCGGCTAAACTTGGCCCCCCGGGTCAGAAACTCTAAACTCTCGGCGGGCAGGCCCATGCGGCCAAAGATATCCCCCAGCAGGGTGGCGTTGAAGTAGGCGTGGGCATGGTGCAGGGTGGCCGTTTCTTTAAAGTCGAGGCCCTGGGCGCGATCGCCCAACACCACCGTAAAGATCTCGCCCCATACGCCGCAGGTCAAGGGCCGATTGATCGACCAGGTCAAGGGCCGAATGGTGCCGGGGATCACCTCGGCGGCAATCTTGCGCGTCCACAGTGGTTGCAGGGTGGTGATTGGGCGGCTCTGCAACAGCCACAGGGTCTCGCCGTCAAAGCTCCACTCAATGTCTTGGGGAATGCCCTGGTAGCGGCTCTCTAAATGGCGGGCCAGGTAGGCCACCTGCTGCAACAGCCGCGAGGGCACCTGGCCATCGCCCTCCACCGTCAGCGTCAGCGCCTCTGACAGCTGCCAGTCGGCGGTGGCGATCTCCGCCAAAGGCGGCACATCGTCGGGCTGCACCAGCACCCGATACTGCTCGGGGGTCACCTGGCCGCCCACCACCTGATCGGCCCCGCCGGGCAGCGCCTCAATCACCACCGCGTCGCCGCAGCGGGCGATCGGGTCGCGGCTAAAGGCCACCCCCGAAAACTGCCCCTGCACCTGCTGCTGCACAATCACCGCCAGCCCCCGCTCGGGCAGGTTCTGGCTCCGCCGATAGGCGATCGCCCGCTGGGAGTTATAGGACGAAAACACCCGCACGATGGCCTCCCCCAGGCCCTCTTTGTCAGTGATGTTTAAAAACGACTGGTAGATCCCCGCCGCCGAGGCACTGCCGGTATCCTCATCCTGGGCCGACGATCGCACGGCCAGGGGCTGAGCCCGAGAGGGGCTGGCAATCTCCAGCAGCGCCGTCGGGTCATCGCCTGCGGGCAGCACGTAGCCCCGGGGCACGGGGTAGCCCCAGGCGGTCAGCTGGCCCAGGGTGGCCGCTTTATTGCCGTACTTAGCGGCATCGAGAGCGTGGTCGAGGGCTACCAGGGCGCGATCGCCGCGAAAAAACCGAAACATAGTGCGAGACTCCAAGCGTCCTTCGTCGTCGGGCAAATCGAGATCGTCGGGCAGTTTTTGATAGATCCAGGCGATCAAAATGCTGAGGCAGGTCATTGCCAGCACCAGCGCCCCATCCTGGTGGCGCAGGGCGGTGATCAACGGCAGCAGCACCAGCGACAGCCGCCGTCCCTGCCGCCGCTGTCGAAAGATCGTAAACCCCAGCCCGCTGAGAAAAAACGTCAGCACCGCCGTGGGCCAGTCGTAGGCCGCAACGCCCCACACCACATTGGTGGTGCCCGCCCCCTTGGCAAACCAGTAGCGCCCCATCACCAGGGCGATCAGGGCAATAATTTCCCATACTGGGTCGGCAGGGAAGTAGTACCGCGCCAGCAGCACCACGCCAATGCCCTTAGCGGCCTCTAGCAGCACGGCCACAATGCCCGCCACCTTGCCGCCGTGGTAAAAGGCCGCCGACACCCCCACATTGCCGGTGCCCACTCGACTCAGCCGCTGCCCCGTCAGCAACCGGGTCGACCACCCGGTCAGGGGCAGCCCGCCCACCACCGGAGCCAGCACAAAGATTAACAGGGCACCCCATACCTGGGTCAGGGTCATAGCGCTTCGAGAAATAGGGTTCGAGAAGTAGGGTTTGAAGCACCCAGGGCTTGGCTTAGCCTACCAGGCCAAAGCTCAAGCTTACCGCCACAGTTATGCCTTCGCCGTGATGTCGCCACCGTACTGCCAGCTCTCAGACAATCATCAAGCTCTATTCAGGCGACTCTCAGACTGTCGTGGCAGTCTTGGGACTGTGATCGACTGCCCTTAGGTAGCGGTTCCACCGGTCTATATTTTTACTGAAATAGAGGTTTACTATGCGAGTTCGAGATCTCGGGGCCATTGAGGCCGACCCCGAGGCCTACGCCCCCCAGCACGGCGGCTACTGCGCCTGGGCCGTTAAAAATGGCAATTTGGCCTCGGTCGATCCTGAGTCCTGGCCCATCGTCGACGGCAAGCTCTACCTCAACTACAGCGCCGGGGTGCAGCGCCAGTGGCAGGGCGATATTGCCGGCAACATTGCCCTGGGCGACCAAAACTGGCCCGCCGCCCTCAGCCGCACCACCGTCAGCGAGAGCGGCCAAAACTGGTAGGTCAGATCTAATAATCCGCATCCCATCACCCCGATTTCTCATCGGCCAAACCGTAGGGGCGAATGGCATTTGCCCTCTTCAATCGGGGGCAACTAGCCCCGGTTGGTCTGGGCAAACAACCGTTTGCCCCTACACAGGCCGCCTCTATGGCATCGGGGTTAGACGATTCAGATTTGGTCTTACCCCATTGGCCCAGCCAAGATCACCTTGGCCAGGGCGTTGATCACCGCCTCGGGCGGCTCTTGTTTGAGGTCGGTGTACCATTGCTCGGTGGCCTCGGGCACGTAGCCGTAAATTGTGCTGGTGCGCTTGCGGGCCTTCATCACCAGGTCAGCGGTGCGGTCTTTGCGGGCCGCTTCGTAGCGCTTGAGGGCGTCGGCCACACCGATATTGGTGGTGGTCAGGTAGCGGGTCAGCACCACGGCATCTTCGACCGCCTGGCAGCCCCCCTGGCCCAGGGTGGGGGTGGTGGCGTGGGCCGAGTCGCCCAGCAGGGCCACCCGGCCCTTGACTAAGTTATCTAAGGGGTCAATGTCGCCAATCTCTAGGCGGTTGGTCTGCTCGGGGTCAATCGCCTCAATCAGTTTTTGCACCGGGGCAGGCCAGCCCTGAAAGATCTGGGCCAGCTCGTCTTGGCGATGGGCAGGGTCGACCTGGGTGCCCTCGGCCATGGGCGCGCCAAAGAAGAAGTAAAAGCGATCGCCCCCCACCGGCATCATTGAGGCCCGCTTGCTGTCGCCCACGTAGAGCACCCAGAGGTCTTTCTCGCACAGCTCAGGGTCGGCCTTGACTAGGCCGTTCCAGTTGACGTAGCGGGCGTAGCGGCGATTGACGCAGTGCCCCACCACATCGGCCCGCACCGCCGAGTGAATGCCGTCGGCCCCCACCACCAGGTCGCCGCTGACTCGCTCGCCGTTCTCAAAGAGGGCGGTGGCGCTGTGGTCGTCTTGCTCGACCCCGACACAGTTCATGCCCAGGTGCACATGTTCGGGGCCAAAGGCCTCTAGCAGCATGGCTTGCAGGTCGGTGCGGGCCACCGGGTAGGGACGCTGGCCCACCTGCTCAAACAGGGGTCGCAGATCGACGTAGCTGAGCGACTCGTCGCTGTGGCTGCGGTATTCCATCGCGTTCATTTCGCCGCCGATGGCCGCCAACTTTTCCCCTAGCCCCAGGCGGTTGAGCACCTTAACGCCGTTAGACCACAGGGAAATGCCCGCCCCCGCCGGGCGCAGCTCATGGGCGCGATCGTAGACCTCAACCTGGTAGCCTGCCTGCCGCATGGCAATACCCGTAGTCAGTCCGCCAATGCCGGCTCCGATAATCACCACCCTGAGGTTGTACATTGCCTTCTCCTTACTGCTGGGGCCTATTGAATCTAGTCTGACCTCTGAGCACCAGGGCTGCAATGGCTGAGACACAACGCCCCAGGCTGTCAGTGCAGCGGTTCATGCAGCAGCCCAGTTTTCTGGGGTCAGCCCTCTGTCTATGCCCTTTAACTATAAAGAAAAAGCTGTATACAGTGCACATCTGAAGCAGGGCAGCTAGTGGCTTTACCCAAGGATGTCAACCGTAAAAGCCTGCCCCACGAATTTTCTGATCAATCTTCAAAAATCTGTCAAATCGTTTACCAACTCGTTAATTTCAACCGCCAAAAAACTCTGGATTCCCTTCAGTTATAGAGAAAAGGTAATTGTCCAGATTTGGAATACCATCATGTGGCATCGTTTCTCTGTAGAACTGACTGTTTTGGCTATGGTTAGCGTCCTTGGCGTAGGCTATTCTGCGTCGTCTTGGCAATCTGCATCTGCCTCATCTTCAACCAACTTAGACACAGTAACAGTAGCTGAAAATACCGTTTCTAATACCCACCAGCCACCCAATAACGGACGTGGCACCGGGCGTCGGGGGGTGCTGGACTAAGGAGCCGCATCTTGGGCAGCCCGGAGGGCTTCTAGCTGGTACTGAGCGTCGTCAAAACAGCCTATACGGCTGACGTCTAGGCAGGCGCTGGCTACGGTTTCTAAATCGGCGATCGCGCTTTCTAAATCCCCCAACTCCGCATGGAGCAAGCCCCTGTCATAGTAGGCAAAGGGATGATTGGGGTTGAGCGCAATTGTCTGGTTGAAATCGCTCATAGCCCCAGCAAAATCGCCCAGATCTTGGCGCGTTAGGCCTCGGTTATAGTAGGGCTCTGGGCTGCCCGCATTAATTTGAATTGCGATCGTAAAGTCTTGAATTGCTCCTTGAAAATCGTTTAATCGCCGTCTGACCAATCCTCGATTTTCGTAGGCCAAACTGTTATTGGGGCGCAGGTTAACCGCCTCGGTGCAGTCGTTGAGGCCGGCGGCATGGTCGCCCAGATTTGACAGCGACAGGCAGCGGTTTAGATAGGCAACGGCTTTGGTCTCGGGGTCGGTGGCCAGGTTGATGGCGGCGGTGTAGTCTTGCACCGCCCCAGCTTCGTCGCCCAGTTCGGCGCGGGCACTGCCCCGGTTAACGTGGGCATTGACGTAGGTATCTTGGTGCTGGAGAGCAGCGCTGTAGTCGGCGATCGCTCCCTGCAAATCGCCCAGGCGAAAGCGCAGGTTGCCCCGTTGGTAGTACAGAGTCGGTGAGTCGGGCTGAGCCTGAATCGCATTGCTCAGGTCTTGCAGCGCTTGCTCCGACTGGCCATTTTCCCAAAGTAGGGTAGATCGCTGGGCGAGAGCCTCGCTGTGGTTGGGACTTAGCTCTAGCAGCTGGTTGAGATAGTTGAGCGAGTCGTTATTTTGACCCATCTGCTTGGCTGCCTTGGCCTGCTGGAGCAGGTGATTGACCGCCAGGGTCTGCGGGAGCCGCAGCGCAAATATGCCCCCGACTGCCAGCAGCAGTAGTGCGACTCCGGCCCCCAGCCAAAGCCGCCGGTCGAGGGGGCCGCGCTTCGCTGGGGACAGTTCTTCATGAGCCGCAACTCCACGCTCTGAGTCTGTGGCATCACGTGCCTGGGGTGAGGGCTGAGGGGTGGGGGCAAGCCCGTTGGTGGCGACTGTCTCCAGATCGGCTAGGGACAAAAAAATGTCTTTGGCCTGGTGAAACTGCGCCTCGGTCTGGGGCGACACCATTCTCAGCACAATGGCCTTGAGGGAGTCGCTCAGGGTCGAGCACTCGTCGAGCTGAAGTTTGACCTGGGCTAAAAAGTCGCCTTGACTCAGCCGAGGAATGGCCTCATTGGAGAGGCCTGTAGCCATTTGTACCGCAATCATGCCTAGGGCGAAGTGGTCGGCGGCAAAGCGCGTGTACTGGCGGTGCTGAGGCTGAGGTAGGTAGGCCGAAACGGCTCCGTTGAGGGCAGCGCTGTTGTTACTGATCCCCGGATCGGCGGCGGTGTCTTGAATCAGGCCAAAGTCAACCAGCACCAGGTGGCCCCGATCGCGGTGGCGAATTAGATTGTTGGGGTGCAGATTTTGGTGGGCAATACCGTGGCGCTGAATCAGGTCTAAGGCACCCAGCCCCTCTAGCAAAAAATTGTAGACCTCGGCTTCGGCCCTGGGTCGGTCTCCGGCCAACTCGGCCAAAAGCGTCTGCCCCGGTATGTAGTCACGTACCCAGTAAAAATCTTGCCCCTCTTGCACCGCCGCTAGGTTGCGGGCGATCGCATCGTGGTCGCCCATGCGCTTGAGTAAATTGACCCGTTTGGCCAGCAAATCGTTGAGAAATTTGAGCGTAATGGCGTTGTGGGCGGGCAGTTGCAAATGCTTAACAATGCACTTAGCCTTGGCCGCATCGCCGTGGTCGGTCATCAGGTAGGTCTTGGTGTAGGCCTTAGTGCTGACAACTCGAATGAACTGAAATCGTCCATCGATTAGTCTTTTCACAACCATGGGATTTGCCGGAGTAAATGCACCGGGCTTTTGGTATCAAGCATTACCTAAAGCCCTATTCAAACTACTGAATTACTGTCGCTAAAGGCCCGCTCGAACGTCTAGGACACGGTGAGCAAGCCATCCTAGAACATTTGCCAAAGGTCTTGGGGGGTGCAGTGACTCAGCATCATGTCAACCTTGAACCACGGGTAAAAGCCAGGCTCAAGACATTGAGTCTACGACTTTTAGCCCGAGAAAATGTTGCCGTAGCTATCTGCGATCGCACGTCGCTTTTTGACCTCTTTGACCTCAGGGGGTCTGGCTAAGCTACCGCAGGTCTGACACTCCAGGAACAAGTGGTTAAGATAATGTGACGACCTTTTAGCAGCCATCCTACTATGTACTGTGTCATTTACGACGGTAACTGTAACCTCTGCGTCAGTCTGGTGCAGTTGGTGGAGTCCGTCGATCAAGGCACACAGTTTCAGTACGTGCCCATGCAAGATAGCGCCACCCTGGCCCGCTACGGCATCACCCCTGCCGACTGCGAGGCCGGCATGATTTTAGTTGACAGCCAAGCCCCAGAGCGTCGCTGGCAGGGCAGCGCTGCCGCCGAAGAAATGGGCCGGCTGCTGCCCTTGGGCAACCCCATTGTGCAGGCCTACCGAGCAGTGCCAGGGGCCAAGCAGGTGGGCGATCAGATCTACGCCTTTGTGCGCGATCGCCGCTACGAGCTGTTTGGTAAGCGCCGCGATCGCTACGACTCAGCCTTTCCCCTCTGCGACGATCAAAGCTGTGGACCCAGCTAGGCAGTTCTGCAGCCCCCGCCAAGCAATCTTCAGCCCAGGTTGTCAGAGTACGCCAACTCATTAAGCATCCAAGCTAGGCCCTCATCCCCCAACCCCATCTCCCCTCGGGAGAAGGGGAGCCGGATTCAGAACCCCTCTCCCCCAGGGAGAGGGGCAGGGGTGAGGGCGGAGAGCCATCGTAGATGGATGGTTATTTTGATGGGACGCTCTCAGGCCAATTCCGTACATTCCCTGCCCCCAAACCTCGATTCATCGACTGGGAGCCAAACATAGCGTGTATCTACAGATGCAGTAGCCTGCTCTGGCTGACTACCCTATGGAGACCAGGCAGTAGCTACCGACGCATTACATGCCTGCCTAATCCACACCACAATCACTCGATCAGGTAAGCAAGGATAATCGTCATGACCCATAGATCTCGCTGTGCCCTGGCCGCCCTCAGTATTTTAGCCACCGCCGCCCTAGCTACCACCGCTGAAGCCCAGCCTCGCCAGATGCGCGGGCCTCGTACCCAGCCCCTCCCGGTGACAGAAATCCGGCCTGAGATGCCCGACGTCACCCTTGACACCCCAGCGGTGAGCGTCGAAAACCCCACCGTCGAGCAGCCTGAAGAGACGGCTGTAAGTAGCCCCGTGGCCGGAGAACCGACAGCAGATCACCAAAACCTACCCCCCGGCCTGCAACGCCAGGTCGATGGCGGTCGTGGACTGCCCCCCGGCCTGCAACGCCAGGTTGATAGCGGTCGTGGGCTACCCCCCGGCCTGCAACGCAGCCGATAGAGCCATTCTGTTAGCTTCCAGAGACCGGGTGCCTAGTTAGTTGTCCAAACCATAGCCGGACAGCTCAGCAGGCACCCGGTCTCTTTAATGCAAGAAATCTGTCCAAAGCACGGACGGCTCAGCGGGTACCCGGTCTCATTTGTAGACTCTTTGAGGCCAGAACCCCTCAGCCAGAACTCCCTACTCTGGGTTGACCTGAACCCGGGCAAACTTGAGGCCGCTGACCCCCTGGAGTGGTTCGACCAAGCCTTGCTCAATCGTCTCCCCCACAATGCCCTCACGGTTTAGGTAGCGTAGGTAGCGCTCGTACTCCTGCCACTCTTCACCGGTGGAGTAGACCACCGTCAACATGCCCGGCTGGGTTATGCGATCGCCCGTCTCTGCGTCACAGGCCTTATCGATCCGCTTTTTGACAATTTCGTAACGGGTGTCGCGAGTGCCCCGCACGTCAAACAGGCGCTCAGTAGTATCGTCGTGGACAATATCTACCGTAAAGCCCTGCACCAGCACCAGGTGGGTAATGGTCATGTCGGTGTCGTAGGCAGCCTTGAGGGCAAATCCCTTCCGGGCACAGTCGCATACTGCCCGCAGTTGCTCATAGCGCAGCGACTTGAGCTGAAAGTCGGTAAAGTTGGTATCGATCGCCTTACCGGCATAGATCATGTGGTCAATGCCATCGGTGGCCTCTAGGTCGCAGTAGTGGGCGGTAATCGCCTGCATCGACTGCTGCCACTGGTTCCAGGTGTCGCGCAGTAGCCCGTTGATATGGCCAATGGTCTGGTCGTAGACGGCGCGGGCGGCGTAGACACAGGCGTGATCGGGGTCGATGGCCGCTTTGTAATGGGCGATCGCAGTCTCTGCCTCAGCACTGTGCTGAGCAAAGTAGTCAAAATGTCCCTCAACTTCCCCTTGCAGGTAGCGCAGCAGCGTCACCTCAGAGTCCACCGTCACCCCGCCCTCTAGGGCCGTAATGTGGTCGACCAGATCAAGGGCCAGCTGCCCCACTAGAGCATTGCCCATCGCATTACCAGCGGCTTGTACTACCGCTAGAGCCAGGCGAAACTGGGTCAACAAATCTTGCTGAATCGCTCGGTTGCGCTCGTCTGACGACCCGCGAATATCAGAGATGCCATAAAGTGGGTAGACACCTTCAAACACCACCGGAGCTGGTGGTAAACCTAGGCTCAGGCGCTCGGCCTCTTGCTCAAACCGCCATCGCACCGACGGATGAATGTTAGTAAATCGGTCTTGTACGCTGTTGCGCATCGCCGCCGTCAGCGCTGGGATCAGCCTAGTCGCGCGGCTACAGTCGGCCTGGTCAAAAGCGTAGGGTTTAGAGCTGGCTAAACCCACCAGTCCCACCATCTGGGCAGCGCTCTCCCCCAGTCGGGCCGTGCGCATCACTAGGGGAATCAGCAGCAGCGACCGGATGCCCTGCCTGAGCAAATCTTGCTCACACTGAGTCGGGCAGTCAAGGGACAGATCGGGCACATTGACCACCTCACGCCGTTCGGTGGCCCGCAAAAAAGCCGATCCGTTGAGGTCGTCTACGGCATAGTTGGCGGTATGCCAATCAACCTGGTCAATGGCCGTGAACAGCTGAGCCTGATTGTCTTCAGCGCTGAGCAAAAAGCTGTCAGTGGCATTGAACAACTGCTTCATCAGCCCATTGGCCTGCTCAAAGCGACGGGTGCCCAGTACCGACTCGTGGCCCACCAGCAGCTCAATTAGCGACTTCGAAGTCTCTCGCTCGGTAACATCGATGCCCTCAATCAAAATCTGGCCAGTGGCGTTGTAGTTGCAGGGCTTCAGCGCCGAGAGCACTTGCTTAAATACCGGCCCTTTGCCCAACAGCTGGGTGGCAACCTGTTCACGTCGAGGCGACTCAGCCCAGCAGGCAGCCAGGCTGGCTTCGAGTTCGGGGGCGATCGCCGTCACCTGCAAGCCGCCCTCTGCCGTGCGCAGGCGTAGCTCAATCTGGCGCACCTGCCCCGTTTCAGAGTCATCTAAAGCCACTACCAGGGGCTCGTGGAGCAGCCGCTTAGACACCAGATTGGGCTGCCCATAGGTATAGTGCAACACAGCCCTGAGAAAATGTCGCCGAAATCGCTCTTGCAACGCCTTTTGATCAGCCGTCGAGAGACGGTTAAAAAAGCTCAGGTCGAGGTGCCCAGATTCGGGGTGAATGCCCGTCAGACGGCAAAAGTATCGGTTGGCAAATAGCACCGGGTGGGCAGAGGTCGGGGCGCTGATTTGCGTGGCCACGTCAACTACCGCCATGACCAGGTGGCTGTAGTGCTGAATCAGATCCAGCCAGGGCAAGCTTGGTTGAGCATGTTTCAGATCAGGGGTCTCACCCTCCTGGCAACATTCCCTGCGATCGCCCAGAGTATAGGAGAGGTCAAGCAAGAGACCTGTCCCAGGGTCAGCTACCCGGTTGGTGTCGATACAGCGAAATGATTCGTTAGCCATAGTTGCTCTTGGTAGTATGCCCTTCACTAAAGTCTTACAGAGCCACCTAGTTAAATTCCGCAGAGCCCGCAATCTTTGCAAAATCTTAGAGATTTACGGCGAGTAGATATAAAGATTCCTCCGCAGCGAAACCTCAACTTATTACCCGATCAGCTTACCTATGGCTGATGCTAATGGTTTGTATCTATGGTACCCAATTGCGGCGGGCCATGTTTGGCAGTGCTGACTTTACTCCTGGTTAGGGCCGTCACCCTTTAGAATAGAGCTGCTGCACCAGGATTATTCTCCCCGTTAAACCATGTTTGAAGCCCTGTCTGACCGCCTTGAATCTGCCTGGAAAAGCCTGCGTGGCCAGGACAAAATCAGCGAGTCTAACATCGACGGTGCCCTGCGCGAGGTGCGCCGTGCCCTGCTGGAGGCGGATGTCAACCTCCAAGTAATCAAAGACTTTATTGCCCAGGTGAAAGAAACCGCCCTGGGCCTTGAGGTGGTCAAAGGCGTCAGCCCCGATCAGCAGTTCATCAAAGTGGTGAACGATGAGCTGGTGCGCCTCATGGGTGACACCAACGCCCCCCTGGCCAATGCCCCCACCAAGCCCACCGTGGTGCTGATGGCGGGTCTGCAAGGTACCGGTAAAACCACCGCCACCGCCAAGCTGGCCCTGCACCTGCGCAAAGAAAACCGCAGCACCCTGCTGGTGGCCACCGACGTCTACCGCCCCGCCGCCGTCGATCAGCTGATCACCCTGGGCAAGCAGATTGACGTGCCCGTGTTTGAGCTGGGCACCGACGCCAACCCGGTTGACATTGCCCGCCAGGGGGTCGAAAAAGCCCGATCCGAGGGAGTTGACACCGTAATTGTCGATACGGCGGGTCGCCTGCAGATCGACCCCAAGATGATGGCCGAGCTGGTTGATATCAAAACCGCCATTGCGCCGGATGAAGTGCTGCTGGTGGTCGATGCCATGACCGGCCAAGAAGCCGCCAACCTGACCCGCACCTTCCACGACCAGATCGGCATCACTGGGGCCATTCTCACCAAGATGGATGGCGATGCCCGGGGCGGGGCGGCCCTTTCAGTCCGGCAGATCTCAGGCCAGCCGATTAAATTCATCGGCGTAGGCGAAAAGGTAGAGGCGCTACAGCCCTTCTACCCCGAGCGCATGGCCTCCCGCATTTTGGGCATGGGCGACGTGCTCACCCTGGTCGAAAAAGCCCAGGAAGCCGTTGACCTAGGCGATGCCGAAAAGCTGACACAGAAAATTCTCGAAGCTGAGTTTGACTTTGACGATTTCCTCAAGCAGATGCGCTTTATGAAGAGCATGGGTTCTCTGGGCGGCATCATGAAGCTGATCCCCGGCATGGGTAAGCAGATTACCGGTGACATGCTGGAGCAGGGCGAAGCGCAGCTCAAACGCTGCGAAGCCATGATCAACTCCATGACCACCCAGGAGCGCAAGCAGCCCAACCTGCTCTCTAGTTCCCCCAGCCGTCGCCGCCGGATTGCTAAAGGCTCGGGCCACCAAGAAAAAGACGTGGGCAAGCTGGTCAGCGACTTCACCAAAATGCGCACCATGATGCAGCAGATGGGGCGCGGCGGCGGCTTCCCCGGTATGGGCGGCGGTATGCCTGGCATGGACGGCGGCTTTCCGGGTATGGGCGGCGGTATGCCAGGGTTGCCGGGCATGGGCGGCAGGCCACAGCCGGGCTTTCGCGCCCCCAGCAACAAAAAGCAAAAAAGCCCGAAGAAAAAGAAGGGCTTTGGCCAGCTCTAGAAAACCTGGGCTAGCGATCGCAGTATCGCTGCCACAGATTCAACTCCGGTACATCCACGCTGGGCGGCAGGTTCAGCAGCCAGTCGATGGCGGAGGTGATGACCGAGATAGAAATGGGCGTCTGCGGGCCGAACCGCCCTTCCTCAATGTCGAGCAGGACTTCCTCGGTGGCGACGTTGCCGGGGTTAATCACAGTGAAACCGATATTCTGACCGCCCAGCGCTAGCCGCAGCGCCTGCACCGCCCCCCGCAGGCCAAACTTGGCGGCGGTGTTGGCCACCTCTGGTGAGGCGCAGTTCTCTAGCCCCGAGAGGGCACCGATGTAGATGGCACGGGGGTTGGCGGCCTGGGCCAGGTTTGCCGCCAGGGCGCGGGTGATTTCGATGGGTGCGATCGCATTCACATTCATCACCCAGCGAGTCTCAGCGTCGGAGCTGTCGAGGAAATCGTAGGCGTCGGTAAACGCGCCCGCTTCCCACACGCCGCCCATAAACAGCAGGGCGTCGAGGGGGGTGTCGCCGAGGGCGGCTGCGATCGCACCCACCCCCTCCGGCCTTGAAATATCCGCCTGGATCCACTGACCTGCTACGGCAGGGCTTCTAGAGACTGACCAGACGGTGTGACCCTGGCTAGACACATGCTGGGCTACCGCTGCCCCAATGCCCCGACTGGCTCCGATAACAAGAAAAGCTTGGGCTGGACTCATTTTTCAGACTTCTGTAGAAATAGCGTTGGCCAATTCGGTCGATCATTAATCTATCCAGCCTTGGGAGTTTACTGCACAGACCGGGCAAGCTAACGCTGTGAACGCTAGGTCAGCCCCCGGATAGCCTATGAGCATCAAACGCGCCCCCCGCCGAAGTTTTCCTAAAATCAGCACCATGCCGCGCCCCGCCACCGAGGCCGCGCAGTATCTCGACCTGTACAAGCTCACCGTCGAGAAAACCCGCCTTGAACAGGAGCTAGAGTATATCGACAGTCGGCGGCAGCAGCTGTGCGATCGCCTGGCCGAAATCAACCAGGAAACCGCAACGCTCGAAGCCACGGCCACCCACCTCCGCCAACCCACCCCGCCCCGTGCGGTGGCCAAACCCCAGGGGGCAAGCTTTGCCCCCAGCGCCAACGTCTACCTGCCCGAGCGCAGCAGCCGTCAGGCCCCGGACGATTACAGCACGTTAACGTTGGATTACTAGAAGGGTTGTGGGTTTCAGGTTTCGGGTACTGGCTTCACGATTCTGCCCGACACCCGACACCCGACACCCAACACCCGATAAAATAAAGCCATGAAGCGTCTTTTGCTCTGGCTCATTCACGGCTATCGGCGGCTGATCTCGCCGCTGTTGCCGCCTACCTGTCGGTTTAACCCCACCTGCTCGCAGTATGCGCTGACGGCGATCGAGCGGTTTGGCCCGGTTAAGGGCAGCTGGCTGGCGGCGCGGCGCGTTACCCGCTGCCACCCGTTTCACCCCGGCGGCTACGACCCTGTGCCCGAGGGAGCCGCTGCTGAGGCCAAGTCACCTCAAGAATAAGGGGGGCGATCCGTAGGGTGCAGCCGCGCAGCGATGCACCACTGGAAAATCCTCTAGTGCGTCTAGTGCAAGAAATGCCGCACGCCGGTCATGGCCATAATCAGGCCCAGCTCATTGGCGGCTTTGATCGAGTCGTCATCGCGGCGGCTGCCGCCGGGCTGCACCACGGCGCGAATGCCCGCCGCTGCGGCGGTGCGGACAGAGTCGTCAAAGGGGAAGAAGCCGTCGCTGGCCAACACCGCACCCTGGGCTTTGGCCCCCGCCTGGGCCAGGGCAATGCTGACCGAGCCAACCCGGTTCATCTGCCCTGCGCCAATGCCGAGGGTCTGCTGCTGGTGCGTCACCACGATCGCATTTGATTTCACATGCTTGACTACCCGCCAGGCAAATAGCATCTCGGCTAGCTCGGCCTCGGTGGGCTGGGCCTCGGTGACCATCTGCCAGGTGGCGGGGTCGTCGCGGTAGGTGTCGGGGGCTTGCAGGAGAAATCCGCCTGCGATCGCATTCACCACCTGCCCTGGCCCGGTCAGCAGATCTTCTAGCACCAGCACCCGCAGGTTTTGCTTTTTGGCCAAAATCTCGCGGGCGGCATCGTCGCACCCCGGCGCAACGATGCACTCCAAGAACGTGCCCGTGAGCTGCTGGGCGGTGTCGGCATCGATGGCGCGATTCAGCACCACAATGCCGCCAAAGGCCGAGACATCGTCGGCATCGTAGGCGCGGCGGTAGGCGGTAGACAGGCTATCGCCCATCCCGACCCCGCAGGGGTTGGTGTGCTTGAGCACGGCGGCGGCGGGGCGATCCGCCGGGAACTCCGCAATGATCCGCCGCGCCGCTTCGAGATCGACCAGGTTGTTGTAGCTCAGCTCTTTGCCCTGGATCTGCTCGGCCCCGGCCCAGCCCGTGGGCGTAGAACCCGTGCGGTACCAGGCCGCCGTCTGGTGCGGGTTCTCGCCGTAGCGCAGGGTGGCCTGCTGGCGACCCGACAGCGCCCACTGCTGGGGCAGTGCATCGGGTTCGGCGGTGCCCGGTTCACTGATGGATTGGGTGAGGTAGGTGGCGATCGCCTGGTCGTAGCTGGCCGTGTGCCAAAAGGCTGCCCGCGCGCATTCCTGGCGAAATGCTAAGGGCACCTGTCCTGCGCTCGCTCGTAGGGCTTCCAGGTACGGCCCATACTGCTCAGCGCTGCACAGTACCGTCAGGTGGGCGTGGTTCTTCGCCGCCGCCCGCAGCATGGCTGGCCCGCCAATGTCGATATTCTCAATCGCATCGGCCATGGTCACATCTGCCTTGGCAATGGTCTGCTCAAAGGGATAGAGATTCACCACCACCAGATCCAGCGGGCGCATGCCGTTGTCGGCTAAATCTTGCTGATCTTCAGCCAGGTCTTGCCGCGCCAAAATACCGCCGTGGATTTTGGGGTGCAGCGTCTTCACCCGCCCGCCGAGAATTTCGGGCGAGCCGGTATAATCAGAAACCTTAGTGACCGGGAGGTTGGCCGCTGCGATCGCCTTGGCCGTGCCGCCGCTGCTAATCAGATCAAAGCCAAATTCTTCTACCAGGGCCTTGGCCAAGTCCACCAGCCCAGTTTTATCCGATACGCTCAACAGTGCCAGGCGCGCCATAGCTCTCTAGTCCTCGATTTTGCAGACCCCTACTATACCGAAAAGCCTGTCTCCCTCTAACTCCCCCCTTCACCCATCCCCCATACCAGGGCAGACCCGTAGGTCTGCCCCTACGCCCTACCCGTCCATCCCCCATACCAGGGCAGACCCGTAGGTCTGCCCCTATCATCCACCTGCCCACCATGGCACCATTACAATGCTTCCCTCACCGAGGATGACATCCATTGCTCAACTCAACCCTCGGTGGGCCACTACTATGGGCTGCGATCGTGACCAGACGACCCGAGCTAAAGACCCAGCGCCTGATTTTGCGCCTGGGCACCAACGACGACATTCCCGCGATCTTGCACTACTACCGGGTCAACCGCGCCTATCTAGCCCCCTTCGAGCCGCAGCGCCCAGACAACTTCTACACCCGCGACTTTTGGCAGACTGTGCTGGCCTCGCGGGCCACTGACTTTCACACGGGCTATGCGGTCAAACTGCTGATATTTCTGCAAGCCGAGCCCGACCAGGTGATCGGCACCATCAACCTCAACACCCTGGTGCGCGGGGCGCTGCAAGGGGCCACCTTGGGCTACGGTCTGTCGGCTCAGCACCAGGGCCAGGGCTACATGACCGAGGCGGGCCAGCGGCTGGTTGCCTACGCCTTTGACGATCTCAACCTGCACCGGCTGATGGCCAACTACATGCCCCACAACCACCGCAGCGCCAAGGTGCTCAAGCGGTTGGGCTTTCAAATTGAAGGCATCGCCCGCGACTATCTCTTCATCAACGGCCAGTGGCAAGACCACGTGCTGACCAGTTTGATCAACCCCAACTGGCAAATGCCAGAACCTTGAACGACTAGAGGTAGGTAGACGTTTACTCTGCCGCCAGAAAGGCCAGGTAGTCGCTGGTCAGGTCTTTCACCGCCGCCTCGTAGAGCTGCTGGCCGTGCTCGGGGGTGGCCAGCGCCGGGTTAGACCCCATGCGGCCATCGGGGTAGCGCAGGCGAAAGTCGGTGGGGCTGTAGATGGCGTGGCCCGACGGGGCCACCTGCGGCTCTAGGGGGGCCTGCTTAATGAAATCGGGGTAGGCGTACTGGGTCAGGGCCACCTCGCTGGGGGTGGCGTGGGAGCCTTCCTGATCGCCGTAGAGTTCTTTGGCCAGGGTGTAGACTGACCGGGCCATAAACCAGTTGGCGGTCTTGCAGCGCACCTGCTCGGCGTTGGGAATGCGATCGGTGGCGAGGGCCGTGTAGGTCTCGGCGAAGGCGGCCTTGAGGGTGGCGATGTTGCCGCCGTGGCCGTTGATAAAAAAGAAGCGGGTAAAGCCGTGGCGTACCAGGGGCGAGAGGTAGTCTTGAATGACGGCAATTAGGGTGCTGGGGCGCAGGGTCATGGTGCCGGGGAAGCCGGTGTGGTGCAGGGCCATGCCCACGTTAATGGTGGGGCCGACCAGGGCATTGGTGGCCTCGCCCACGCCTTTGGCCACCACTTCGGCGCAGATGGCGTCGGTGCCAATCAGCCCGGTGGGGCCATGCTGCTCGGTGGAGCCGATGGGCAAAATGATGCCCGATGACTGGGTGAGGTAGGTTTCGACTTCGGGCCAGGTGCAGAGGTGCAGCAGCATAGGGCAGGGCGGGGGAGGGGGCTGAGTTCTCACTATAGCGTTCGCCCTAGGGCGCTGCGGGTGACCCCGTGGGCAAGCCGTTGTATGACTTGCTACACTGCTAGACCAGCTTGATTGATAAGAAAAGGGAGAACGTCCCCTGCGACCGTCAAGCGAATCAGCGTTGATGTTACCTGTGAAGGAGCCGCGACTATGCTACACCGCAAGATCTATCAACTCTGTTGTGATGGTCAAGATGTGTGGATTTTTCTACGGGATCAGCAGCGTTGGATTGAGCGGGCCAAGATTCTAGATATAGAAGGCGATTTGGTCACCTTTCGCTACGAAACCGAGGAAGACGACGAAATTTGCTCGTGGGAAGAGATGGTGCGCCTGGAGAGCATTGGTGCCGTTACTAAGCGCCTGGCTGCTGTGCCTCGCGGCGACGTGGAGCTGAACGTCTCCGACGATTGCCCAGAAACTGAGCAATTGAGCGATCCGTACCCGGAGTCGAACGCTGACTAATCCACTGGCCCGCTGGGGTTAGAGAAGGTGTTGATATAGCCATTGCCGGTGTAGACGCCGGGAGGTCTGGGGGCCGAGAAGGGGGCCGGGCTGGGCTGGATTGGGGCGGCCAAATTATTGTCGAAGGCGCTGGGCTGGGGCGATCGCACCGTACCCCCTACGGGCGCAGTCACGGGCGCAGCAAAGTCTAGGTTTAGCCCTGCTGGGGCGATCGCCCCAGCAGCGGGTGCAGCCGTTGCCGGGCTAGGCGCTAGCCCCGGCGGCGGCGTATAGCCGGTGGTACCGGGGGGCGGCGACATCTGTGGCGTGGTGCGATTAAATCGCTGGTCTACCCCCGGTAGGCTCCCCTCTACCATCCAGGGCTGGGGCGTTAGCCCGCTGGGGGCGAGGCCTACAGCGGTGCGGCTGGGCTCTGGACTGGCCGATGACTCTGATGCTGGATTGAGCCGCTGGTTGAGGGCCTGCTGTAGCGGGCTGGGCGTCTCGGCGGCGGCTGAAGGCGAGAGCAGCGACAGCTGCCCCGGCTGCGTCCCTGGCAGGGTTGCCCCCGCCCCCGGTGCGCCGCTGGGGGCGGGGCTAAACCGAAAGCGGCTGCGCTCTAGGTAGGCCGCAAAGGGGCTGGCCGCCGCAGGTTCCGGTGTCGCCTGGGGGAGAGCCAGGCTGGCGGCATCGGCATTGGGTCGATCTAGGGCGCTTGAGGTCACGGGCTGAAGCTGGTTTAGCAGCTGGGCCAGATTGTCAATTTCGGCCAAATCGGCCAAGTCTTGGCTGGATAACCCCCCGAGGTCAGTGGTGGGGTCGACCGATGGGCTGGCGGTGGCTGGCTCATACTCGCTGCGCCACTGAGGATTTTGCAGATACTGGGGCACCACCACCGCCAGCAGCCCCAGCATGGCCAAGCTACCCCACACTGCCGGACGGCGCAGGGGGCGGCTGAGAGCACTCAGGCGCACCATCTGGTAACGCACAGCAGAAGGGAGAACCATGGCCAACCCTGTCCTAGGAAAATAGCTGCAACACCCCCATCCTAACTCCCCCACCCATCACCCTAGCTAGGGCAGACACATAGGTCTGCCCCTACCCATCCACCCATCCACCCACCTACTCACCCACTCTTCCCGCCACCACCCACTCCCCCCGCACCACGGCGATCGCACCCCCAGGCAACGGATCACTCTGGCTACCGTTCGGGGCGCTCAGCAGGGCCAAGAGTTTCTCGACCTGCTCAAAGCTCACCTGGGCGGTGGCAACCTGCTGAAGTACGCGCCGCAGCACCCGCCGCTGAAGAGCGAGGGGGGCGGCGGCTAGGGGCGATCGCTGCACCTGCCACGGTGCCTCGGCGCTAGGGGGGATGACCACCTGGCGATACAGATCCCCGGTCATGGCTTCTAGCAGCTCTACCTCGGCGCTCAGCAGCTCAGCGGTGTGGGCCAGGGTTGACTCGGCCCCAGGGTTAAAGTGCTCTCGCAGGTAGGGCAATAGCTCTAGGCGAATGCGGTTGCGGGCGTAGCTCGGGTCTTCGTTGGTCGAGTCTGCCCAAATGGGCAGGTCAAACTGGCGGCAAAATTCTTCTGTTTGTGTCCGGGTGAGTTCTAGTAGAGGGCGGACTACGGTGATCGGGCTGGCGGGCGCTAGGGGCCGCTGCCAGGCCAGGGCTTGCAGCCCGTCGGTGCCGCTGCCGCGCAGCAGGTTGTAGAGCAGAGTCTCGGCGCGATCGCTGGCTGTGTGTCCGGTCACCACCTGGGTGCAGCGCTGCTCAAGGGCAAGTTTCTCAAACACCTGATAGCGCCACTGGCGGGCGGCGGCTTCGGTGGGGATAGCGGTTTCGGCAACGGCAAGATCGCAGGGGATTTGGTAGCGATCGCACAGCCCCCGCACAAACTCACCATTGGCCCCAGAGTCGGGTCGCCAGCGGTGGTCGCAGTGCACTGCATGCAGCCGCCAGCCCCACTTGGGCCGCAAATCGACCAGCAGCTTAAGCAGGCAGACCGAGTCTTGGCCCCCTGAGACCGCCACCAGCACCGCCGCCCCAGGGGGCAGCAAAGGCCTCACCCGCAGCAGCCGATGCACCGCTGCATGGGTGCTACTCCAGGGAGCCCCGCCCATTAGTTGCCACCGTCCATAGCTTCAAGCCTGAATTGATTAGCTCCAAAGTATCTCACTCCCGCCAGTCTCCTGGCGAAGAATGGCTGAACCGAGCAAAAGATCTGTGTCAAACTTGGACAACAGGTTTCCTTTGTCAGAGACTGTTTTCTGCCAGCGTCCCGTACCAAATCTCGCCGGCAAATCTTGCTGGCAAATCCAGCGGGGTTGCCCCCTAGTTGACTGGGCAAATGTCATTTGCCCCTACAGTTTTGCCTTTATGGAACTGGGCTGGTGCGATTTGGATTTGGTATCAGGCTGCACCCGACCGCAACCAACTGCAACCTTTGACCTATGGCCCAGCCCTACCAAGCCCTGATAGACGAAATTGTTGCCGCCACCCTCAAGGGCAAAATTCAGTCGAAGCAGCAGGTCTACC
>RECJ01000127.1 GCA_007694115.1 Leptolyngbya sp. DLM2.Bin27 | reverse complement strand
GCGCCCCTGGGCCGCTGGTTGCTGTCGGCCAGCGATCTATCGGTGCCCTTGGGCACCATTGTGCTGTCGGTGCTGATCTATGTGGGGCTGCCGCTGTTGTGCGGGGTCTACAGCCGCCACTGGATTTTAAAGCATAAAGGTCTGGAATGGTTTGAGGCCAAGTTTTTGAAATACCTCGACCCGGTGGCGATTTCGGCCCTGCTAATTACCCTGGTGCTGCTGTTTGCCTTTAAGGGCGAGCTAATCGTCAACAATCCGCTGCACATTGTGCTGATTGCTGTGCCCCTATTTGTTCAAACCAACTTCATTTTCTTAATTGGCTACGTGGCGGCCCAAAAACTCAAGTTGTCCTACGAAGATGCGGCCCCGGCGGCAATGATTGGAGCCAGCAACCACTTTGAGGTGGCGATCGCCACGGCAGTCACCCTGTTTGGGCTCAATTCGGGGGCGGCCCTGGCCACGGTGGTGGGGGTGCTGATCGAAGTGCCGGTGATGCTGATGCTGGTGGAGATTTGCAAACGCACCGCCTTTTGGTTTCCCCGCGAGCCCGAGAAAGCCAGCCTGCGCGACCCCCGCTGCCAGATTTTGAGCTAGGGGACTCGCCAGAACCCACAGCACCGGCCCACCGTAATTGGTCAGCGGCCCCGGCAGGGGCGCACCGCTGCGCGCCCGCCACCAAGGTCATGCCGTCATGCAGCAACGCCGAGCATCCCCTTGCCGCCTTCGGCTTTTTGCCTTCTGCCTGCCTGCACTAGTTGCGGGGCTGATAGAGGCCCTCGGCTTGGAGTTGATCTCTGGCAAAGGCGAGGAACGGCTCGGTTCTGCCCTTGTTGTGGGTTTTGAGCGAATCCTCTCCCAGGGATTTATTGAACGCCTCGATTTCAGCGTGGAGGTCGGTGGTAAGCGCCTTAATCGCCGCCGCATGCACGCCCACCGCCTTGAGTAACGCCCCAGAAAACTTGACCGTCGATTGGGGATGGGCTTGGGCCCACTGCTGGGCGATCTCAAGCAGCCGCACCCCGCGCTGATAGGGCTTAGTGTTTTGAGCCTTGCTGTGGCCGTCGTCGTCGCCGCCGCTGTCGTCGTGGCCGCCGCCGTCGTCGTCAGCCGGCCGATCTGGGGTAGAGGCAGCCGGTGCCGCCGGCGGCTCAGTCTCTTTGCCCTCGCCCTCGTTCTTGAGGTCAAAATCAAAGGCAAAGAACCGCTGCGCCGCCTGGAGTTGATTGGGGTCAGCGGCAATTTCCCTCAGCTCGTCGAGCATCGCCAATAGCCGCGCGTGTTCGCCCTTGAGCGTCTTAAATTCTGCATCATCGCCCGCCCCGCCGCCTGATCGAGCCAGCCGATCAATCGTCGCTGCCTGGGCCGAGATGGTCTGGGCCTGGGTTGAGATCGTCGCTGCCTGGGACGCGATCGTCGTCCAGACCGGGTCACCGGCCCTTGATTCACTTGGCGGCGGCGGCGGTTTGGCAGAGAGCATATCGGCCATGGTCAGTGCTCCTTGGGGGTCGGTAGAGGGTGGGGCAAGCTCGGATGTATCTAGCTCATCAGGGGGCAGGGGAACAGGGCCACTGGCGGCCAGCTTCACCCCCCGCGCCGTGAGCGGCTGCCCGTGGCGAGTCAGATAATACTGGTAGTAATGGCCCGTTACCGAGGCATTGCCGGTGGTGGTGTCATCTAGCAGCACATGGCCCAAGAGATGCTGGGCCAGGCGCTGCTCTGCCATGTTGGCTGGGCAAAAATAATGGAGCGCAATCGGCACATAGACCGCCCGGCAGCGGTGGATCGAGATATTGGTAAACCCCTGCGGTGTTGGCAGCACCTCACCGAGCAGCTTAATGACCCGACGATTCACCCGAGCGTTGAGCGCCTCCATCCTGGGATCATCTGAGGCCACCCCGGCTAAGTCGTGGATTTCAGCGGTGGCCCTGAGTTTTTCAATCGCCCGCAAGACATCCTGGGCGGGTACCAGGGTCAACAGGTCGTAGGCAGGTTTAGCGGTCTTCTGCTGCCCGGTAAAGCGCAGCAGGTAGGGGTGATCCTGGGGAATCAGCTGGGCCATGTCAGCGGCGCAAGGTTTGAGCTGCCCGAGGCTAACGACTTCGGTATGCCGCCGCCCGGTCACTGCTGCGATCGCAATAATCAAGTCGATCGGGTCACTGGAGGCCAGCAGAAACTTGATTTTGCCCATATAGGCATCGAGATCGACCGGCTGGCGATCGTCCTGGCGGGCATTGGCATTTTGGGTCGTGGCAGCCCTGAGCTGGGTCTGCACCTCAATCGGGTAGGTAAACCCGTCGAGGGCGTAGTGGCGACGGTCTACCCCCTGGCTGGGTTCTCCCGGCTGAGGCTGGCGCTTGAACCATGGCCTGGGATAGGAATTTTTGCCGGTGAGCTGAATGTGCCCCGCTGCGATCGCAGCCTTAATCGCCGTTGTGTAGCGAGGGAAATAGACTGAATTGATCGAGTTTTGAGAAAAAGCCTGTTCTAGGAGGGCTTGCTCCGCCGCGCAGAGGGGATCGATTTGGCTCTTCGTGTCCGCATCGCCCTGGTTGAGATCAACCAATCGAGCCACCAAGATGGCGATCAGCTGATCCAATTCCCGGCGGGTGAGCTTGGTGCGATCGCCCTTTTCGATGCGCTGCTCCATGGCGGCGACAATCTCGGCGCGGGTCATATCGAAGGAGGGGGAGAGGGCGGGGGCCATCGTAGTGCGTTGTACCAGTGCGACTGCCGAAATCTTGCCGCTCAGACACCTAGTTGAGCAGGCTTTAGCACAGTCGATAGCAGTTGCTATAGGCTCATAGTGTAGCAGTCAGACTCTGTTAATCAGTAAACTATGTCGATCAGCAAACAGTATGCCAACTCTCTATGATTGCATCGTCGTTGGAGCCGGATTATCTGGCCTGGTCGCAGCCCGTAATCTACATCGGGCTGGGCACAGCGTTTTGGTGATTGAAGCACAGGAGAACTGGGGCGGTCGGATGGTCGGTCGGCTGTTGCCGTCAGGGCAGTGGCTTGACTTTGGTGGACAGTGGGTGGGGCCAACTCAAGATCGATTTCTAGCACTGCTGGACGAGTATGGCATTCGTCGCTTCCCCTTCCACACTGAGGGTAAGAAAGTGCTGTTGTTTGACGGCGTCCGTCACGAGTTTGACGGATTTTTCGAGGGCTTTCCTGAGGGAGAGCCCCCCCCAGTAAGCCAGGCAGAATGGCAGGATGCGATGGCGGCCTGGGAGCGATTTGAAGCCCTAGCTCAAACCTTATCCCCCGGCCATCCCCGCCGCAATGGACACACGCAAAGATTGGACAACCAAACCTTTGCCCAGTGGATAGAAGCAAATACAACCACGGCATTTGGGCACTGGTACTTTGCCTACATGGCGCGTACAGTTGGCTTCCTAGGTCCTGCAGAACCCAGCCAGATCTCGCTTCTCCATGTGCTCTGGGGGCACACCTGCGCGTCCCAGGCAGAATATCCAGAAGCCGAACTGATCCATGGTGGGGCCGGTCAGATACCAGCTAAGCTAGCGGCTGAGTTGGGCCAGAACCTTCGTCTAGGGGAACCCGTTCTCGGCATTAACCAAACTGAGCACGGGGTTGAGGTTGAAACTAGAAAGGGTCGCTTCGCCGCACGGTATGCTGTTGTGGCCATGCCGCCCCATCTAGCGGGTCGCATTCACTACGATCCGCCCCTGCCCCCGATGCGAGCCCAGTTGACACAACGGATGCCGATGGGCTGCTGCGCCAAGATACTGGTCTCCTACGATGGGCCATTTTGGCGGGAACAGGGGCTGGCGGGTCTGGGCATAGGCAACTGCCCGTGGATTGAACTCTGCGCCGATAGCTCTGACCCAGAGACAGGCGTGGGGGTGATGGCGGCCTTTGTGGTGGGCGATCGCTACCGAGATTGGTGGGCGCTGGGGGAAGGCGAGTCCCCTGCGGAGAGGTTTCGCCAACGCCGGGCAGCTATCCTAGCCGACTTAGCCGACTACTGGGGGCCAGAAGCCCTTTCACCTGTGACCTACGACGAAATAGACTGGCCCAGCAAACCCTGGACTGGCGGCGGATACGCCGCCTTCATGCCACCGGGGGTATGGACGAGCTACGGTGAAGCCCTGACCACCCCGGTCGGGCGCATTCACTGGGCGGGGACAGAAATGGCAGAGCGCTGGCCGGGCTTTTTTGATGGTGCCGTACGCACCGGGGAGGCGGCAGCAGCAGCGATCCACACCTGTCTAACAGCGGCCCACCCGTAGGGGCACATGCGATGCACCCCTACCGCGAGCCTTACACCGTACACTCCCCATCAGTGGCTTCTCATTGATGGCTCCCATTCGCCCTGATTTAACCCAGGCGCACAGCAGCCCCGGGGCCCAAGGGCAACCCCAACACAAACCAGATGGCAAAAAATATTGACCAACTCACTAAAAAGGCAATGGAGTAGGGCAGCATAGTCGCAATTAACGTACCAATTTTCAAGTCTTTATCAAACCGCTGCCCAAAGGCCACAATTAGCGGGAAATAGACCATCAGTGGCGTAATAATGTTGGTCGTAGAATCGCCAATGCGGAAAATGAGCTGAGTTAGCTCAGGTGTGTACCCTACCAGCATCAGCATTGGCACAAAAATAGGTGCCATAATCGCCCATTGGGCAGACGCAGAGCCAATGAAAAGGTTGATCGCCGCACTCAAAAACACAAACCCAAGTAGCAGCGCAATGCCGGTAAACCCGCTAGCTTCCAAGAGATTGGCACCATTCACGGCCAAAATCACACCCAGATTACTCCAACCAAAGTAGGCAATAAACTGAGCTGCTACAAAAGATAAGAGGGTGCATCCCAGTTTTGCAATAAGTACAAATGCGTAGTCATCAAACCTAGGAGAATCAGGGGCTTTGAAAGGCATCTCACCTCTAGACTTACAAGACTGGGATGCACCCAGATAAGACTATGTAGTAACCCATAGCGCTCATTGCCTTTGACATCCCTTTAACCACGTCTTTGTCGTTGCGAACCGTACCTGCCGGAATGCCGTAGACAATGCCAGGAATCAAGAAGCCCAGCGCAATTAAAATTACGATGCCATTGAGGAAGGGAGAGGGGACAATAGTCAGAGTTTCTGGATCGCGTAAAATGCCGTTGGGTGGCAACACCAACATTGCCAACAGCGCCAAGAATGCCAGCAGCGAATAGAGCGCCCATCGCAGCCCCTTGCGTTCAGCTGATGTCAGGGTGTGTTCATCATCTGCAACTTTTTCGCCAGCATACACCCCCAGCCGAGGTTCCACCACTTTATCCGTAACAACCCAGCCCACTAGGGTAATGACAAAGGTAGAAGCCGCCATAAAATAGTAATTTGCGGTAGGATTCACAACATAATCTGGATCGATAAACCCCGCCGCATCTTGACTGATGCCCGCCAGCAAGGGATCGAGCGTGCCTATCAGCAAGTTGGCGCTAAACCCACCAGAGACACCTGCAAATGCCGCCGCCAGCCCCGCAATGGGGTGACGCCCCACCGCCGCAAACAGCATTGCTGCCAGGGGTGTCAGCACCACATAACCGGCATCAGACGCCAGGTTAGACATCACGCCCAAAAACACCATCGCCGGACACACTAGCGACAAGGGGGCAACCGACACGCCCCATCGCAGGGCAGCCGACAGCAGCCCAGTGTGCTCTGATAGCCCAACCCCCAGCATTGCTACCAATACCGCCCCTAGAGGCGGAAACTCGACAAAGTTGCGTACAGCCTCAGTGATAATCCGCCGAATGCCGTCAGGAGTCAAAAGGGAAACAGCTGTAACCGTTTCTTCGGTAGCAGGATGAACCACAGAGACATTAATAGCAGCAGCTAGCCCACTGATTAAAATCACCAGTATGGCTAGGATTAAAAACATGGTGACGGGGTCTGGCAACGCATTGCCAATCCGTTCAATTCCACCCAAAATTACATCTAAGACGTTATTTTTCTGGGGAGTTTTAGGATGCAAATCAGATTGCGAAGGCCTAGATTCTGCCATAGGTTACTACTCCTAAATAAGTGGCGGTTAGATCAAGCTTGCTACAACCAACCCACAAAATAGAATGTCCTATGCTAAATCCGAATCCCCCCCTGGGTTCACAATTGTCAGCTCTTCTAGATCTGTGGTTAAATAAAATCGTATAAAACGATACGGTTAACCAGTAGGGCAGGCATCCCGACGAAACGAGCTACGTAAATTGTGAAAATCCGTAGGGCAGGCGTCCCGCCGACACGGTCAAGCTGCCCATCCAAACAGGAGCAAAGGATATTGACCTTTCCCCATTCGGAACCGTGCCGGCTTTGGGTCAAACGGTGTTCTAGCTAGCACTTAAACGGCTCTATAAACCATAGGCAATCAGACACCAAGGCTGAGCGATGCGGTGTCGGGGAGAAGGGGGGCCGGATTCAGAACCCCTCTCCCCCAGGGAAAGGGGCCGGGGTGAGGGCTGAGAGCCATCGTCAATGGCTGGTTATTTTCATGGAACCCTCTAGCCAGACAGGGGCTCTTGTGTTAATCTTTGTAAAGAAAGCTTGAAAAAGTGAAGCCCTTACAAATTTAGAGGTTATCGGTCATGGAAAATAACGAAAGTAAGTTTGGGTTTGTTAGTTTTGCCGAAACCTGGAACGGTCGCCTGGCCATGCTGGGTTTTGTGATTGGAGTTGCCACTGAGTTTTTGACGGGCCAGGGCATCTTGTCTCAAATTGGTCTAATGTAAGCCACTGAACCAAGGTTTAGATTGCTTTAGCCGGGGTGTGCAAACGCACCCCGGCTTTTTGCGGCATTATGCTTGGGGCACAGGCCGATATGGGTGAGAAACAGGGCCGAAATGGTGCGGTGGCTGTGGAGACAATGAATCTCTGGGCCAAAGGCGAGGTAATGGTGCAAGGTATACGGTGCCGGGCAGAACCGCAGACCGCAAACCGTGAACCCTAAACCCCGCCCCACCGCCGTTACTGAGGCAAAATGACATAATTTTTTTTGGAGTAGCTAATTTGCCCGTTGCGCTCTAGCTCTTGCATCAGGCGGGTGACGGTGACGCGGGTGGTGCCAATGGCGTCAGCCATATCCTGATGGGTCAGCCGCAGTTGAATTAAGCGCCCCTGCTCAGTGGGGCGACCAAATTTGAGGGCCAGCCAGCCCAATAGCTGCTGCAACCGCTGGGGAACCTGGCCCTGGCGGAAGCGAATTAGC
>RECJ01000265.1 GCA_007694115.1 Leptolyngbya sp. DLM2.Bin27 | reverse complement strand
TAGGTGTTTCTTCCACGTTGTGCTCACCCCAGCGGGGTTAGTAGGAAGCTGCCTTCTGCCTTCTGCCTTAATGTACTCGGTGGGCAATTGGTTTAGAATCGTGCGCCTCAGGAAAATTTTGCCCGCCAGATCAGCCCACCCGCCGCCCGCCCGGTGAACGTTTCATACCGGCGGAGCCGGTACAGACGACTATAGAGAAGCAAACAGCGCCCGAGGATGACAGCCCCTAGAGCTGATCTTCACAAACTCTTCATTGTTATTGGCGCTCACATTGGCTACAGTCAACCCCAAATGCGCGTTGGCATACCAACTTTCCCTGGCACAAGGTTAACGTTTACAACTTTACAGAGGTCATGGGCGCTTTTCTAGAGCATGATCAGCGTTCGCGGAGCACCTAAATTACCTAATTAACGATATTAAGATTTGATGCGGTTGTCCGGAAAGCCTGAGGAGGCCAGTGAATGACCCGCTACAGAACGATACTCTGGGGGTTGGGTGCCCTAGGGGCGATCGCAACTCTCGGAAGTTGCCCGGTGGCCCGGGCCGACACGCTGCCCCTGGCTAACGATGTTGAGTCTGGCTTAGCTGAGCCTACCTTCAGCCCGACAATTCCCCTTAACCCGACAAGTCCCCCACGCCCAGCGGTGGCTGAACGCGCCTTGCCTGAAGCCACCTTGCCTGAAGCTTACGTGCTGGGGCCAGGCGATCGCATTCGCATTGACATCTTCAACATTCCCGAATTTAGCGGCCCCGAAAACGGCGTCCATGAGGTGCTCGTTGACGGCACTTTGACCCTGCCCATGGCGGGTACGGTGGCGGTACAGGGATTTACCCTGGCCGAGGCCCAAGCGGCCCTGGTCACCAGCTACGCTCGGCTGCTGACTCGCCCACCCCAGCTCACCGTCACGCTGCTGTCAGCCCGCCCGGTGCGAGTGGTGGTGGCGGGGGAAGTCAACCGCCCCGGCACCTACACCATTGAGCTAGAGGCCGAAACCAGCGGCAGCGTCGGGGGTCGTGGGGGCGCGGGTCGTCAGTGGCCCACCCTGACCCAGGTGATTCAAGCGGCGGGCGGCATCACCCAGCAGGCCAACATCAGAGATATTCAGGTGCGGCGGCCCCAGCGCCAGGGCGATGCCCTGCTCACCACCAGCCTGTGGGAGCTAATTCGCACTGGCGACATTAGCCAGGATGTGCGCCTGCGCGACGGCGATACGATTGTGATTCCCAAAGCCGTGGCGATTTCGCCTGCAGAGTCGGTGGCCATTGCCAGCGCTAATTTTTCACCGGCTGAGATGTCGGTACAGGTGGTCGGCGAGGTGGTCAGCCCCGGCGGCGTCACCCTGCCCGCCAACGCCACCCTCAACCAGGCCATTTTGGCCGCTGGCGGCTTTGAGAGCAGCCGCGCCCAAAACTCCACGGTGCAGCTGGTGCGCCTCAACCCCGATGGCAGCGTTGACCAGCGCACAGTCGAGGTCGATCTAGCGGCCGCCGCCAATGACACGACCAACCCGATTCTGCGCCCCAACGATGTGGTGATGGTAGATCGCAACGTCGCCGCCACCGCTGGCGACACCCTGGGCCTGTTCCTGCGACCGTTGACTCCGCTGGCTGCTGTGCTGCGTCTGTTTGGGTTTTAGCCGTTGGCCCAGGGGTCTCGGTGATGACACCCGGTGTTGGCCCCACCCGACTGAGCCCCACTGCGCCGAAATTTGAGTTCTGAGTTATAAGTTGATGAATTCTAGGGACATTTTCCCTTGATCCTATGCCTTTTTCTTCTACGCCTACTTCCGAAGAAACCAACGGCAACGGCAATGGCCATGCCAAGCACAGTTTTGTGCCAGTCTCAGCACCAAGTGCGATCGTAGATGACAGCGACGACTTTGACCTCGGCCATCTGATCGGGGTACTCAAACGTCGGGTAGGGGTATTTGTCGGGGTGGCAGCTCTGTCTTTTGGCGGGCTGACGCTGTGGCACTTGAGCCGTCCCCCGGTTTACAGCGGCACGGCCAACCTGTTGGTGGAGCCGGTCACCGCCGTCAATCCCCTGGGGCTAGAGGCCATGGTGGGGGTAGCGGGGGCTAGAAATACCTCTGGTTTAGACTACACCAGCCAGATTCGAGTGCTGCGCGGCCCCGATGTGATCAACCCGATATTGGCCAACATCCAGCGGCAGTACCCCGAGATCACGTACACGACCTTGCTCAATGATCTAGTCATTAGCCAGGAAGGCGAATCTAAGGTGCTGCGCATCACCTACAAGAACTCTGACCCAGAGGTCGTGACCACTGTGATTTCGGAAGTGGTCAAGGGTTTTGTGGCCTACAGCGTGCAAGACCGTCAGGGAGAACTGCGGCGAGGGCTAGAGTTTTTAGACGAGCAGCTGCAAGAAAAGTGGCAGGAGGTAGACACCATTGAGTCGGGCCTGAGCGACTTCCAAAAGCGCTACGACTTGGTCAATGTCACCACCACCACCGAGAGCGTCACCCAGCGACTCAACCAGATGCTGGCCGACCAAGAACAGCTGCGGGTACAGCTGACGGCCCTCGGCCCCCTCTACGAGAACTTGCGCCGCCAGGTGGGGTTTGAACCCACTGTGGCCATTGGGGTGGCCAACTTAAACGAGTCACCGACCTACCAGAGCCTGCTGGGCGATCTGCGCGCAATTGAGCAGACGATTGCCGCCGAATCAGCGCGCTTTCAGTCTGATACGCCGATGATTGGGGCCTTAGAAGATCAGCGTCAGCAGCTGTTGCCGCTGCTAGCAGCCGAAGCCCAGCGATTGGTGGGGTCGACGGTAGAGACTGACGCCCTGGGCTACCAAGGATCGGTCAGTCGGGGGCTGATGCAGCAGCTGGTGGATACCGCTAACCAAATGCAGGTACTGGAAACCCAGGATCAAGCGATTGGCCAGGCGGTGCAACAGCTGCGGGCGGAGATTCAGCGGCTGGCGGATCTATCGCGCTCTTACCAGCAGATTACCCGAGAGCTGACGGTGGCAGAAAGCAGCCTCGACCAGCTGTTGACCAGTCGCCAAGATATGCGGCTGCAGATGGCCCGACAGACGGCCCCCTGGGAGCTGATCTCGCCCCTGGATGAGTCGAGCATTACTGAAATGACCAATCTGCCCCGCAATCTGCTGCTCAGCACGGTGGTGGGGCTGCTGCTGGGGGGCGGGGCGGCCCTGCTGCGCGATCGCGCCGACACCGCCTTTCACAGCGCCGACGAGTTGGTCAAGGCCACCCAGCTGCCCAACCTAGCCCTAGTGCCCAACGCCCCCGCCCTGCAAAAGCAGCCGCTACTGATGGTGCCCAGCCTGATCGCCACCACCGCCGACCTGCTGGCCCAAAGCCAAAGCCCCGGCAATCTGTACAGCTCCTTTAGTTTTGCTGAGGCGTTTTACTCCCTCGAAGCCAACCTGCGCATGCTCAGCTCCGATACCCCGGTGCAGGTGGTGGCCCTGACCTCCTCGGTGCCAGGGGAAGGCAAATCGACCATGTGCGCTCACCTAGCCATTGCGGCAGCCAACATGGGTCGTCGAGTGCTGCTCATCGACGGCGACCTGCGCAAGCCCAGTCAACACCTGATCTTTGGCCGCCGCAATGGCCGGGGGCTGAGCGAGCTGATTACCCAGGGGCTGGAGGCTGCCAATGACTTGGTCTTAACCATGCCAGACAACCCCAATTTGCACCTGCTGACGGCGGGCGCGCTCCCCCCGGCTCCGGGGCGGCTGCTGTCATCGCGCAAAATGCAGCAAATCACCGAGCAGTATCGCCGCCACTACGACCTGATTATTGTTGATACGCCGCCCCTAGCCGGCATGATTGACGCCAAACTCATCGCCGCCCACGCCGACGGGCTGTTGCTGGTGGTGCGGCTCAATCGATCCGAGCGCTCAGATATTCAGCGGGTGCTGGCCGACCTGGGCAACACCGCCCAGGCCCCGCTGCTGGGGCTGGTAATCAACGGCGTACCCCAAAATCGGCAGCACAGCTACAGCTACTACGGCTACTATGGCCGTCCGACGGTGACCTCGGGGGCCGCCGGGAGCGGCTAGCCAAGGGCCTTTAGTAACAGAGCGACCAGAAGCAAGCGACCAGAAACAAGCGGCCAGAAGCAAGCGACCAGAAGCAAACGAGTACAGGCAGGTCTAAACGGCAGTAGGTGTGGCGACGGTAATGGGATGTGAGGAGCAAAACAGATGAAGCCTAAATCGAAATCGTTAGTGACTGGCGGGCTGCTGGGGTTAGCTGGGCTGGGGCTTCTACCCCAGGGGGCAGAGGCCGCCACCGATCTGCCGCCAGTGGTGCCTGATCCTGGCCTGGGGGCAGCCCTAGCGGAAAACCCGTCTCCGGTGATTGCTCCAGAACCCTCGGCGCAGACCACCGAACCCCAGGTTGACCAGCCCCCCCCGGCCTGGACCCCAGAATCTGAGCAGTCGGTAGCAATCGCCGCCGCCGCCGTCGCCCCGCCGCCAGAGGCTGAGGGCAATGCGGCGATCGCAGCGCCAGAGTCACCGGCTTTGGCCGAGGCTTTGCCCCCCGAAGCGGCCCCGGCGATGTCTGCCTCGGCTGAAGAGCCTGTGGTTGCCGATCCCAACCCTGGAGCGACGGTGGCTCCAGACCAGCTTCAAGCTGCGATCGCAACCCCAGTCGGGTCAGCCGTCGAGCCAGCGTCAAAGCCCGAAAGGGCTAAACCCCCGGCCCTGGCCCTTGAAGTATCAATTGTTGAGGTGCCTACAGCTGGCACCCCTGCCCCCGCAGCGGTCGCTCTAGAAGCGGTTGCCCCCGCAGCAGCGCCCCGAATCACAGCAGCGCCCCTGGCCGCATCGCCGCCAGCTGCGCCTAGCCCCGCCCCTTGGGCAGCCGCTGCCCAGCCCGCCCCCCTGGCCCCCGCCGCTGTCGCGCGCGATCACACCGTCGCCCCAGATCTGGCCACGCTCCAGGCCAGGGCCGCAATGGCGCAGGCGCTAATGCAGGATATTCGCGCGGCCGCCGGTCTGGCTGAGTCAGCCACCGTGGCCACTCCGTCGCCCTCTAGCCAAGTAAGCCAGCCCGAATCTTGGCGTCGAGAGCCCCAGCTGCCGCCGCTGCCCTCGCGCTCGGGGCGTCGTCGCCCTGCCGTCGGGCAGCCCGTGGCGCACCAAGCGCCGGCCTCGGCATCGCCCCAGGCCGCTCCACCCAGCCTGCGCCCCGGCCCTCAACTCCCCAATCTGTCAAAACCGACCAGATCGACCCATGTCGCCCTAGCCCTACCTACCGCGCAGCCAACCATGTCGCCGGGGCGGGTTGATTGGGTTGCCCCCGAGCTGTCCCCAGCGCCAGCTCTCAACCCAGCGGCCCAGCCTGCGGTCAGCCAGGTTGAGGTCACCCCCGTCGCCCAAACCCCTGCCGATGCCGATCAGCTGCGCCGTCAGCTGCAGGTTGCCCCCCTAACCACAGCGGCCGCCCCGATGCGCACCTTTCCGCCGTCGCCCAGCGCTGGCATTCCTTCGGCCTTTGGGGCCAACTGGGGCGATACATTCATCAGCGCCTCGTTGAGCGGGGCTGACCGCGAACGGCCCGAGGCCGACGGCAGCCTGTCCGCTGGCTTTGGGCTCGGAGACTCGCGGCGGGCCGTTGGGGTAGAGCTCAACTACAACCTGCTGAGTATTCGCCGGTTTGGCGAGAATGGCGGCTTTGATGCCAAGGTGCACCGCGAAATTTACAGCGGTGACGCAACCGAGGTGGCCGCCGCCGTAGGGCTAAACAACGTTGTCTCCTACGGGCCGCAGGCCGGGGGCAGTCGCTCCAGCCTCTACGGCGTCGTCACCGCCGCTCACCTGCTCCAGCCCGAACACCCAGTCAATCGGCTGCCGATTACCAGCACTGTGGGGCTGGGCGGCGGCACCTTTGCTGGCGAAAATAGCGATGTAGGCCTGCTGGCTGGCGTTGGGCTCCAGGTGCATCCCCAGTTTTCGATCAATACGGCCTGGAGTGGTGTGGGCGTGAATGTGGGCGCATCGATTGTGCCCGTGACCACAGTGCCCCTAACGCTAAACCTGCTCTATGGCGATATCGGCAACAATACCCGCGCCGGTTCCGTCGCAGTACTGAGCATTGGCTATGGCTTCAATTTTGGCCCTCGGTTTTAGGCACCCGGCGGGCGGGGTGCGATCGCCCTAGCGCCCCGTTCACAGCATCTCGCTCACAGCCCCTCGGCAGCGGCCCAATTCACTTGCTAAGTAAGGAGAACAACCGTGGATAGATTGGTGTGCCGACGGCGGCAAAAGCCCTGGCTGACAACCGCTTTGGTGGGAAGCCTACTGGCCCTTAGCCTGCCCGCCGTGGCCGGGAAAGCGCCTACGGGCCTCAACAGTGGTGTGACCGTCGGCGGCTCAACCCTGCTGCCCATCGGGGCGGCTTTTGTGGCAGGCGAAGAGATAGAGATAGTCGAGTCAGCCAGCCCCAACGCCACAGTCGATCCCGCCACGGGTGAGATCACGCTCACCGCCGCTGCCCAGCAGCAGATCAACCAGGCTGCCATCGATGTCTTGCAGAGCCTACAGATCAGCAACCCGTCCCTGGCCAATACCCTAACTATCCCCGGTGAGATTGCCCTGGGCAGCCCCAGCCCGGTGGGGGCCAGCGGCGTCGGCGAAGACGAAGACAGCCCGGTGGACGAGATTGCTGCCGCTGTGGCAGCAGCAATCGCCAATGGCGAAAGCGTCTCGCTGACCAGTACCCAGGGCACCCTAGGCATCACCGCCCCGGCTGTCATGGTTGACCCAGCCGGTGGCCCTAGCACGATGGGAACCTCAGCGGTGTTTGTGCCCCCAGGCGGTACGCCTATGGTGATGCCTCTCCAGGGCAGCCAAGCCCAGATTGCCAACGCCGCTGGGCTGCTAGCGGCTGCCTTTGCCAGTGGTCTGGCCCCCAACCAGGTGGCCTCTTTTGTAGAAATGGCGCTGGTGGGGGCCGACTATAGGGCGCTGGTGCCTTTGTTTAATGCTGTGGGTGGCCTGCTGCTTCAGCCCCAGCCCCCCAGCGCTACCATCAATGCCACTCAGCTCGAAGCGGCGATTCAGGCCTACAACCGCATGCTGAATGACAGCGATGCCGAAACCCTGGTGGCCCTGGCCCAAAATTCAGACTTTGTCGTCCTGGGGCAATCGCTTCAGCAGTTGCGAGCAGCGATAGATCGCTAGTGGAGGAAGGCAGAAGGCAGAAGGCAGAAGGAAGAAGGAAGAAGGCAGAAGGCAGAAGGCAGGTCAGGTTGCGCCT
>RECJ01000171.1 GCA_007694115.1 Leptolyngbya sp. DLM2.Bin27 | reverse complement strand
ATCAGCCCGACAATCAGCCCGACAATCAGCCCGACAATCAGCCCGACAATCAGCCATTGACCTAATTCTCTGAAAAAACTTTTTCGCGCGAAGCGCGAAAAAGAAAGATCGAAATTCTCAACTAAAGTAATAGGCTCATCTCCGCCAATCAGCCCGACAATCAGCCCGACAATAATTTTTTGCTTGCGACTTGCCAACATTGTGGGCTGCATTTTCTCAATCAAAAATTCATCTTCTGACTGGGCCTGGAGCTGCTTGGCCAGCCACACCAGCCAGTGCCGGGTTTGCCGTGCTGTGGGTTGTTTACCTGGCGGATATGCCTTACTTTTTACCGGCTCATGCAATCGCCGCCCAATGTAGGCATCCAGCAGGTAGTCGAGCCGCTCTTGGGTCGTTTGCAGTCGACTCCACTGCGCCCTATCCAGATCATCATTGGCCAAAATCGACACGCTCAGCAGCAGCGGGGTGCGCACCAGCGCCAGCAGGTCGTCGTCGTGCTGTAGGGTTTCCCACAGGTGCGTCATCTTCAGCGAGACCAGGTAGCCGTTTAGCTGCTCGTCGGTCAGCGGGCTGAGACAAATGGCCCCATTCAGGTCAAGCTTGCTCGCGTAGAGTTCGTATTCTTCCAATCGGCTGCACACTAGCAGGCGGGGTGCCCCGGTATCGCTTTGCAGCCAGGTATTGATGCCCTGCACCGCAGGTTCCTGGCGAGCGGGGGGCAGCTCATTGAGGCCATCCAGCAGGGGCAGCAGCTTTTTTTCACTCAGCCAGGTTTGGCCCAGCTTTTGCGAGACCCCATACTTCAGCTTTAGCTCCTTCAGCAGCCAGTCGGCAAAGGGCTGGTTGGCATTTTGCCACGACGACAGGTTCACCATCACCGGGATGGGTTCTTCCGGGTCGCCATTGGCCCGCTGCACCAGGGTGGCGGCCAGATCGAGCATGGTGGTGGTTTTGCCCGCGCCGGGGTTACCCAGCACCAGCAGCTTGCCGCCCACATCGCGGCGGTCAAACACCTCGGCGACGGGGGTGCCGGGGGCCAGGGTTTTGGCTTTTTGGTCGGCGGTGCGCAGTTCGCTATCCCAGGGGCGATTCACCTGGCTACGCTGCTCGGCCATATCGAGACGTATCAAAATCGCGTTGTGCAGCGACTGGCGCAGGCGGTCATCCACCTCCGTCCACACCGCATTGATCAGCGTTTTTTCGTTGCGGTCTTTGCGCGTCGGGGCGGGCTGAGTTTCTGGCAGACCATAGTAATGGTTGACCGTGTGCGTCTGGTTGATTTGGTTGCCGTCTCCCGACACCAGGGCCGAGCCATCCACCGACTGCCCTACGCCGACGTTGCGTTCCCCAAGGGCGGCAGCTCCATCCGCCGCCAAACTACCGGGCTGAGCCTGGGCCGCCATATTCCCTGGTAGCCCCTCCGACGGTGGGTTGCCGTCTGCCGAAGGGGCTACTGAGGGTTTAGCAGGTTGGCCAAAGCCGTTCTCACCGCCTCTAGTTTTGTGGCTGGGCCAATGGGGCTCTCTACCCAGTGCAGCAGGGCCGCCACGCGATCGCCCTGGGGCGCGCTTGAGGGCGGGACATTGCCCCTGGGTGGGTTGAGGTCAAACACCACGGCATCAAACTGGGGGCCGGGCAGGCTGAGTAAAAACTGGTAGAGCTTGGTGCGGTCTTGGGGTATGGTCATGGCATTGGGGGTGGCGGCGGGTGTAGTGGGTGAGGTGGTGGGCGCTTTTTTATGAATCAACACTGGGGTAGCGCTTTCCGGTTTGCCCGCCAGGTTGATCGCCGCGCAGCCCAGCTTGTAGGCAAACTCGACCGTGCGCCCGGCCCCTAGGGCATCGTAAAAGCCGACGGCAAACTCAATGGCGGCGGTATCGCCCACGGCCTTGGTCATGCCCACCACGTAGGGCACCTGCTCAGCGATCGCTTCGGCCTGCACCGCTGAGTAGCAGCCGTTGAGCACCACGCAGTGAATTGGGTTTGGCTCGGCGGGGTCGGCAAACAGGGCAAACAGATTGGCCAGGGCCACACCAGAGACGAGTTGGGTCTGCCCGGTTTCGGTTTCAAACACTAGCCCCTCGGCTCCCTCGCCGTGGCCCGAAAAGTGGACGATCTGTGGGGTTTCTTCGAGCATGGCCCGCTGAATATCGCGGGGGCGCACGGCCAGGCGCTGGGCAAAGGCAAACTGGTCGCGGTGCTTGGCGCGGCGCAGCCCTTCTTGGATATCGCGCAGTTCTTCGTCCAGGCGCAGACGGCTGGTGTCTTTGGGGTTGGCCGCCAAAATGAGAATTTTTTGCATGGAGGGCTGAGGCAGTTTCTCTAACTATAGTCTCAGCCCCCCAAATGGCCAAAAATGACCCACCCTGCCCTGCGGGCACCCCTCCGAGTCGGGGACGGCGGGCTAGTTTCCCCAGAACTGGCGAAAATCTTCGTCTTGGTCGCTGAGCTGCGCCCAGGGGGCACCCCACTGCCGCACAATCTCGGTTAGGCGATCGCAGGCCGGGCGTTCGGTGGCGTAGTGGCCCGCATCGATCAGAACTAGGTTGCGATCGCGCCCTTCTTGAAACTGGTGAAACTTGCAGTCTGAGGTCAGGTAAGCCTGCGCCCCGGTCTTGGCCACGGCCCCCAGATAGCTAGCCCCGCTGCCCCCCAGCACCGCCACCCGGCTGATCGTTTGCCCTAGGTCAGCGGCGGGAGAATAGATTAGACGCGGCGGCGAGAGCTTAGCCTGAATCAGATCGAGCAGGTCTTGCAGACTGAGGGCAGGGCTGAGATCGCCCACGCGCCCGTAGCCCAAACCAGCCTGGGTGGGCACCACAGGCTCTGAATGGTGCAGGTGCAGCAGCTGGGCCAGCCGGTCGGCGGTGCCGTCTTGCACCTGGTCAAAGTTGGTGTGGGCAGTGTAAATGCCGATGTTGTGGGCGATCGCTTGGCGCACCATATCCCCCACCGGGTCGCCCTGGGTGACGGCCTTGAGCGGGCTAAAGATCAGCGGGTGGTGGGCCAAAATCAGGTTGACCGGGGTGCCCTGCTCGCGCAGTTTGAGGGCTTCGGCCATCACCGCTAGGGTGGGGGTAAGGCACACCAGCACATTCGCTGGTTGGTCGAGCACGCCGGGCTGCACCTGCCAGCCGCAGTTGTCCCAGCTTTCTTGCCAGGCGGGGTTGGCCCAGGCTTCGAGTTTAGAGATCAGATCTGCGATCGCCAGGGACATAGGGCAAAAGAACGAAAAGTAAAGACCCAAAAAACCGCTGGTCGAGGTAGCCAGCACCGAGAGCAGTCTCCCTCAGTTTACCGCGCTACCCCCTGACCAACGGCGCAGGAACGTAGGTTGAAATGTCAGACAGCCAACTCAATCAGTTGGCAATATTGCTCAAGGCATCTTTGATTTTGTCGATGGGGGCAGTGGCCTGGTCAGAGTTGGCGGGGGAGTTCATCTGGCTGGTGTCAGCGTTTTTCTGCACTTCGTTTAGCCCTTTGTTGGCCCGGTCAGCCATCTTGTCGCCGTCAAGCGCATTTTCAGGGCGCACAGACTTCTTAGCTTCGTTGTAGACACCGTTGAGCGGGGCGGTGCCCTGGTCAGATCGGCTGGGGGTGCTGCTATTGGCCAGGGCCGCAGGGGTGACGCTCAACAACACCAGGGCGCAGGCAAATGCGATCGCAGCGCGGCGCACCCAGGTAATTGCCGAAGCAAAAGCGGTATTCATACTCAGTCTCCAAAATCGGACAGGAAAATCTTGCCCTGGCTAACTGGGAAACTGCCCAGAACATTCACCAGCCAAGACTTCACAGTTTTACCGGTTTACCCCTCCTAAAGAAATCGCCCTAAAGAGATAGGGGCAGGGCAGAGATATACGCCCAGCCCCTATCTCTTTAGAAACAGAGCCCTGGCTGCGGCAGAGCCCTAAGGCCAGGATGGCCAAGCGGAGCTAGACGCCAGGGTGAGTGCTGTTGTTTCTAACCGACCTTGGCCAAAAACTTCTCAGGAATTTGGGTGTACTGTCTCACAATCTCACGAAACTCTTCGCCATCGACGGTTTCACGCTCCAGCAGCACATCCACCAGGTGATCCATCAGCACGCGGTGTTCGCGCAGCAGGGTTCTGGCTCGGTTGAGGCAGGTTAGGGCAATGCCGCGCACCTGGGCATCGATTTTGCTGGCCATTTCCTCCGACACCTCGTTGCGAGGCATCAGGTTGCGGCCCAAAAACACCTGGTTATCCATGCTTTCGAGCGCCACCGGGCCAAGCTCAGACATGCCGTAGAGGGTGACCATCTGGCGGGCCAGATTGCTCACCTGCTGAATGTCGCCGCTGGCCCCGGTCGAGGTTTCGTCATCGCCAAACACTTCGGCCTCGGCGGCAAAGCCCCCCAGCGCCACCGTAATGCGGTCGACCAGCCAGTTGCGGGTATAGAGGCCGCTATCAATGATGTCTTCGTTGGGCAGCGACTGGGTAAACCCCTCAATGCCGCCCGAGCGCGGGATAATCGTCACCTTGTTGAGTTCATCGGAGTGGGTCAACAGGGTGGTGAGCAGCGCATGGCCAATCTCGTGGTAGGCGGTCATGCGTTTGCGGCTGCTGTCGAGCAGCGGGGTAAGACTAAGGCCGATGGTAATACGGTCAATGGCATCCTCAATTTCGACCATGCCCATGGCCTCTTTGCGGCGGCGGGCGGTGAGAATAGCAGCCTCATTCAGCAGATTAGCCAGTTCTGCCCCAGAGAAGCCGGGGGTGCGCCGCGCCACCGCCTCTAGGGAAATGCCTGACTCCATTTTTTTGTTGCGGGCATGTACTTCTAAGATCGACAGCCGCCCCTTGTAGGTGGGCAGGTCAACCACCACCTGCCGGTCAAAGCGGCCCGGCCGCAGCAGCGCCAGATCGAGCACATCGACCCGGTTGGTAGCGGCGATCACGATGATGCCGCTGTTGCCCTCAAAGCCATCCATCTCGGTGAGCAGCTGGTTGAGGGTCTGCTCACGCTCGTCGTTGCCGCCGCCAATGCCTGCCCCCCGCTGGCGACCCACCGCGTCAATCTCGTCGATAAAGACAATGCAGGGGGCGCTTTCTTTGGCCTTGCGAAACAGGTCGCGCACCCGCGACGCGCCCACCCCCACAAACATCTCCACAAATTCAGAGCCCGAGATCGAGAAGAAGGGCACCCCGGCTTCTCCGGCAATCGCCTTGGCCAGCAGGGTTTTACCCGTACCCGGTTGACCGATCAGCAGCACCCCCTTGGGAATGCGCGCCCCGATGGCGGTAAATTTTTCGGGGCTTTTGAGGAAGGTGACCACCTCCTGCAATTCTTCCTTGGCCTCTTCAATACCGGCCACATCGTCGAACACGACACCGGTTTTGGCCTCCATTTGAAAGCGCGCCTTCGACTTGCCAAAGCTCATAGCATTGCCCGCCCCCGACGCCGAGCGCCGCAGCAGCATGAGCAGACCAAAGATCAAAATCAGCGCCAGCAGCGAGTTAGTCGCCAGCCAGGCCAGCGCCCCGCTACCCGACGAATCCCGAATTTCTACATCCACATCGTTGGCCCGCAGGCGACGAATCAGCTCGGCGTTGCGCTCGCCAGCAAACAGCGCCACCTGCTGGGGCGGGGCATCTGCGGCGGCACCGTCGAGGGTGACGTAGGCAATACCACGGGCTTCATCTAGCGCCACCGACTCTACCTGACCTTGCTCGATGCGCTGCAAAAACTGGCCGTAGGTGAGTTCTTCAGTTTCGGCTTGGGCCAGGGCAGGGGGCAGCGGCATTAGCGTCTGCAGCAAGACCCAGCCAACGGTCATCAGGCCGGTGGCGGTGATGCCAGTACGAGAACCCACAGATGCTTGCTTACCAGGAGAAGGGATGGTCATGGATGGTTTAAACTCAGCGAGACTATGCCCGAGGCTAGTATCCCCAGATACCGGATGGGCTGTTCTCTAGTCTAACTCTCCCACCCTGAAATGACCGCCCTGCCAATAAAGTATCGCGGGGTGAATGTTGCATTCACCCCGCGATACTTTATTGGCAACTAGAACGGGCCTGACGGGATTCGAACCCGCAACTTCCGCCGTGACAGGGCGGTGCTCTAACCGATTGAACTACAGGCCCTCGATTGGGTGCCCTTGAATTGGGCGATCTCTATATTCCGCTGTGGCGGGGCTTTTGTCAAACAGTTTTTGCAAAATCTTGGAAAGTTTTTTTCCTCCCGCCTATTCCAAGAACTGGATCACCGTTACAGCGGGCTCTGGCAGGCTTTCGTAGCGGCTGGCGGTGGCCTCGATCTGGCGCAGTTGCCCCAGGGCCAGACCGCAGGGCATACCGTATTTGGCCTGCACGCGATCGCTGGCGATGGTCAGGGCGGTGCGCGATCGCTCCACAAAATCCGTCAGCGGATAGGTGGTAGCCACCGCAAAATAGTCTTTCACCACTAGAGAGGGCGAGTAGCAGGTGTCTTGGCTGCCGTCGGGCCATTGGATTTGGAAGCGAATCTCGGGCATGGTTATGGTCTCCGCCAATCGGCAATATTCCAGGTGCTCAGATCCCAGGGGGTGAGGTTGATGCCGGTGAGGCGGCTGCCCACCCCCGACACATCGGCCCGGTGCACAATGGGCATCACCGCCGCCTCGGCAATCAATAGATCGTTCATTTGAATAAACAGGTCTTGACGCACCTCGGGGTCTAGCTCCAGGGCCGACTGCTCCCACAGGGCATCGTACCCGGGGTTGCAGTAGCGGGCGTAGTTGCCCTTTGACCAGTTGTTGGCCTTTTGGGCGATCTCGTCGCAGGTGTAGGTTTTCATGTAGGCCCCAGGGTCGGGGTTGGTGTTGCCCGTGGCAAACATTTGTAGGTCGGCAGAAAACCGATCCAGGGTTTCGCGGTTGGCGGGGTCGCTGGAGAAATACACGCTGGCGTCAATGCTCTTGAGTTCTACCCCGATGCCCACCTGCTCTAGGGACTGTTTGACAATTTCTTGGGTTTTCTGACGCACCGGGTTGACTGAGGTTTGAAAGACAATCTGCATTTCTTGCCCGTCTTTGTCACGGGTGCCGTTGTTGTTGCTGTCGACCCAGCCCGCTTCGTCAAGCAGGGCGGCGGCGGCCTCAGGGTCATAGTCAAAGCTGGTATTGGTCGAGGCAAAGGGGCTAGGGGCAACCAAAAAGTTGGTGGTGGCCTGCCCGGTGGGGCCGTAGAGCTGGGTGGCGATGGTCTCGCGGTCAATGGCCAGGTTGATCGCCTGGCGCACCTGGGGGTCGCTAAATAGGGGGTGGGGAAACTCGACGCTAGAGGTTTCGCCGTCGGCGGTGGCCTGGTTGGGGT
>RECJ01000242.1 GCA_007694115.1 Leptolyngbya sp. DLM2.Bin27 | reverse complement strand
GACTTAGTTGGCTGTACTGGTCGACTTAATCTGGTAAATCGTCCCCTCGCGAAACTTCAGCGTATAGATCTCGGTGGGCATTCTAATCCCAGCAGCCTGGAGCCTCTCTTTGATCGCCTGAGACGCCGCCGAAGTCACCTGCAAAAACGACTGTCGGCGAGAATTGACCCAAAACCTCACCTCTAGATTGACGGTGCTGGCCGCCAATGCTTGCACCAAAATCAGGGGCGCTGGTTCTGGTTCGACCCCCTCTACCGACATTACTGCTTCCACAATCACCTGCCGGGCCTGGCTGATGTCGTCTTCGTAGTCGATGCCTACGATCACATCGCTGCGGCGCACCGGGGAGTCGGTATTGTTGACCACACTCTTTTGAAATACCTGCTGGTTGGGGATGTACACCAGCCGCCCGTCATAGGTGCGCATGGTGGTCGCCCGCAGCTGAATCTGCACCACGGTGCCTTCATAGTTGCCAATCACCACCTGGTCGCTAATGCGAAAGGGGCGGGCGGCCAGCAAAATCACCCCAGAAATGTAGTTGCTGAGCACGTCTCTAAGGCTGAAACCAATGGCCACACTGGTCAGGCCCAGGGTACCGAGCAGGGCGGCAAAGTCGAGGCCCAAAACCCCTAATGCCACAATGCTACCCACCACCCAAACGCCGCCGTAGCACAGGCGGCCAATCAAAATCTCGGTGCCGCGATCGCCCTCGGTCTGCTCAGCCCACAGCAGCCCCACCCGCCGCACCCCCTTGGCCACCATCCAGGTCAGGCCCACCAGCACGATCGCCCCCAGCAGCGATGGCAGCAGCTCAATGGTGTCATCAATCAGCTGCCGGGTGGTGCTGTCTAGCCGCTGCCAGACATCAATCGCTAGGTTGGGCTGGGCCAGCACCGAGTTGAGGCGATCGGCCCACTGCTGGGCTAGCTCCTCGACGGTGAGACCAAAATCGTCGGCATCCTGTTGGGTGACGGTCATCAGCACCCGGTTATTCACCGCCAGTAGGGCAATCTGGCGATTTTCATCGACCTGCACGGCCACGGTACCCAGCTCCTGGGCCTGGCTCAGTAACCCAGCAATGCGGCGGTTGATAATCTGGGCGCGATCGCGCGCACTTAGCCCGGTCAAACTGCCCACCTGAAACACTGGCTGGCCCCGTACCAACACATCGGCAAAGAACACCCCGTCTGCGCTCGGCTCAGGCCGAGATAGGGCCGGGCCAGGTACAACCGGTGCCGGGGAAAGGTCTTCGGGGCCAGCATCGTCTTGGGCCTGAAGCCGGGCACCAGGAGCAATCAGGATGAGAACCAGCATCATCCCCCCCGCCCATGGCCGCCAAATCCGCTGAAAAATACTCACCTCCTCCTGGTTTAACCGGTTAGCCTGTCTCGCTAGGCCAATAGCCATTGCAAAGCGCTTTATTGAATCACCTAATCACCGCACAGGCAATCCGCCCGCCGGAACCCCCAATGGGCTGAGAATAGTGGTCGTCTTTGTCGGTGTGGATGATCAGCGCGGTGCCGTCATCGTCCAGCAGCTTGGCTGCCCCAGCATCGAGGGCTACCAGGTCGCTATATAGCTCGACCTCCACCGTGCCGTCAGCGGTGACGACCAGGTTGGGCAAATTGCCCTCGTGGGGGCCAGCCGGGTTGCGAAACCCGTGGGGCTGATCGAAGGGGTTGACATGGCCGCCCGCCGACTTGAAGGCGGCTAGATCAGAGCAGTCGCCCACGGCGTGGAAGTGCATGCCGTGGTAGCCGGGGGGCAGGTCTTGGGCCTTGAGGTTAATCAACACCCCTTGGTGGCCCTGCTCGACCTGCACGGTGCCAATCGCCACACCGCTGTTGTCAATCAGGTCGGCCTGGATATCGAGGGCGGCGGCGGCGGCAGGGCGGCCCATCAGCACTAGGCACCCAAGGCCCAGGGCCAAGCAAAATCGCCCAAATCGCCCAAACTTATCAAGGGAAACAAACATGGCTCTATCCGTAGCATCTGCGATTAAATCTTACAGTGATCAGCTAATTTGCCTGCGCAGCAGCTCTGTGTGTTCAGATAGCTTTTCGCCGCCAGACTCGGCCAGGGCTTTGACATATTTGAGCTTGAACTTTTCTAAGGCACTCACCAGCCGCGATTCAATTTCTCGGCGGGTGTGGTGCTGGCTCAGCTCGTGGGCGATCGCCTCGCGGAGATTGTGCTGCAACCGCCCGGCAATGGCAGTGCCCTCGGCATCGAGTAGACTGCCAGCAATGCTGCGATAGAGGCTTTGGGCCACTGACTGAGACAGGTGTTGCATCTGGCTTGAGACCTGCCCTAGGCCCGGCAGGTGTTTGAGCTGCGGGTAGCCGGGCATCTGCTCTAGGGTTTTGGAGATGCTGTGCTGCACCAGGTCTTCGATGTCGGGTTGCACCTGGGGCAAAATATTGTCAATGCCAATTTGGTAGAGGCGATTGGCGATCGCAGTCATCTCTTGCTCGGCTACAAGCTCGCCTGCACCATTCTCTACGGGGTCAATCACGGCGATCCAGTTCAGCAGCTCTCCCTGGCGGATCGAGTCTTGCAGCTGCTCGATAATCTCAATGCCTGAAATGCCAGCGATATCGGCCCCCACGGTGACAATCGTGCCGCGCTGGGCTTCGGCCTGCACCGGGCCGAGGTTGAGCAGATCGACCTGGTATAGGCGCAGCACCACGGGCAAAATTCGCCAGGCCCGCCAAAAGGGCAGGATGAGAAACAGGTCGTACCACCGTCGCAGCGTTGCCTCGACCCAGGTGAGGGCAGGGTGCCGCCGCCGGGTAGAGACAATGCGCGCCCCAATGTCGGCCGCAAAAATCAAGATAAAGGGCAGATCAATCAGCCAGAAATAATCGGTCGGTGCGCCCCAGCGGTTGACGGCGCGGTAGTAGTTAGCCTGAAACAGGGGCCGAATCTGGCGATCCCAAAACTCTAGCTCTGACTGCCAACCCCGCTGCTCTAGGTGATCCACCGACCAAAATTCACCCAGGGCCGCTGGGGCTGTGGGCTGGCCAGTTCTGGTCTGTAGGGTTTGTTGAATCAGGACGAGGGCCTGGCTGCCGTGGGGTTGGGCAAAGGCTGGCTCGCTGACCAACTGCTGACTTAAGGTTTGCAAGTTGGCTAGGGATGACTCGACCTCAGGCGATCGCAGATCGGCTTGGGTGAGCTGGGTTTTAAGCCGCTCGACTTGAGCCTGGTACTGCTCGGTTTGCGGATGGGTCTGAATGCCTTTGACCGGGTCATAGATGCGGGTGATCGCAGCCCAATATTGCCTGTAAACTGGCCGCAAATTGAGATAGGTCAGATCGAAGATGACTAGCGTTAAATTGATCAGGGCAATGATTGCGATCAAGCGCTCTAACCGGGGGTAGCGACGCTCGAAGTAAGGTTTAAATTTAACCATCGGTAAGCCGTACAGGGCTGTATAGAAAGAAAGGATAGGTGTCGGGTATCGGGTGCTAGGGGCTAGGTATGGGGTGTCAGGAACGGTTAGCTGACCTGTGCCGCAGGGCGATAATGCCGCCTATCTGGGGGCAAAAACCTAGGCGAAAATCCAATTATTAGCTGTTTGCCCCTAGGCGGCATCAATCTGCGGTATTAGTTGCGGTTTGACTGGCGATCGCATTTGCCCCACCCTCCTTGGCTCACCCCCAGCAGCGCCAGCGCCTGCTTTTCTGCAAGTTGCCCTGCCCAGATTCTTGGCCCAGCGAGCCTGCACTGGGAGGGATGAATAGATGGGCTCTGCGTGGTTATCTCTAGAGACAACAACTCTATTCCGTGGGCGCATGCCAGTTCTCTTACAGCTGATAGGCACCGGGCTTGTCTCAATTGCCTTAGCCGACATTTTTTTGACGGTCTTGCATCCTCGCTCTGAGAGCAATCTGCTCAGCATTCCCGTCGCCAGAATGCTGTGGCACGTATTCCGCTGGCTGGCCCAGGGGTCGCCTAAACGCCACGACCGCATTCTTTCCTACGGTGGGCCAACGATTATGGTCACGCTGATTGGGGTCTGGGTGTTGCTAATGCTGATAGGATTTGCCCTGATCGTTTGGCCGGGCTTGGGCACCGGGATTCAAGCCGAGCAGGGCGTCACCCCCACCGATTTTGCCACCGCGCTCTACTACGCGGGCTTTGCCCTCGGCACCCTGGGCACGGGCGATCTGGTGCCTCAAACCACCCCCTACCGTCTCCTAATAGTGCTCAAAAGCCTGCTGGGGTTTTCTGCCTTTACCCTAGTGCTCTCCTACGTGCTGTCGGTCTACCAGGCGCTCACCCGCCGCAACACTTTCGCGCTGAGTTTGCACCATCGCACCGCCGACACCGCCGACTCAGCGGTGCTGCTGGCTCGCTTGGCCGCAGGCAACGATGCCAGCCTGCATCGAGATATTTCAGACATCGCCAAAGACTTAATGAATCTCCTAGAGTTCAACAATTCTTACCCGTTACTGCTCTATTTTCGCTACCGCCAGACCTACTATGCCCTACCCCGCATTGTCTATCTGGCCATCGACACCGCCAGTCTGATCAACAGCGCACTCGATGCAGAACAGTATGGTGCCGTGGCCAATTCTGCTGGGGCGGCAGAGCTTTGGTATGGCGGTATGCATCTAGTTAGGGAGCTAGATCAATCGATTGCCTCTGAGAGGCGGGGGCTCTCCCCAGCACCCGCCGAACTGCTGTGGCAAGAGCATTACTACCAGGCCCTAGAGATCCTGCGAAAAAACGGCGTTAAAACAATCGACAACCCCACCTCTGGGGCTGAAACTTACCTATCTATGCGCCAAAAGTGGGCACCCTGCCTAGCCCAATTAATTAAGTATATGGACTACACACCCAGCCAAATCCACAGTTGATTGCCCTGGTTCGCTCAAAGGTAGTCCTTGAGGCTGACATTCATGTCTGAATTGAGGATGCTACATGCTCACTGTCTGACTAAAAGCACTGAGCAGGGAGCGTCGTCGGCCACGCGGTCGGCCACGCCGCTAAATAGCCACCGCTGCAAAAACCACTGCTCAGAGGCACCCATGATCACCAAATCGTATCCTTGCTCGGCCTCGGTCACAATACTATGGGCGACTGAATCCGATTGCCCTAGCTTGACTGACAATCGGTCACTGTCTTCTGCCCACTCAGTGTCGACTAAACGGCGGATAGTTGACTCTTGATCCTGACTATCCGTGGTTGCTGCCGTTATGACATGGAAAATGGTAACGTCAGCCCCTACCCCCCGCTGGAGATCGTGCGCCAGCTGCAACTCTAGCGGAGCATGGCGATTGTCTGCGATCGCAACCAAGACTCGCTGCACTCGCTCCAGTCCTTTGTCTTGCAGCACGGCTACTCGGCTGGCAACATTATTCAAAACGGCTTTGTCAATGCTGGCTCTAATGCGCTTCAGGGTTAAAGGGCCATGCCAACCCAGCAAAACCAAATCCAGGTTTGAATGCTGGGTCGCGATCTCGACAATGGCCGAAGCCACCTTGCGGGCACCCTGCACCTGGGTTTTAATTTCAACATCGCCACGCTCAACATCGTAAATCGTTTGCTCTAGCTCATGCTGATGACGGGTCACCCGCTGGATCTGTTGCTGACCAGCGGCAAGGGCCAAATTGTAGGGCACCTGTACAATCTTGAGCGCGGTGACGGTTGTACCGGGCTGCCCTGTGGCCAGAGCCGTTGCCAGGCTCACCAAACGCCTGCCGGTTTCTACCCCGTTCACTGGCACCAAAATGGTGGGTCGCCGATCTAAATCGGGAGCCTCGGTGCGGCCAAGGGCCGAGCGAATCGGATGCGCTCGCTGGAGCCAGTCCCCGAGTTCGCCTGAAATGGTGGTGCGGTGCCTGGCCCAAAGGTAGTACCACAGCAGGCTGATGGCCGCTAGCCCCAGCCCGGTGAGTTGAGAAAACCGATCGAGGGTGCCAATCACCACCACCGCCGCTCCCCCACCGAGCAGCGGCAGCCAGGGAGAAAACGGCACCCGAAAGCTGGGCTGATACCAGTCGGGCGACGCTCGCTGCACCACGATCAAACCCAGGGGCAGCAGCGCGTAGGAAATCATAAATAGAGCACTGGAAATCTCCGCCAGCAAAGGAGCTTGACCACTCAACGCCAGGGCGATCGCCAAGCCCCCTGTCACCACAATCGAACGAGAGGGCGTCATGTGGTGGGGGTGAATTTTGCCAAACCAGCTGGGCAAAATCTGGTCACGACCCATGGCAAAGTTAATCCGTGATGAGGCCAAAATTGCGGCATTGGCCGACGAAGCCGTCGCCAGCAGCGCCCCAACGCCAATGACGATGCCGCCAATATTGCCCATAAACTGCTCAGCCGCCTCAATCATCGGCGGATCAAACTCAACGATTTGCTGCTCGTCGAGCACCCCCGTCAATACATAGACCACGGCTGCGTAGATAACGGTGGCAATCACCACTGAGCCAATAATGGCTTTCGGCAGGTTGCGCCCCGGATCTTTGACCTCCTCCGCCACCGTAGACACCTTCTCAAAGCCGGTAAACGACACGATAATTAGGCCCACCGTGCCAAAGGCGGCCCCCCAGCCGTAGGGAGCAAAGTTTTCATGGAGTTCGGGTTCAACATTAACGATCCCCAGCCCGGCAAAGCCAGCCAAAATGATCACTAAAATGGCGACAATATAGGTCTGGATGCTCCCGGTCAGCTTGGCGCCGCGATAGTTGAGGAAGGTAAACAAGAGACCGGCCCCCAGTTCGCTGGCCCAGGGAGGTACAGGCACAAAATCAGCCAAATACTCGGCAAAACCAATCAGGTAAAACCCTGTAGCAAACATTAACCCTAGCCAGTTGGCGGCCCCCAGCACCGCCGCCGCCGCCGCCCCCAAGGTGCGAGAAATCAGATAGTAGCTGCCGCCATCCTGGGGCATGGCGGTAACTAACTCAGAAACCGTCATGGCAATCGGCAAGCAGATCAAGCCAGCCATGACAAAGGCAACGCTAGCCGCTGGGCCAGCCTGCTGGGCGGCTGTACCCGACAGCACAAAAATTCCGGCCCCCAGCATGGTGCCCAAACCAATGGAGAGGGCATTGAGCAAACCCATTTCTCTAACTAGACCTTGCTCTTGTTCTTGCTCTTTCGGCTGGGTCTGCTGTGCACTCATGATCGGCCTAGGTATTGACAGTTAAGGAGGTCATCGGTGAACAGGGTGGCGATTGGTAGCCGGTCAGATCGCGTTAGCAAAGCGCCTCCTGAGACAACAACCCAACAGCGGTAAGCCTGGTTGGGTGCTGCGATCGCGCCACCCAATCTATCAATTTAGAATTGACAATTTAGCATTGACCAACCGCTAGGGCTGGGGCAAGCTCAGGGAAAGAAGATACTCCAATGTAGGGGCGCTGTAGGGGCGCTGTAGGGGCGCAGAGCCTGCGGCCTTGGGAGGCAGCAACATGCTTCAGTACTTTTGTGGTCAGCCTTGGCCTTAATTTAAACTCAATTGTCATCGGGGCTAAAGTCAGGGCAGTCGTTGGCGTCTATTTTTTGCACATCTAAAGGGTTGACGGCACATCTGATATACGGATTTCTGTTGAAATAGCGACATCGAGCGCAGGAATTAGAGTCGCTATGACCGAGAGCTTTATCTTCATCCGATGCTCTTTTGTAGAACATCAAATTTCGTACCGTCAAGACAATCAAAAACCCGATTGAAAAGCCCCAAAGTATTAAGATCAGGCCATCAAAAAAGCTGCCCGGAGATCGATGATCTTCAGCTACTGGCGCTTCTGCTGTGTCAACTTCAGTTAAAAATATTGCTTGGGATGCGGGCTGATAGATCTCAGCTCTATGGGAATAAAAATTTGGCTGTAAAGATATTTGATGTTCCATACAGATGTGGGGTTGTCGGGTTGGCGCTAGGTGTTTTTCTGGGGGGCTTTAAATAGCTTTCTCTGTCGTTTTATCGGCCTGCTCTGGCTTAGCTGTCTGCTCAATCAGACCCCAGGCTGTGAATCGTAATTTATATTAAGCTGGTGGCTAAGCCACTGGTAAATAGCCCCATGTCGATCAGTAGACCTAAACCCAGGCGGCATTAAACGACCATTGAGATCAAATCAAAATACCTAAAAAGAAAGTCTCAAGAAAAGCGTCGCCCCATAGCTAGGCTGTGGGTAGTTTGAGCGGCTTACCCCTATCTTTCCTAGCATTGAGGTTGGGGTCTTCTTTCAAAAGGAATAGATATTACGGTGCTAAGACACAAACGATGCCAGTATTGGCTAGGGCTGTGAGCTTGGTGGGCACCTTCTGCCCAGCGACATCGTAGGCATCGTCACCCCAAAGAGGTGGGGGAACATCTTGGGGGTTGGGGGCTAGGGGGCGCGCTGGGCCGCTGAGTTGGTTGGCGGACTCTAACCGCTGCCGCTGCCATGGGCCTAGATCTAGGCTTGCATTGAATCTATGTGCAGCTCAGTTTGGCACCGAGGGCAAAGGCCAAAGAACTCTAGGGTGTGGTAAAAAATTTTGAACTGGTGGGCCTGGTGCAGGTCTTTTTCTAGGCTGTGCACGGGGCATTCGTCAATGGCGATGGTGATGCCGCACTGGAGGCAGGTGAGGTGATGGCGGTCTTCCTGGGGCAGGCTGTAGAGGGCTTCGCCCGAGGGCAGCGTGCGCATTTGTACTGCGCCTTCTAGCTTGAGGGCATCTAAAGAACGGTAGATGGTGGCTAGCCCCATGGTGTTGCCGTCTTGCCGCATTTCTACGTATAGGTCTTGGGCCGAAATGGGCTTGCTCAAACCCTTTAAGACCATCAAAACTTTCTCTTGGCTGCGGGTGCGTCGTACCATGCTGGCTCACTTGTACTGACTCAATTTTATCAACCAGTCGATACGGTAGGATAGATTTGCCCAGGATTATGGGTTTTCTCGCCACTTCCCTCGCCATTGGAGTCTGCCCGTGACCCACTACAGCGCCCGCATCTACGTCACTCTGCGCCCCTCGGTGCTTGACCCAGTGGGAACGGCGGTGCAGTCGGGCCTAGCCCACATGGGTTACGACAACGTCGGCCCCATTCGCATTGGCAAATATATTGAGTTGACGCTGGAAGCGGAGACTGAAGCTGCCGCTAGCCAGCAGCTCGATCGCATGTGCGACCAGTTGTTGGCGAACCCGGTGATCGAGAACTATCGGTTTGAAATGCAAGCGTTGGCGACCGCCTAGCGATAGCCTGTCTGTGGGTAGGGGGTAGGGGCAGACACACAGGTCTGCCCCTACCCCCTACCCATCTACTTCCCACCTACCCCCAATCCCCATGAAATTCGCCGTCATCGTCTTCCCCGGAGCCAACTGCGATCGCGATGTGGCCTACGTCACCCGCGATATTTTGGGGCAGCCCACCCGCATGGTCTGGCATGAAGATAGCGACTTGAGCGACGTCGACGTGGTGGTGGTGCCCGGCGGTTTTAGCTATGGCGACTACCTGCGCTGTGGTGCGATCGCCCAGTTTTCTCCGGCTATGCGGGCCACCGTAGAGCACGCCAATGCTGGCAAGCTGGTGCTAGGTATCTGCAACGGGTTCCAAATTTTGACCGAGGTGGGGCTGCTGCCGGGGGCGCTGGTGCGCAACCGAGACATGCGGTTTATCTGCGATCGCCTACCGCTCAAGGTCGAGCGCACCGACCTGCTGTGGACCTCAGGCTACCGCCCAGGTCAGGTGATCACCCTACCCATTGCCCATGGCGAGGGCTGCTACTACGCCGACGAGGCCACCCTAGCCGAGCTAGAGGCCAACCGGCAGATTGTCTTTCGCTACAGCAACCTAGCGGGCGCTGTGACCGAGACCGATAACCCCAACGGCTCACTCAGCAACATTGCGGGCATCTGCAACCCAGCGGGCAACGTGCTGGGCTTGATGCCCCACCCCGAGCGGGCTGCCGATGCCGTACTGGGCGGGGTCGATGGGCTGGTCTTGTTCCAGAGTTTGGTGCAGGCGCTAGTAGCGGCCTAGTTTGGCTTCGCTGGGGCGTCAACTGGCGTCATTGATCAATGTATAAACCAGCGGCTGTATGAGAAATGTTTCATGCCTGATTGCAATCGCTGGCTCAGTAGTCCCTCGCCTATCGCCCAGCCGCGTTAGCGGCGATCGCGGTTAATCATCACCTGGTCAATCAGCGCGATCGCCAACGCCAAAACACCCAGCGGCAGAATGCCAAAGGTAATGCCCGTGCCTTGGGGATCGTTACGCCATTCCACCAAAAACAGCGGGCCGTCACCGAAGCGAAATGGCGGCATATCGATTAGCAGCAGCAGGGCCGGGAGGGCTGCAAACAACAGCCCCAGAGTCAGGAGGGCCGCCAAAAATACCTTAAGAAATCGGGTCATACCGTCGAAGTTGAGGTTCAGACGATTTTTTGGGCAGCTGACTGAGCCCTTGCCTAGTCAGCTGCCCCAGTCTAGCAACTAGCTGTCTGAGCAGTTTGTGGAGAAATGGCCAGCGTTGATCGCGCAGGGTGAAATATTGGAGCGGCCCCGGCCTACTCTTTGGCGCGCAGCAGTGCCATTGACCGCGACAGACGAGCCTGGGTTTGGGTCATCAGCGGGCCACGCAGCCGCTGCCGCCCCCAGCCTAAAAAGATCAGCCCCAGCCCCAGGTTGACGCCCGCGACTGCGCCAATGGCCTGAAGCAGCGACAGCCCTAGGGACTGGGCAAAAACAATGCCTGCGACCTGGGCCAGCACGGCCACCGTCGTCAGCAGGCCAACCCCAATGGCCAGCATGACGACCCCGCTAATCAGCCGCCGACTTTCGTAGTTGGCCTCTTGCACGGCAATATCGAGATGCATGTCGACCAGCACAGTGCCCAGGCGCAGCACTCGCTGTAGGTAGTCTTCTAGCTGATCCCAGGCGGAGGTCGAACTAGCCACGTTTACCCCCCAACAACAGACCTAAAATAAACCCCAGTCCTAGGGCAATCAGCAGACTGGTGCCCAAGTTGCTGCGGGCTTTTTTCTCTAGTTCGGGCAGCATTTCGGCCTTAAACTCGGCCATCAGGCGCTCGGTGCGGGTCTCAAGGTCGCCGAGCAGTTGGTCGACGGTAGATGGTTCATCGGCCTCTGGGCCGCTGACGGAGAGGGTAGGGGCTGGATCTGGGGCCGGGTCAGGGGTGGGTTCGACCAGGGTGGCCAGCTCCTCTAGGTGGCGGCGGGTAAGAGTTTGTGTGCGATCGGTTTCGTCGCTGATGTAGGCGACGGCTAGATCTAAGTCACCCTCGGTGGCGACCAGGTTGGTTTCTAGCAGCTGAGGCCACTCAGCCAAAATCAGCGGCACCATAGCTTTGAAGTGATGCTTAAAGGCATCTTGGGCGGCTGTGGCAGTGTGCTTGGCCATGGCTGGCTTCCCTTTTGCGATGGGTCAATGGTGGGCAGACGGTAAAACTCATGGCGCTCAAGATCGAGCCGGTGAAGCACTGCACCAGCTGCCGATGGCAATGGCAAAGTGCAGCAAAACATCCCCAGATCCCCGCAGTAAACCCTATAAGGTTTAGTGTATGGGGAGATGATAGGCAATGGCATCAGACCACCCCGATTGTTTTCTGGGCAAGGCGGCTTCAGCGGCTAGTGGTCGGCGTCGGCCAGCGGATCGGGCAACGGATCGGGCTCAAGTGCAAACACCTGGCCATCGATAAACAGTCGGGTAATGCCCTTGGCCTGCAGGTAAGAGCTGGTGGTTTGCAGTAGGGTACCATCGGGTACCTTGATCACCCGCTGGTTACGGCGCGAAAACCGGCGAGCAACATTGTGGTTTTCAAAGACGGGCAGGGTGCGGGCCTCGCCTTCAGCCTCAGGAATTTGACCCAGTTCGGCAAAGGTGCTCAGGGGCAATACCACCAACTCAGAAGAGGTGCGCTCTACCACGACATAGCATAGCGACGGCAGGGCGGCGGCGGTGAGCGGTGAAATTTCCAGGGTTTCGAAGTTGGTGGTGGTCGGTTCGTCGCCTTCCCAGGAGTAGGCACTGTCGTCGTCGTCATCGTCGTCGCCGTCATCATCGTAGTCGTCTCCCAGGACGGGGTTATCATCGCCCCAGTCGTCGTCGAGATCGGCGGCTTTGTCGTCAGCCAATTCAGCTGAGGCCGTCTGGGCTGATTTGAGCACCGGGCGGGCGGGCTTTTCGGGGGCTTCAGCCGCAGGCTCAGGGAGCGAGAGTTGGGCGGGCTCGGCAGTCACCGCCGCCTCAGCGGCTGGCTCTTCAGGGGCGGTCGCCGTCGATCGTCGTTTGCGAGTTGGCTTGGCAGAGTTTGCTAAGGTTGGGGTCGGTTCGGGGGCCACCGCTGATTCGGCCACCGCTGACTCGGCCACCGCTGACTCGGCTACTGCGGCTGGCTCAGGACTGGGCGCAGCTTTCCGCTTGCGGCTGGCAGCCTCAGGCTCCGCTGCAAAGGGCACGGGCGACACAACCACGGCCCGATCGGTGGAGCCGCGCTTTTGCTGAATCAAAACGCTGTATTCAGCTTCGGGCAGGCTGGCCTTTAACAGACGACTGATGGTGCTGTTGCTGACGCCATAGCGCTCTGCCAGGGTTGAGGTTGTTTCCTGGGGCTGGCGGTACAGGCTCAAGATAGCTGTCTTGTCAGCCTCGGTCAGCTTTTTGGGTGCCATGCCATGGGTTCCGTAACAATGCCACCTAATATCTTAAGGCTTATACCCAGTCCCGCTCGAGATTTGACTGGTTCCCATAGACAGAATTCCACCCTTAGACGGGAATTAGGCTTCAGAGCCAACCGTGTTTACCCTCGCCGTCGCCGCGTGCTGCGGCGAGAACTGACCGAAACAGCGTGCTCTACCACGGCACCCAAGCCAAAAAATACCGCCGAAAATGTCCAAAAGACCTCCCACAGGCTGCCTTCTACATAGGTGTCGGTGTTGATGGCGTAGGCGAAGAACATGTCGGCGATGTAGAGACAAAACGCTGCGATCGCAATCAGCTTCCACGACTGCGAGTAGCGCCCGCCCCAAAAGGCCACCAGCAGCGTGCCCGCAATTACCAGCAGCACAATGTCGCCAATCAAATAGAGCAGGCCCACCACATCTACCAAAGGCTCTAGCATGGCGTCTAGCTGCAAAATCAAGTCGGGGGCCGATCTATCTGCCTCCGCCGGAGCCGGGGCCACAGGCACCACCTCTGGGGCCACCTCTGGGGCCACCTCTGGGGCCGCAGCCGGGATTGCCTCAGCGCCTGGGTCGGCATCCGGAGCCGCCTGGGCCAAGTGGTGCAGGGCGGGCAGCTGGCCTAGGGGCATCGGCGCTGCCTCAGCGGCGGCAAGCTTAACAAAAATGGCGAGCAACACCCCGCCCAGCCCGATGCCCACCACGATAAGCCACTGGGGTAGCTCTAGGTTGAGCCGCCGAGGCAGCACCGCCTTGAACATGCCCGTCGCCAAAAAGATGTAGCTAAAAATGTAGAAAAAGTCGCCCAACGAGACCGCTGGGTCAAGCCCCCAAACGGTGCCCCAGACAAAAAACAGCACCGTGCCCAGAGCATAGAACAACAGCCCCAGCCCAATCCAAAACCAGACGTTGCGACCGCTGACAATCTGGGTGCTGCGCCAGTTGCGAAAGCACAGCAGTGAGGCGAGTAAAAAAGCGCCAATCTCCAGCATGTTAATGCCCGTCAAAAACCAGTCGGGCTGGGTACCGTCTTCTCCCGGTGTAGTAAACAGCAGAAAAAACAACAGCGAGGCCAAGCCCCAGGCGAGGCAAGCCGCCACCAATAGCGGGGTAGACATATTGGTGGCAGTCGGGGTTGATGACTTGCTCAAGGGTTTACTCCTAACGGAACTCAACGGCGCAACGGCCAACCGGGCGGTGCGATCGCTCCCTTAGGGCGATCGTTCGGGGCCATCGTTGGGGGCAATTATTGACCACCGCAACTTATGATCTGACCCACACAGTCAGCCCAGCGCAAGGTGAATTGTACCGATTCCCCACCTGCTTAGTCTGTTCGTTCAGGCAAATCGTGCCAATTAAACGCCCCGAGCAATAATTCTTAAACTCTTCGAGAGGGGGCAAGGGGGAACGATAGACGGTGCCAGGGATACGGTGCCAGAGGTATGGCCTGCCGTGAACCGTAAACCTGGTACCGTAGACCCTTCCCTTTCATCCTTGGCCTGCCAGAGCCTTAGATGCCCTGGCCTAAACCCAAATCTTGCCCGCTGGCGACTGCTGCAACCAGCGGCGAAACTGGCTTTGTTCGGTGGGGCTTAAATCCTCTACCGCTTCTAGGGCGCGTTCGGCAAAGTTGGCGTTACCAAAGTAGTCTTTGCCAATGCGATGCATTTCTTCGAGCAGACGGTGCAGGTGGTGCAATTGCCAGAGCGGCATCTGGGGCATCGCCTGGGGGTCTAGCATGAGCAGATTGTTAACGGCATCGGGGGCGGTTGTTTGGGGAAACTTCCAGGTGGCAAACATCTGGGCAATGTCTTCCTGAAACTGCCGGGCCTGCTTACCCCCCAGCAGGTCTTCCACATCCATATACAGCGCCTGAAGCATGAGCAAACAACCTTTAATCAAGATCGCCTCTGCCGGGGTCGGGCCGGTGTCGCCGCCGGTGTCGGAGTCAACCTGATCGAGACGAATTTTGCCCCAAATACTGAAGCGTTCGGGCTCTTCTAGCAGCACACAGGCCTTGCCTCGGTTGTCGGTCAGGTCACGCCACAGCGCCCGTGCATCTTCTTCCTGAGCTGCATTAAACACGCTCAGCAGCCGAAAGGTTTGCCCTTGGTAGGATAAAACCGGAATTTGCTGGTCTCTCTGTGGATGGTGCATCGTCTTGATGTCAACATCCTGCCGTTTAAGAATGAACATGTTATGGCCTGCTGACTCCTAGCTGAGGTGCTGAGGTAAGTACCTGCAGTAGGCGGCGGCTGCAACGGTAGACCGCACCCTTAGTACTGCGTGATGGTCATGGCAATAAAAACTGGCAAACCCCTATCAACTATACGATTTGGCTGGTTAAGACGCTCATTTTAGCGGCCTTGACTGCATTGGCCACAGTTTAGTTACCGTTTTCTCACTATTCTATTCGTCCTAGCTTGCCCTAAGGGTCGCCTAGACCCCTTAAACTAGATCGGAATAAACTAGATTGGGATGAACGGAGAAGGATCTCAACAGTCTACCGGGGCCATTAGCTCAGCGGATAGAGCAACCGCCTTCTAAGCGGTCGGTCGCTGGTTCGATCCCAGCATGGCCCGTTGCCAGCGCTTACCCCACTCAGCGCCAGTCTCCGGTGAGATCTTGGCCTCGCTCAGGCCAAAGTCTGCCAGAGACGAGACTTTACCCAGAGAGCGGCATTGCATCGGTGTCGAAGGCAGGTGTTCGCTAAAGCGTTACCCCCAGGGACGGCCTCGGGGGATCTGGCTGGATCTGGGGACTGGGCAGGGGCCGGGGGTAAACGCTACTCTAGCAATAGCCCCTACTCTAGACAGGCCAACGCCTTGGACGATGCAGACCTACAGGCTAGACTCAAACGGCTAGAGGCGGAGATCAACCGCGCCGCGCCGCCTGCAGCTCCCAGTGACCAGGCTCGCACTGCCTCAGGCCCGCCCGCTTCAAAGCCCCAGGGCTGGCGGCAGCGGCTTCGGGCCAACGTGCTGCTGCCGCTCTATTTGGTGGCAATTCCCTGGGGGCAAGAAATTATTGACCAGCTGTTCTTTGGGGGACGCTGGAATCTGCCGGTGCATCCCCGCAGCGTGGAGGGACTGCCGGGCATTTTTCTGTCGGCGTTTTCCCACGCTGACTTTGCTCACCTCATGGGCAACACCATTGGCTTTTTGATCTTTAGCTGGCTAATTTTGGCCAAAAGCCGCCGCGACTACTGGATTACGCTGCTGGTGGGCTGGCTGGGGGGCGGTGCGGCAGCCTGGCTGCTTGGCCCCAGCAGTGTTCACGGACTGAGCGGCGTAGTCTACACCTTGTTTGGCTATTTGCTGTGCATCGGCTGGCTCGAACGGCGGGTGGTGCCGCTATTGATTTCAATGTTTGTGCTGATCAACTACAGCTATTTTATGTTTGGCATGCTGCCTACCCAGCCGATGGTGGCCTGGTGGGGCCACCTGTTTGGCTTTGTGCTGGGCATTGTGGCGGCCTACGGGGTGCGGCAGAGGCCGCAGGCAGAACAGTCAAAAAACTAAGGGGCAAGGGGCTGAGCCGCCTCGGCGGCAGGGGGCTGCTGCGGGGGGAATAGGGCTGACCAGTGCGGTTGAGGCCCAGACGGTGACACTTGGCCTGCATTTGATCGCCGATGCTTGCAACATTTGTTTACATTAGAAAAGGGGGAGGCGCTGGTGCGATCGCCCCTGGGAATTTGGCCCCCGCTGATTGGCAATCTACCCAAAGGATATGGCTTTGACTATTTTTTCTACCTTTAGTCCCTCGGTGCGCCACAACCTGACGGTGCTGTTTGCCGCTGGGTTATGCTTTTGGGCCGGGCTAGCGGGGCTGCTACCCACCCTACCTTTGTTTATAGAAACCCTGGGGGGCAGCGGCCAGCAGATCGGCATTGTGATGGCGTCGTTTGCGATCGGGCTGCTGGTGGCGCGGCCCTATCTGGCCCGGCTGGCCGACGAACGGGGCCGTAAGGTAGTGCTGATGGTGGGGCTGAGTGCGATCGCCATTGCCCCCTTTGGCTACCTGCTGGTGCAGTTTTTGCCCCGGGCGATTGTGCCTCTGGCCTTCGCTGGGGTGACCTTCAACCTCGACAGCTCAATTCTGGCCATGATGGTCATTCGCGCCTTCCATGGGTTGAGCATTGCTGCCTTTGTGGTGGCCTACAGCGCCCTGGTGCTCGACCTGGCCCCACCCGCCAACCGGGGCGAGTTGATTGGCTACATGACCCTAGTCAACCCGATTGGACTGGCCCTGGGGCCAGCCCTGGGGGGCTTTCTCTACGAGGCCACCGGGTTTACTACGGCATTTTTGGCCATGGGGCTGCTGGGTATAGCTGGGCTAGGGCTGGTGGCGCGGCTGCACGAGCCCTACCAGCCTCGCGATGCCGCTGCTGCCGCCTCAAAACAGTTTTGGGGCCAGCTGTGGAGTGGTCGGGTGCGCACCCCGGCGATTATTTTGCTGCTGGTGGGGCTGGCCTTTGGCACCCTGAGCACCTTTGTGCCCCTCTACGTGCGCGAGGCGGGCCTGGCGCTGAATGTGGGACTGATCTACAGTGCTTCAGCCCTGGCCAGTTTTATGTCGCGGCTGATGGCCGGGCGGGCCTCTGACCGCCACGGACGGGGCCGATTTATCACCGCCAGTCTACTGCTCTACAGCCTGGGCATGGGCATTTTTTGGCTGGCTCGCAGCACGCCGATGTTTTTGCTGGCGGGGTTTGTGCAGGGGTTTGCCGGGGGCACGCTGATTCCTATGATTGCGGCGCTGATGGGCGATCGCTCTACAGCTAGCGATCGGGGCCGCACCTTTGGCCTGGCCATGGTCGGTTTTGACGTGGGCATTGCCCTAGCAGGGCCGGTGTTTGGCACCATTGCCGATCAGCTCGGCTATCGGGGTATCTTTGGTCTCTCTGGGGTGATGACCCTGGTGGGGCTGGTGATTTTTGCCACCGCCAACAGCAAAGACCTGGCCCACTCCCTGCGGTTTGCCCTGGGCCGTGGCCGAGATGTTTACGCCATCGATCTGCCCCAGCCCCAGGCTAGCCAGGTTAGCTAGCCAAACCTTGAGGCCACCAAACACAGCAAAACCGCAACACCCTAGGGCATTACGGCTGAGCTGTGTTTGATTAAAACGGGCGAGGAGGGATTCGAACCCCCGACACCGTGGTCCGTAGCCACGTGCTCTAGTCCACTGAGCTACACGCCCCTGTGCAGGCTTTTGATACTAGCATATTCTTTTGTGCAGTTTAAACCCCTATTTTCTCTAATTTTTTAGTCTCCCATTCTTTACCCCCCAATTCTCTATGACCGAAAACTCTGCGGCGGCAGGTCTCACCCACCTCGATGGCCAGGGCCAGGCCCGGATGGTCGATGTGGCGGCCAAGGATCCCACCCGGCGTGAAGCGATCGCAGTGGCCAGCGTCGTGATGCAGCCCCAAACCTTAGCCACCATTGAAGCGGGCAACGCCCCCAAGGGCGATGTGCTGGCCACCGCTCGAATCGCGGGCATTATGGCGGCCAAACAGACCGCCCACCTGATTCCCCTCTGCCACCCCCTGCCGATTCAAACGGTTGAGGTGCAGATCACCGCCGATGCCACGCTACCGGGCTATACCATTCAGGCCACGGTCAAAATCAAGGCCGAAACCGGGGTCGAAATGGAGGCTCTCACCGCCGCCAGCGTCGCCGCCCTCACCCTCTACGACATGGCCAAGGGGCTAGAAAAATCGATCGAAATTCGCAGCGTTCGCCTGCTGAAAAAAACCGGCGGCAAATCGGGCGACTACCAGGCAACCCCCTAGGATTTGACCAACCGACTTGTGATCCCCCAATTTCGCCCCACCATGTTCATTGCCCTGATCACCGACTTTGGCACCCAAGACAGCTATGTGGGGGTGATGAAAGGCGTGATCGCCACCCTGTGCCCCCCGGCTCAGCTGATTGACTTAACCCACAGCCTGCCGCCGCAGGATCTCTACGCCGCCCGTTTTACCCTGCTGTGCGCCTACCCTTACCTGCCGCCCGGCACTATTTTTTTGGTAGTGGTCGATCCGGGGGTGGGCACGGGCCGTCGGGCGATCGCAGTTCAAACCAGCCGGGGGTTTCTAGTCGGCCCAGACAACGGAGTCTTTAGCGGTGTTTTAGATCAAGCGCCAACGGTCAACGCCGTAGAACTCACCAACCCCGACTACTGGCGGTTGCCGCATCCCAGCGCCACCTTCCACGGGCGCGACCTATTTGCCCCAGTGGCGGCCCACTTGGCCAGGGGCGTTGCCCTAGAGGCCCTGGGACCGGCAATCCAGCCCGAGTCGCTATTGAAACTGCCCCTGACAATGCCTGTCGCCACGGCCACCGGCTACGAAGGCTCAGTGCAATACATCGACCACTTCGGCAATGCCGCCACCAATATCCCCGCCAGCGCTGTGGCCTCTGGCCCCTGGCGACTGACCCTAGGCGCTGTCACCCTAGCCGCAGCCAAAACCTATGGCGAAGTCGCCCCCGGAGCCGCGCTGGCCCTAGTCGGCAGCCACGGATTTGTAGAGATCGCGGTTAACCAGGGCAATGCCCAGCAGATGTTGGGTCTAAAGGTGGGCGATCGCATCCACCTCACCCACCTTTAGACCCCCTAACTTCTCATCGACACCCATCCATCCATCGCCCTGGTTAGGGCAGACACATAGGTCTGCCCCTACGGTCTGCCCCTACGCCCCTACGCCCATCCACCCGCCGACTCACCGACCCATCCACATCCCCTCTACCCCTCCACTGGGCGGCTCCGCAGCGCACCGCCAGCACTGGCCTGTCCGTGGGCTTGGTTCGACTTCACCCAGGCCCGGTAGTCTTCGCTCAGCTGGCGCTCGATCCGGTACTTAATGGTGGCCAAAATGCCGCTTAAAAACGCCTTTCCCGTGCGGTCTAGCACCGAATCGGGCATAAACCCAATCGGCGGCGGCAGCTCCAAATGAATTTGCAGGTCAGCTTGGCCCTGCAGCTCGGTGTAGGCGGCCTCGCGGTGGGGGGTGAGGCTGCCCTTCAGCACCATGCCAAAGGAGTCGTTCACAAAGCTCAGGTAGTCGGGGCCTTTGACCTGGCAGCCCACCGACTCTAGGCGCAGGCTGCCGTCGGAGAGCGATCGCACCTGCAAATCGGCGGTGGGTTCAACGCCAATGCCAAAAAATTGCAGGGGTCTCAGGCTCAGCCGATAGACCCCGTCACCCAGTACTTCAATCCGGCGCGGGTCGGTGATGGCCTGCACCAGACGCTGGGGCTGCCGCAGATAGTGCTCAATCGGAATGGCTTCGTTGGGCACCCGCAGGCGCAGGGTTTGGCTGGCGTAGAATTCTTTCATAAATGAAAGCTACCTGAAAATGGTGTACTCCCTGGGGCAGATGAAGCTTTGTAACCCCTCCTTAATAATTTTATATGTTCTTCAGATTTCGTGGAGTTCCCAGGCCACTGCTGGGCACTTTAAGGGAGTTTGACCAAGAGCGATGGTGGCAGAGATGAGGAGATCCCCCCAGTAATATTCGGCCCTCCGGCTCGCGGCGTTATCTGAGAAGGCTTTACATAGAGTTACTACCTACTCAGGGTCAGTTGCACCCAAGGAGATCGCAATGACATTTACCCCAACCCATGTTTTAATTTCGCGTACTAAAGAGACCCCAGTACAGCTGGTGGCTGGCCCAAAGGGCTACTGGCTCTACACCGAGGCCGAGTCGCAAAAGGGCACTACTCCCGCCTTTGAGGTGCGCCCCAAGCTAGGCATTTACTGCCGAGGGCAGCAGGTGGTGGGCTTTCACCTCCAACCGCTGGCCGCTGCCAAAGCCGCGCAGCCCGAAGCCATCACCGTTGCCCAATAGTGGGGCAAACTGGCGAGGTTAGCCAGCGTGCACCAATAGGCCGGCGCAACTCATACCCAATCCGACCCACAAACCCCCGAATTGAAACCGACACCCCGTAGGGGCATTGCACTGCAATCCCCTACAAATCGGGGGTATACAGATAGGATTTGGTATAGACATAAAACCTCCGTAGGGTAGGCAAAGCCCTTGCCCATCCTAGGTTTGATTGCAACTACCGACCGATCATCCGGGCCGATGCATAGGGGTGAACGGCTGTTTACTCCTATGCATTAGTCAGCATCCTGCGATCCTGTGCCTAGGGATCTTTGGGTAACTTAACGACAAAACTGGTGCCCTTCCCGGCCTCACTGCTAACCGTGATTGTGCCACCATGTGCCTCAACGATGTTTTTGGCTAAAAATAGCCCAAGCCCCCAACCGGATTGATCCTCAGTATCGGTGCTGCGACGAAATTGCTGAAACAAAATTGATTGAGCACTGGGGTCAATCGGCTCACCATGGTTGTGAACCGCCAAGCTGACATGGGTATCAGTTTGCTGAAGCACAAAGGTAATGGGTGTAGCAGGGGCACCATATTTGACGGCATTAGTCGCTAAATTTTCAATTACCCGCCGCATCTCCCCAGGGCTACAACGGCTCCAGACATCAGCCTCAGAGCAGACAACAAAGCGATCGCCATAGGTGAGGGTTAGGTCTTCTACGATGTTGTTGACCAGACTAGCTAAGTTGCACGCTTCTAGATCCACTGACAGGCAATGCCCCGCCCTCAGCCGACTGACATCGAGCAGGTTTTGAATCATTGCATTTAAGCGGTCAGCTGCACCCAGCATTTTGGCTACGATTTCGCTCTGTCGGTCGCCTGGCTTAAACTGATTTAGGGTCAGCTGAGCACCCATTTTTATCGTGTTGAGCGGGCTTCTGAGATCGTGGGTCAGCGTCACCATAAAGAGTTCTTGAATATCTTGCAGCGTCTGAGAAAACTGAGTTGCTGCATCGCTCACGGCTTGTTCTAGAGAGTCAACGATTAGATCGCGCTCTTTCGGCTCTAAGGGAGCCTCTGCTTCTAAAACCTGAAAGATAATCTGCCGAAGAATACGATACTCAAAAATCAGCTGAGGCAGAGAGTAGTCGGCATATCCTGCTCGCTCTTGCCCATGTTCGAGACTGACTTGGGTACTTTGCAACCGAGTCATTTCAATTTGATCTGATGTCCGTTCAGATTGATTGGAGAGGCTATCAGCTAAATGATTGATATACTTAGGTAGCGAGTTTCTCAACACTAGCGACTCTTGATGATTAGATGCAGCTATTTCAGCCCGCACCCGTGCTTCCCACATCTCTATGATTTCTTGAGATCTTTGTTTTAGATGCTCAGATGTTTGATTAGACATATGATTGAGAATTTGCCATCTCTCTTAGTAGAAAGTGGGCTTGGGAAGAGTGATTTGTAAAATATTCTAACAATAATTATGACCTGAGTCAGCTATTGTTGTTGACTAATGGCCCCACCGCCTACCCAATTTCGAGCCAGCTACCCGATCTCAGATCAGGTATGCCAACTTTCTGAGGCAGTCTACAAGTCTAATATGCAAGCTCAGCCTAAAATTTGTTGTCTGCCCACAGGTAGACTCTACCTCAGGATCAGATTAAAATTTAATGAAAAAGTAAATTTGATCACATTTTCTTTGTCAGGCAAAAAGCTGGAGAGATGCGGCTATGGCTCTTGGGCAAAGCCCTAGGCAGAATGGTGAGATGGCTAGGCCAGCGCAGCCCGGTATGGTGGCTAAAAGCCCGTTTTCTTAACCTTCCCTTTACTTTTAGTGAGTCAGAAATCGTTTTGCTGTCGGCCTGGCGCGCTTGGCTTTAAAGCAATAGCTAGTTGGTCAATGATCCCGCCCTTTACCCACCCTTGAACCTGTCAGGTCTGGCCACAACTGCCCCTATCAGCGGGCAATCTCGATCAGCGGTTGAGCAAGACCTGCTGAATCAAATGGGCTAGTTTGGTGGCGCTGTCGGCAGTAGCGAGGTGGCCAGCGGCGGTGGCCATGGCCTCAAGCCGCTGGGGCTGGGCGAGAAGATCTAAAACCAATGCCTGGAGCTGGTCTGGCGATGTTTTGCCCTGGGGCAGCATCAGGGCGGCATTGGCCTGGACAAACACGGCTGCATTCACCGTCTGGTGATCTTCTGCGGCGTAGGGGTAGGGAATCAGGATGGCGGGGGTACGAGAGATGGCCAGCTCTGTGAGGGTGCCCGCCCCGGCCCGGCCAATGGCCAGGGTGGCCCGGTGCATCAACCCGGCCATGGAGCCAAAGAACGGTCGATGGATGTACTGGGGGTGGGCAAAACTGTCGGCCTCGGGATCGCTGGTGCCGGTCTGGTGCACAATCCAAGCCCCCGCCTCAACCCAGGCGGGGGCAGCGGCCCGCACCAGCTGATTTACCGCGACGGCCCCCTGGCTGCCGCCCACCACCACAATGAGCGGCACCCCGTCGGGAATGGCGGGATCGATCAGTGCTGGTGGGTTTGGGGTGAGAAAGTCAGGGCGTACGGGGGTGCCCACCACGACGGTTTGGGCCTGGGGCAGGTGAGCGCGGGCGGCCTCAAACCCCAGCGCCACTGTGGTACACCAGGGGCTCAGCCAGCGGGTGACTTTGCCCGGCAGGGCGTTAGACTCGTGCAGCACGGCAGGCAGGCCGAGCGATCGCGCCGCAATGATCGCCGGGGCCGCAATGTAGCCACCAGTGGTAAACACCCCGTCAAATTGACCCGTTTTGAGCAGCTGGCGCACCTGAGCGATCGCCCGGCCAAACTGCCCCAGGGTTTTGACCGTAGTCGGCCCAGGTCGCCCCTGAAACCCGGCCATGCGCACTGTGTGCAGCGGAAAGTGGTCGGGCACCAGGGTGGTTTCGAGGCGATCGGGCACCCCCAGCCACTCAATCGAATAGTGGTCGTCGAGCAGAGCGGTGGCGGTGGCAATCGCCGGAAACAGGTGCCCACCGGTACCGCTGGCGGCTACCAGCAGCCGGGGCGAGGTGATAGAGCCTGCCCGGGCTGAGGCTGGGGGGGTAGATGCTGGGGGCAATGGAACACCCTCAATGCTGAAAACGCCTCTAACTATACCAACTCCCGGTCGATTGATATATGGTAGACGGAGTATTTCTGACGTAGGGCGGTTTAGCGTGGTAAGAGCTTTGGGCAGACGGTGGAGTCTTGGACTGGCGACGGCGGCCACCCTAGGGCTGGCGGCAGCAGTCTGCCCCACGGTGGCGCTATCTAATCCGCCCCACCCGTCGGTGGCCAGTCCGACCACGGTGGCCCAGGCGGCCCCCGCCGAGGTACAGCGCCTGCTCACCGAGTTAGAGGCAGCGGCGAGCGATCGCAACCTCGACGCCGTCATGGCCTTTTACAGCCAGTCGTTTACCAGCGACACGGGCTTTGACTACGCCCAGCTGCGCCAAACCCTCGAAACCCTCTGGCAGCAGTACCCCGACCTCACCTACGAGATTGAGCTGCTGAGCTGGCAGGCCGCTGACCCCGGCAGCTACATCGTCGAAACCCGCACTCAGATCGCCGGCCAGCAGACCCGCAGCGATCGCACCCTCACCCTCAGCGCCGATATCACCTCGCGCCAGCGGCTCGAAGCGGGCCAAATCGTCTCCCAAGTCACCCTCTCAGAAACCAGTCGTCTAACTTCAGGCGACAGGCCCCCCACCGTGCAAGTACGGCTACCCCAAACCCTCTCCCCGGGCGAATCTTACAGCTTTGACACCATTGTCATAGAGCCGCTGGAGGGGCGGACGCTGATGGGGGTTGCCGTCGAGGAAGGGGTCACCGCCGAAGACTTCTTTGAGCCCCGCCCGGTGGTGTTGGGCATTCTCAGCTCCGGCGGTCTCTATAAAGTGGGCACCGCCCCCGAGGAGCCCGACAATCGCTGGGTTTCGTCCGTGGTGATTCGCGAAGACGGCATGGTGGTTGAGACCCGCCGCCTGCGAGTTGAGTAGCCGCGCTCCGCAGCTCCCCAAAACCGCTATGGCAAACCACAACTGGCTGATTACCGACGACGGCACCCACCGCCCCTTTGGCAATCCCGCAACAGTGGAGCCAGGGCGCTACTACCGTCTGTATCGGTTTCTCACCGAGCTAGAAGATATTCTTGACACCTTCCACGATGACCTGAGTCGTCTAGAGGCGATCACGCCCCTGGTGCGCCGGCTGCTGGTGAGCTCCTACTGGCTGCAAATGGAGTATTACAACCCCGACCCGACCACGGGCTGGAGCGTCAACTTTCTCTACCGAGAGCATGAGTTTCCGATCACAGTGCAGATGGTGGCCGGGCTGCCGGGGCACCAATCGACCATTCACAACCACGGGGCCTGGGGCATTGTTGCCCTGGTGGGCGGTCAAGAGCGCAACCGCCTCTGGCGGCGAGCCCCCCAGCCCGGACAGAGCGATCGCCTAGAGCTGGTTGACGATCTGATTCTCAACCCCGGCGATGTGGTGGCCCTCACCGCCAACGCCATCCACAGTGTCGAGCCGCTGGGCGATGCACCGACGGTGTCGTTTAACCTCTACGGGGCGACCAACTTTAGCGATCGCTACGAATTTGACCGAGAGCACCACACCGCCAAACCCTTTTAGAGATAGGGGTGCAAGGATGAACTTGGGTGCGGGCGCACAGCCGTGCGACTCTGCAAGGAGCATTGATGGTCAAATTCATACCTGTGCTCAGCAACCCAGTTTTGATCGATCTCTCCCTTCACCCCAAATCTTTCATGCCACCGGGATGAAAGATTTGGCAAGTTGGGGTAAACTTCAGCAGACTATGGGGGAAATGCCCGCTAGAGCTGTGCTGTAGCCCTAACCTAGGACTCGTTTAGCTTCAAGGCTCGTTTAGCTTTCGGGGTGATCTGCTGTCAGCGCTAAACATCAAGCAACGTTACTATTTCCCTTTGCCAACGCCAGGATAACTCGACCTATGATCCAGGAAGAATCCCGCAGCACTGCCACACTGCCGCCCGAGGAGCCTACCCCGGTCGACCCAGACATTCTGGTGACTACCTACGCTGATAGCTTGATTGCCGAGCTATTTGACGACGTAGACAAAATTTTAGACGGTGACGAAGCCGCTTTAGCAGCGGTAGAAGCAGCGGTAGAAGCACCGCCAGAGCCTGCTTCTACCGCTCTTGCCCCGATTGTCGAGACCACCGCCGAGCCGGCGGAGCCTCCGGTGGCAGAGGCTCCCCTGGTGCCGCTGGGCAACGAACTCGATATCTTCAGCGAGGCCGATGCCCAGGCGGCGGCAGCCCCGGCCCCGACCAAGTCTCGCTTTGGCCAGATCTTTGACCGTCTACTGCTGACGATCACAGCCCTGTCACTCATGGGCATTGCTGGTCTGCTGTGGTTTAACCAGTCGGGTCAGCGAGCGCCCGACCCCGAAACCGCTGCCCAACAGTCTGATCAGGAATTTTTGGCCTATCTGCAGCGCTCCTTAGATGTCATTGCTGCCAGGGTAGAGCGCGGTGAACTAGGCGCTGATGGCACCGCCAACCAACTGCCCACCTCCGGCGGAATACCCGCCCCACCGATGCTGCCACCCCTAGGGGCAGGCGGTACCGTGGGCAGCCTCGGATCTGGCCCTGTCAACGTGATCGAACGGGTTTACATTCCCTACCAGACCACCCAGCAGCCCGCCGCCAGCTTGCCCGACCTGGTACCCCAGCCCGGTGCAGTGCTGCCCGCCCCAATCGCCCCCGCCGCCCCTGCCGCCCCTGCCACCCCTGCTCCTGGGGCACCAGCTGCCGCTCCTATCCACTCGCTGGTGGGCATTTTAGAATTGGGTAATCGCTCGGCTGCCCTGTTCGAGATCAGCGGAGTTTCCCAGCGGGTCTACATTGGCGAGCGCATTGGCAGCAGCGGCTGGACCCTGGTGTCAGTGGCTAACGAAGTGGCGGTGATTCGTCGCAATGGCGATGTGCGGTCGATCTATATGGGCCAACGGTTCTAGATTGCCCTTCTGCCCCATGGATTGTGGGGACGCCAACGCCGGGGAAGATGTTTGCCTAGCGCTAGTACAGGGAAGCAGAAGTAAGCAGGTAGAAGGCAGAACGGGCAGCCCATAACAAGTAAGGGGTTTCGCCTAACTGAATAGGTGATTTATTTCCGCCTCAGAGTACTAGCCCTGGGCGGGTAAGTGGCGCTTAGTCAATAGCGCTTAATCTGCATGATCACCCAAATAATTTTTATTTGTTTACAATAAAACGGCAACGCAATTACATAGGTCTAATCAACATGTCAGTTTCTCGACGTTTTACCCGTGGCATTGCTCAACGTCTCATGCTGGTGCTCTTGGCTGGGCTGCTGTGGCTGGGCTCTAGTTTGTTTGCCGCCCCCGCCTACGCGGCCGATGCCCCTGACTCCAAACGCTACATTGCCGCCGACGGCACCGATCTGACCGCCATGGCCCAGTGTTTGCCGAAAGAACTCAGTAAGGGCAACCTGTCCCGAGCTTTGCAAGAATCTAAGAACGACTTTTTAGAGAAAGTCTTTGACGTCAAAGACAACTACGACGACTATAAGCTCGACGAAACCGAAATTGCCTACCTAGCCTGCGTCGAAAGCAAAGGCGTTATCCCCCAAGTCAAGCGTTAATTCCGCTCCCTCCTGGGAGTCTGGGGGGTGTCCAGGCTCTGAACTGGCCACCCTAGGCCTGCGATTGGGGCTGCGATCGCAGGCAACAGTGCTGTTTAATCGCAGAGACTCGTCTTTGGTGCGTTTGAGCACCCTCTCGTGCAACCCGCTATTCTGAAAGGCAGGCGTTGCGGCAGGAGTCACACCATGGGCCTCTTTGAAGACCTGAGCAAATTTCTTGAAACCCGGCTGGATGAGTTTCTCAAAGCCAACCCCCACCTAGAGCTGTGGGGCCTCGAAGATCAGCTACGGGGCCAGGAACAGGATGCTATTCACCTGCTAGGTGACCTCAAACGTCGCGAAAAGCAGCTGGAAGACAGCATTCTCGCCACCGCCCAAGACATCCAGCGCTGGCACGAACGGATTAAAAACGCCCAGGCCGCCAACCGCCTCGATCTGGTCAAAGCGGCCCAAGAGCGCGAAGCCGCCCTGCTGCGCCAGGGCAACCAGTACTGGGGCCAGCTCAAAGGCGTTAAAGATCAGATCGACCAGACCCGCACCCTACAAAAAGAGATCCACGATCGCCGCCGCGAACTCAAGGCCAAGATCGCCGAAACCCAAACCCAGCGCACCGCCCAGCGCACCAGCTGGGACACCGGCTGGGCTAAGACCCCCTTCGACGGCTTTGGCAACAACCCAACCGATCCCCTAGAGGAGTCGTTTCAGCGGTGGGAGACGGAGCAGGAGCTAGAGGAGCTGAAGCGGAGCATGGGGAGGTAGGGAGTAGATGGGTGGATGAGTGAGTGGGTAAGTGGTGTGGGTGAGTAGGGGATGTGACTGAAGATTGCTTTCTCACCTACCCACCCACATCCCCTACTCCCTGATCAGGTTTCTTGATCTCAAACGAGATCGTATCGCCCTTGCGTCTGGCCTTGGGGAGCGGCGCAGGGGCCACGGTTGGCGGCATGGCGGTGGGCAAGGGCGGTGGCTCTGGCTTGGTGGAGGGAGCCTCTAGGCTCGGCCAGCGGCGATAGTTGGATGCGATCGCAAGGCCAATACCCCCCGCCACTGTCAGCGGCAGCGATAGTTCGGCACTGCCGACCCAGGCCAACTGGCCTAACCACTGGGCGGTTTCGGCGGCAAAAAACAGAAGTAAAAAACAGACTAGCCAGAACTTCATCGCGGTAATGTGTCGGGATGGGGTCAGACATCGGGGCTAAAGAGAGCAGCTAGCTTAGCTAAAAATCAGGGCCAGTGGTCAAGGCTGCCCTGGCCAGAGGTTGGGGGCTGAAGTTTGCTGTTGGGTGCGATCGCACCTAGAATCAAACATCTTTCTTAAGAAAAACCCCCCGACCTTGGCTAAGTCGGCAGAATGAGCCTGGGGCCAGCCTTTAAGGGGTTTTGGCCGAGGCTCTGCCCGGTGTTGAGGCTCTCGGTTTGGGCGGCGATCGCCCCCAACCTGCTCAACTTTGATACGAAACCGACTTTTCCTTGGGGAAGGGTATGTCAGAATGTAAGCGGTTTTTTGCCAACTCACGCAAGCTCTTGGAGTAGGCAGTCAAGATGGATTCTGTAGAGACACTTTATCAATACGCCTGGCTCATACCCGTGCTGCCGCTCCTCGGCGCGGCGGTGGTAGGCACCGGGCTAATTTCCTACGGCCAGGCTACCAACAAACTACGGCAGCCGGCATCGGTCTTCATCGTCTCCCTGATTGGGGCGGCGATGGTATATTCCTTCGCAATCTTTTGGAGTCAGTGGCAGGGCCACGCTCCCTACCAGGCCATGTTTGAGTGGGCCTCGGCGGGCGACTTCCGCATCGAGATGGGTTACACCATCGACCACCTAGCGGCGCTGATGCTGGTGGTGGTCACCACCGTCGCCTTTTTGGTGATGATCTACACCGACGGCTACATGGCCCACGATCCGGGCTATGTGAGGTTCTATGCCTACCTGAGCCTGTTTAGCTCCTCGATGCTGGGGCTGGTGATCAGCCCCAACCTGCTCCAGGTGTATGTGTTTTGGGAGCTGGTGGGCATGTGCTCTTACCTGCTGATCGGCTTTTGGTACGACCGCAAGCCCGCCGCCGACGCCTGCCAAAAGGCCTTTGTCACCAACCGGGTAGGCGACTTTGGCCTGCTGCTGGGCATTTTGGCTCTGTTTTGGGCCACCGGCAGCTTTGACTTTGAGATCATGGGCGAGCGGCTCACCGACCTGGTCAACACCGGCAGTCTGAGTGCTGGTCTGGCCGCTGTGTTTGCTATTCTGGTGTTCCTCGGCCCCATGGCCAAGTCGGCCCAGTTCCCCCTCCATGTGTGGCTACCCGACGCCATGGAAGGCCCTACCCCGATCTCGGCGCTGATTCACGCGGCGACCATGGTGGCGGCGGGGGTGTTCTTGGTGGCTCGCATGTACCCCGTGTTTGAGCACATCCCCACGGTAATGACCGTGATTGCCTACACCGGGGCCTTTACCGCCTTCATGGGGGCGACCATCGCTATTACCCAAAACGACATTAAGAAAGGGCTGGCCTTTTCCACCATGTCGCAGCTGGGCTACATGGTCATGGCCATGGGCGTGGGGGCCTACAGCGCTGGTCTGTTTCACCTCATGACCCACGCCTACTTTAAGGCCATGCTGTTCCTGGGATCTGGCTCGGTGATCCACGGTATGGAGGAGGTGGTCGGCCACGACCCGGTGCTGGCCCAAGACATGCGCCTAATGGGCGGCCTGCGTAAGTATATGCCCGTCACTGCCTACACCTTCCTGATTGGCACCCTGGCCATCTGCGGCATCCCGCCCTTTGCCGGTTTCTGGTCAAAGGACGAAATTTTGGGCTCCACCTTTGCGGTCAGCCCGGTGCTGTGGGCCGTGGGCTGGGTGACGGCGGGGCTCACCGCCTTCTACATGTTCCGCATGTATTTCTCCACCTTTGAGGGCAGCTTTAGGGGCAACGATGAAGGCATTCGCCGCGATCTAAAGCGGGCGCAGCTACAAAAAATGGGTATGTCCCTTGGCCCCGGTGCCATGAACCCCCAAGAGCTAACCCTCGATGCCCCCAACGATGATCACGATGACCATGGGCATCATGCCCACGAACCCCACGAGTCGCCTTTGTCCATGACCTTCCCGCTGATGGCGCTGGCGGTGCCCTCGGTGTTGATTGGTCTGGTGGGTACCCCCTTCGCCAACTACTTCGAGGCCTTTATCCATCCCCCTGGGGAAGTGGCGGAGGCGCTAGAGGCGGCAGAGGCCTTTGACTGGAGCGAGTTTGCCCTGATGGCGGGCAGTTCAGTGGCGATCGCTGTCGTCGGCATCATGATCTCGGTGCTGATGTATCGGACTAAGGTGATTGATCCCAGTGCGATCGCAGCTAACATCAAACCCCTCTACAACCTGTCGCTCAACAAGTGGTACATCGACGAGATCTACGATGTGGTCTTCGTCCAGGGCAGCCGCAAGCTGGCCAAGCAGGTGCTCGCCGTCGATATCCGCATTGTTGACGGCATTGTCAACTTGGCGGGCCTCGTCACCCTGGTCACGGGCGAAGGTCTCAAGTACCTAGAGAATGGCCGCGCTCAGTTCTACGCGCTGATTGTGTTTGGCGCGGTGCTGGGGCTAGTGCTGCTATCGGGAGTGACGTAGGAATGGGGTGTCAGGTATCAGGTGTCAGGTGTCTAAAACCCAATACCCGAAGCCCGAAACCTGATACCCAATACCCGCAACCCGAAACCTGATACCCAATACCCGAGAACCAAACCGATCCTATGGACCTCGCCACTTTCCCCTGGTTGACCACCGTTACACTGCTGCCGCTGCTCTCCTGCGTGGCCATTCCGTTTTTGCCCGACGACAACGGCAAGACGGTGCGCTGGTACGCTCTTTCGGTGGGCCTGATCGATTTCGTCTTGATCGTGGCCGCCTTCTACCTCAACTACGACTTTAGTCAGCCGGGCCTCCAGCTAGTCGAGAGCTATACCTGGGTACCTCAGCTCGACCTCAGGTGGTCGGTGGGGGTCGATGGTCTGTCAATGCCGCTGGTGCTGCTGACTGGGTTTATCACCACCCTGGCGGCACTGGCGGCCTGGCCGGTGACCCTCAAACCCAAGTTTTTCTACTTTTTGCTGCTGGCCATGTACACCGGCCAGATCGGCGTATTTGCCGTGCAGGATATGCTCTTGTTCTTCCTGTTTTGGGAGCTGGAGCTGATTCCGGTGTACCTGCTGCTGTCGATCTGGGGCGGCAAAAAGCGGCTCTACGCGGCGACTAAGTTCATTCTCTACACGGCGGGCGGGTCGCTGTTTATTTTGGTGGCGGCGCTGGCCATGGCCTTCTACGGCGACACCATTACCTTTGACATGGCGGCCCTGGCCGAAAAGGTCTACCCGCTGCGGCTCCAGCTCTTGCTCTACGGGGCGTTTTTGATTGCCTACGCGGTCAAGCTGCCGATTATTCCGCTGCACACCTGGCTACCCGATGCCCACGGCGAAGCCACGGCCCCGGTGCACATGCTGCTGGCGGGCATTTTGCTCAAAATGGGCGGCTACGCCTTAATTCGCATGAACCTGGGCATGTTGCCCGATGCCCACACCTACTTTGCCCCCATTCTCGTCATCCTGGGCTGCATCAACATTGTCTATGCGGCGCTGACCTCCTTTGCCCAGCGCAACCTCAAGCGCAAGATCGCCTACTCGTCGATTTCGCACATGGGCTTTGTGCTGATTGGGATCGCCTCGTTTACTAACCTGGGGCTGAGCGGCGCGGTGCTGCAAATGATCTCCCACGGGTTGATTGGGGCCAGCCTGTTCTTTTTAGTCGGGGCCACCTATGATCGCACCCACACCTTGATCCTCGATGAGATGGGCGGCGTCGGCAAAAAGATGCCCAAGATCTTCGCCATGTTCACCACCTGCTCGCTGGCGTCGCTAGCGCTGCCCGGCATGAGCGGCTTTGTGGCCGAGCTGATGGTGTTTGTCGGCTTTGCCACTAGCGATGCCTACAGCTTTACCTTTAGGCTAATCACCGTCATCTTCATGGCCATCGGCGTGATTCTCACTCCGATCTATCTGCTGTCGATGCTGCGGGAAATCTTCTACGGCCCCGAAAATAAAGAGCTGATCGAGAACGAAGTGCTGGCCGATGCCGAGCCCCGCGAGGTGTTTATCATCGCCTGCCTGCTGGTGCCGATCATTGGCTTTGGCTTTTACCCCAAGATGCTGACCCAAATTTACGACGCCACCACTCAGCGCCTGACGGCCAGGTTAGGTCAGGTGTTTGTGGCCAGCGAGGCCAGTGCGGCGGGTTCTGCTCCGATTGCCGCCCTGCCGGTGCTCAAAGCGCCTTCCCTGAGCCAGTAGAAGGCAACTGGGGTTGTCCTCCGTTGCAGCCGCCTCATCAAAACACATTCAGTCGCAAATCACCCCTGGGGCATCGCCATAGACGGCGATGCCCCAGGGGTGAGATTTTAATCGCCTTCAGCTGCCCCAGGGGTTTCGGCTAGTTCTGTGGCTCTGCCTGGGGTGGCATCGGTATCGGCTGCAACTGTGAGGTCAGCCCCCTCGACGGTGAGGGTAGCTGACCTCACAGTATCTTCTGAGGCCCACTCATCGGCAAACTCCAGGTTGGCATCGGGGTCAGTTATGGGCAGGTACACCGTGCTTTCCGGCACGGCTCCGATCACCTGGGCAGCCGCAGGTTCAGCTGTTAGTGCTGGGGCAGCGGCTGTTTGGTGGGCTTCGCGGACTTCGGCCCAGATCGGCGGGGCATTGGTACTGCCTTCCTCGGCAGCGGTCCACATGTGCAAAATGTCGTCAGTGGCCTCGGTGGGGCGATTGTCTAGGGCCACCAGGGTTTCAGGTTCGGGGCTGGGGGTCAGCGTCCAGGTCTGGGGTTGCAGATCGGGGGCTTTGGCCTGGTAGGCTGCGATCGCCTGGGCCACCGCATTGGCCCGACGCTTTTGGTCGCGGCGAATGCTGGGTTCGGTATTGCCCAGGCCGGGGGCATTCCAGCGGCCAGTATTGGGGTTGATATAGGAGCGGGTGCGGGCCACCACGATCGCCTCTGATCCCTCATAACCATTGGCCTTGGCCTCAACCAGGCGCTCAATAAAGCCCACCCGACCAATGGAAGCCAGGGGCGACTGGTTGGCCAAGTCAAGGCCGTTGAGGGTTTCTTCCAGGGTGAGGTTGAGGCCGTGCTTGAGCGCCCGCTGGTGCAGCACCTCCCCCTGGTGTTTGAGCCGGGCGATCTGCTTTTGATCGGCTTCTTGGGGGGTTTTGGCCCCGTGCTGGTAAGAGAAAGTGCCCAGGTTCCACACTTGGTTGCCGGGGTCAGTGTGGCCAAAGTAGGCCGGATTAATGGCTCCATTGGGGGTGCGGGTGCCCTCGGCGCTGCCCACCGCCCAAGCCACTAGCGAGTCAGAGTCACCGTCAAACAGACTCAGCAGCGGGTTGGCGGGCGGCTGGGGCTGGGCCAGTTTGGCCCGGGCTGTGAGCACCGCAGCAGAAGGCTCCATGTCAAAATCTAGGGCGAGAATCGCAGACGGTGCTTTGGGTTCGGTCTTGGGTTCGGGCTGTGGCCTGGGTTCGGGGGCTGCTGCCGCCAAAACCATCTCTGGAAGCGGCGGGGCCGGCGGCAGCAGCGCCGTAGCCGTAGTTGACTCATTCAGGGCCACGGCCACACCGCGCCGATAGACCCCGGCGGGCAGCTGCTGGGGTGAGTGGTAGCGCATGGGCGGGTTGGTCGCCTGCGCCGGTATGGGCAGCGGCTGATGGGCCGGGTCAGGGACGGGAGGCGGAGCTGCGTCTGCCGCTATCTCGACCTCGATGGCCCATTGGGGCTCTGCCAGATCAAAGTTGAGCATGCCGTCGTCGGCCCGAGCCGGGAGAGCAGCTAAAAGGGCCAGCAACAGGCTGGCGGCCATCAGGGTGGGGTGGAGCTTCATGGGGTAAAGACGTAGGGGCAACAGCAATAACGAAGGGTTGAATCGGCGGCATAAAAACCGCTGTTAACCAAGGGCAGGCCTACAACCGCAACCCAGCAGCGGGCTGGTTAAGCGATCGCTCTAACACCTGGTCTGAGGGCTCGACCATGGCCCAGGCCCCATCGGGCTGGCGACGCAGGGTGGCAAAGTGAATGTGTTTGCCCCGGCCCATCACCGCTCCGGCCTCGATCGGGCCGAGGCGGGGCTGCCTGATGCCGCAGTAGCGAAATAGGTAGGCGGGCACCTCGGGCGTTGAAAAATAGATGCAGTGAAACCCCTTAGCGGCTAGCTCAACTTGGCCTGAAAATGGGGCGCGTAGCCGAATGCCCTGGAGCTTGACCGAAATATCGCCCAGACTGCCGGTGACCAACTGCCCGGCCACGCGATCGCCCGACTCGATCTCCCAAGCCTGCTTCAGCACAATCTGCCTGGGCACCACGGGGGCCACACCGCCACAGCTACCCAAACCGATACCCACTAGACCCAGGCCCACAATCAGGCCCAGGCGTCTAGGCCCCATTTGGGGCTGCCGCCCAAAGCTTGACCTGCCCACGAGGGCACCAAGGCCAGGGCTACGACAGCCCGTCACCCTAGCCAAACCGCTACGGAAACCGAAAGCGATAGCCAGCATACTCGTCATTTTCGTACAAAATTACTAGTTGAACGGCTGGATCCCAGGCCATGGGATAGGCCTCTCGTTCAGAGATGACCCCCGATCGCACCTGAATCTGGGGCAGGCGGCAATAGGGCTCGGCCACGATCTGGCGCACGTTTTCCTTGGGGTCGCGTTCGGGGACGACGAGCAGCTGGGCCAGCTGCTCGCGGCTGAGTTGGGCATTGTTTTGCACAATGTTTTCGCATCCCTGGGCCACCTGGGGCGGCGACGACGACAGCCAGCGGCGCAATCCCAGGCCATCAACCGCCATCAGACCGATGGTCAAAACCAGACCGCCCGCCACCAAGGGCTTGGCCGCAGCCAGCACCCCGCCGATCCTCGATCGATGGGTTGAAACCATAACCTGCCTCCTGAGCAATTTAAACCTGAGCTATCTCAATTAGTCATCGAAACCCAGTCATCAAAACCTTGGGGGGCACCCTACCGCTGTCGCCTAAAGCTGACCGCCAACCACCAGCCCTACGACCAGCAAAAACACTCGTATGGCAGGGCCAAAGGCCAGCTTGGGGGCCAGGGTTGCCCGGTAGAGGGCGTAGGCGGTGATGGCGGTGATCGCCGCTAGCGCCACCGGCCATAGAGCCGAAAACATCGTCAGCAGCGAGGTCAGCACTAGGCGACCAATCACCCCGCCGCCAAACCACAGCACGCTATCCACCAGGGATAGTTGGCCGCCCTGGTTGAGGGGGTTGCCAGCGGTCGTCGCCGCTGGGCGGCGGCTTGAAAACCGGGTCAACTCTGGGATTAAACTCTGGGCGGTGCGGCCCAGGCTAGACAGTAGCTGTAGGGGTTCTTGGCCCAGGGCCAGCACATCGTTGATCGGGCTGCTACGCCCGCCCTGGGCAGCGGGTGGCCCATAGGTGGCCCGCAGATGCTCGGCCAGCAGGTCGCCATGGCTGCGCCCCACCGCCGCTGGGGCCGACGCAGTCATGGTCGGGGTAATGGCGCGGTAGCCCAGCAGAACGTTGCCCTGGGGGTCTACCTCAGCGGCGGCTAAAGCGGCACGGCTAATATCTAGGTTTGGGTAGGCCCGGTGGGGCTGCCCCTGGGGGACAAACCCAGGCCTAAGCTGGGCTAGGCGAGCTTGAAGGGTCTGCATTTCTGCGATCGCCCGCTCTTGCTCAGCCGACAGATGGTTGACTCGGTCGGCCATGGCGCTGAGCCGCTTGAGATAGATCTGGGCTGGCACAGTAGCCGGGTTCAACGGATCTATCGATGCCCTGGCCGAGGAGGCATAGGCGTGGGCACTTTCGGCTCGCCGCTGTAAAACATCTACGGCAGCGGCAAAATCTACGCTGGCACGCGGCTGGGGTGCAGGTCTTAAGGGCACAGCAGGCAGCTGAGGCCCGCCGGCCCAATCGACCCGCACATCGGTATCACTTTGGTTTAAGGCATTGACCGTCTGAATGAGCTTAGATTGAATGCTTTGCAGATCCATCGTGCAGAAATCCTCAACGGAGAGTGAAGGTGAACCCAAACCGTTTTGCAGCCCGGCAGAGACCGCCCCTGGGAGATACTACTGCTGGCCCTCGGGGGAAAAGAGCCTCTTTAGTGGGTATAGTACATTTGTATCATGCTCCATGGGCCTGAGTCAAATTTGCGCCAATTGAGCAGGCCTCGGCGGTGGGGCGATGGCGGCTCTGTCAATGGCCGGGGGCTGGGGTTGGCACAGCTCCAGCGCTAAAAGTTCTGTGCTGACCTTCAAAACGCCCCCATGAGCAGTCCTGAGAGCTGGCGACACCGGCTGTAATCTAAAAAATATCTTCAGGAAATCTGTAATCTGCCTCGGGCTCTGTAGATTGGTAGAGTCTAGGGCAATGGTGGGCTGTTGCTGGCCTAGATTGTCCTTATAAAATGGCCATAATTAAATGGCTAAATGGTGAGTGGCTAAATGGTAAATAACCAAACGGCAGCCAAAATAGCTAAAACACTGGTCTACGCGATCGCGAGTGGCTAAGACGATTAAATCTTGCCCGGTTTTTGACTGAGTCAAGATCCCCCAGGCGCTGGGTAGGGCACACTGAGCTTGACCTGTTCTAGGTAACTATCTCACCGGGGTTTTACCGCAGCAGGCCTAAGGGCCGAGTTTGCCGCCTTGGCTAGGACATTTTCTAGACGGAAGGCGCTCGGCGCTTTACCCCGCCCGACTACCCTACGAGCTGTTGCTATGGTTAAGGCCTACGACAAAGCCCTGCGGCTATCTCTGCGTGTTTCTGAGCCAGACCCCCAAGGCTGTCACCTCCAGACTGGGACGACACCAGCCCCAGCAACCCGGCCAAAATCTTGCTCTTACCACATTGTCATGGCCTGTTTTTTGGGGGGGCAGGTGCTGATGCGCGTTTTGCGGGGCAAGGTCAATCACCAGCGCACCGTAGAGCAGATGGTGGCGGCGGGGCCGTTTACCCTCACCCCAGTGCTGCTGACGAATGTGTTTGCGGGCATGATTTTTACGATTCAAACCGCTCGCGAGCTCGATCGCTTTGGGGCCATGCACGCCCTGGGCGGGGCCTTTGCCATGGCTTTTTGTCGAGAGCTAGCTCCCATTTTGACGGCGGCGATTATGGCCGGGCAGGTGGGCACCGCCTACGCCGCCGAGATCGGCTGCATGAAGGTGACTGACCAGATCGATGCCCTCAAGGTGCTGCGCACTGATCCGATTGACTACTTGGTGGTGCCTCGGGTAGTGGCCTGCTGCATCATGCTGCCGGTGCTGACGGTGATGGGGCTGGTGGTGGGGCTGTTGGGCGGGGCCGGGGTGGCATTTTTCCTGTACCAAATGCCAATGGGGCAGTTTTTAGACTCGGTGCGATCGCTAATGGTGCTCAATGACTTGATGGCAGTGCTGCTCAAATCGCTCTTGTTTGGGGCCATTGTGGCGCTGGCGGGCTGTACCTGGGGGCTCACCACCACCTGTAGTCGTTCGGTTGGCCGAGCGGCCACTTCGGCGGTAGTCACCACCTGGGTGGGTTTGTTTGCCGTAGATTTTTTCCTGTCATTGGTGCTGTTTGGCAGCAGTGGCCTGGCCCCACACTAGATAATTGGGGAGGAGCAAAATTGCCTGTTCTACACCGTTTGTGTTACTCAGAACCCGCTGGCAGCAAGTCAAGAGCGTAGTCAACATAGGTATGGTCGGGCATCATTGCCCCTAGCAGGTTGGCCTCTTCAAGGTTGGCATTGTGCAGATCGGCATCGCGCAGGTCAGCCCCCGCGAGGTTGGCATGGCTCAGGTTGGCCCCCCGCAGATTGGCTCCCTTGAGGTTGGCCCCCCGCAGGTCGCTGCCGCTGAGTATCGCTTCTTTGAGGAAGGCATGATGTAGGTTAACGCCCATCAGCGCCGCCCCAGACAGCAGCGCGCGGTTGAGCTGGGCTGACGATAGATCGGCCCGAAAAAAATCGGCCCCAATCAGGTTGGCCCAGTTTAGGGTACAGCGGTGCAAATTGCTGCGGGTAAACACCCCCCCCGGCATAAAAACTTCGGTCAGGTTGAGGCCCTGCAAATTGCAGTCAATAAATTCTACAAACGGCATCCTCACTCCCTCCAGGGACAGGTTACGCAGGGTGAGGCCGTTGAACTTGAGCTGCCCCTGGCTGTAGCGCTGGGTCAGCAAATCGAGGGAATAGCGAGAATCGGCAACCATGGGTAGACAAGGGATAGGCAGAATGCAGATGTAGTGGCGAGCCTGAGATCAGCTCGCCCAGTAGATGACGCCGATGCCTTCACCCTCCAGGCCTAAACTCTCTGGCCGCTTGGGTTAGCGCATTACCCTGGATGTTTATCTTAGGATGTTTGCCGCGCCTGAGCACAGGCAGCTGAATGATTGTTGCTGCTGGGGCGAGGCCACAGTTACAGCCCCTAGGTATTGAGCCCCTGAGATAGCCATGGCTTTTGGGTTTAGAACCCTAACCCTTGCCACGGTTGAGCACTAGAGCAGGTAGGACGCTATCGCTGTGCGGGGCGCAGCCAGGACTGTGATGGTATCTGCTTACCACTTCTAGTAAATTGATCGCAACTCAAGTTGACATTTTGTTGCATTCTGCGTTACATTAATTTACATAAGCGGAATGCGACTGCAAGGTTTACTCGATTGAACCCAGGCAGCAGCGTATTTTGCAGCTGTCACTCTCTTCAATTGGAGGCTTACCTCATGTTTGCTCTACTTATTTCTCTGTTTGTCATCGGCTGGGCTGCCGTGGCTCTGATCGGTACTCAAGCCTACTTTCGGGGTGAGCAGACCAAGCCTATCCACGAGCGCAACTGGCGTTCTAGCTCCTTTGATCAGCTAGCCAAGTCGGTCACCGGGCGATCCACTGATGCAGTTGAGCGCGTTCCCGCCTACAGTGGCGACGCTTTCACCAGTGGCGTCATCGCCGGTCAGTAGGTGGCGTTAGGCGGTTGCACCCAGGGGTCGAACCCAGGGACTGCCCCAAAGTATTTAATTTTCTCCTGAAAGGGATCTCTCCAAGGCCGCTGCTCTCACTGAGGGCAGCGGTTTTTTTGGGCAGATGCGGGCGGAGGGCGGCGATCGCGAGGTGGCGGTGGCTAGGCTCAGGGTGATTGATTCGCGATCTCGATCAAAATCCTCAGACAATCATCAAAAACCGTTGCCGGCGAACAGCCGACTCGATAGAACTGTCTAAACTGTTTTCTAACTTGCTTCACCCAACCGTGACTCTGGAGGTGATGGGCCAAACCATGAACTACAGTTTCGACATCATCGGTATTGCTCCAATGCTGCAATTCTTTAACCACCAGCAGCGCTTAGAGGCCAGCCGCGATCGCAGCCAGGCCTACCTGGGCAGCTACTGCTGCACCCTCGACGCCTTTATCGCCGCCACCGAGGCCATTCACCGCCGCCCCGACTGGGACTGGGATGCGATCGTGGGCACCATCGTCAACTTCTGGCTCAGCCAGGAAAACGACATTCGTCACTGGAAACAGCAGTTTGCCGTCGCCGAGGGCAGCCAAAACCTAATCGTGGCTCGGGTTGTCAACTACGACAGTCTGCGCCACGAGTTTGAAACCCTGTTCGACGATTGAGTCACAGGGCCAAGATACGAAGAACATGCCAGAATAAAGGCTGAATTTAACATCTGGCATTTGAAATTCCGTTGATTAGGCTCCTGGTAAAAATTCGCGATATCTTCCTGCGCTGGTGGAGCGACTTCACCCTGCAAACCCGGCTGATGGCGGGGGCGACATTGGTGGTGTCGCTCATTACCAGCTCGCTGACCTTTTGGGCCGTCAACACCATTCAGCTCGATGCTCGGCTCAACGACACCCGCTTTGCCCGCGATCTGGGCCTGCTGCTGGCGGCCAATGTCGCCCCCCTGGTCAACGAAGCCGATCGCACTGAGCTGGCCCGGTTTTCCTACAGCTTTTACCAGAGCACCTCTAGCGTGCGCTACATGCTCTACGCCGACGAAAATGGCGACATTTTCTTTGGCATTCCCTTCTCAGAGGCGTCGGTACAAAACTCCCTCACCCTCCGGCGGCGCATGCAGCTGCCCGAGGGCTATGCCCAAAACACCGACCGCCCCCTGGTGCGCCAGCACCTCACCCCGGCGGGCGAAGTCACCGACGTGTTTGTGCCGCTCAACTACAACGGCACCCATCTGGGGGTGCTGGCCATGGGCATCAACCCCAACCCCACGGTGGTGGCCTCGTCACACCTGACCCGCGATGTCACCATTGCGGTGTTTGTCTCGATCTGGGTGATGGTGATTTTGGGGGCAGTGTTTAACGCTCTAACTATTACCCAGCCGATTAAAGAACTCTCGGTAGGTGTCAAAAATATTGCTGACGGCAACTTTAGACAGCGCATTGACCTGCCCCTGGGCGGCGAACTCGGCGAGCTGATCTATAGCTTTAACGACATGGCCGAGCGGCTGGAAAGCTACGAAGAGCAAAATATCGAAGAGCTGACCGCCGAAAAAGCCAAGCTCGAAACCCTGGTTTCTACCATCGCCGATGGCGCGATTTTGCTCGACAGCGACATGCATGCGGTGTTGGTCAACCCCACTGCCCGCCGCATCTTCGGTTGGGATGACCAGATTTTAGACGGGCGCAATATCTTAGAGCACTTTCCCTCCCCGGTGCGGGTGCAGCTCACTCGCCCACTGTTTCGGGCGGTCAAGGGCGAGGCTGAAGCGATGGAATTTCGGGTGCCAATTTTGGAACCCAGCAGCCGCACCCTGCGAATTTTGCTCAACACGGTGCTCGACCAGGCCAAGGAAAACGTCAAAGGTCTGGCCATTACGGTGCAAGATATCACCCGCGAGGTGGCCCTTAACGAAGCCAAGGCCCAGTTCATCAGCAATGTCTCCCACGAGCTGCGCACGCCGCTGTTTAATATCAAGTCGTTTATTGAAACGCTGCACGAATACGGCGAAGACCTCAGCGACGGCGAGCGCAAAGAATTTCTCGAAACCGCCAACCATGAAACCGATCGCCTCACCCGGCTGGTCAACGATGTGCTCGACCTGTCGCGCCTAGAGTCGAGCCGCCAGTATCCGATCGAAGCGGTGGATATCAGCCAGCCGATTGAGCAGACCCTGCGCACCCACCGGCTTAACGCCCGCGACAAAAAAATTGAGCTGCACCAGGATGTTGAGCCCAATCTGCCTGCGGCTATGGGTAACTATGACCTGCTGCTGCAAGTCTTTAGCAACCTAGTGGGCAATGCGCTGAAGTTTACCGAGCCTGGCGGTCAGGTGATGCTGCGCGCCCATCTCATGGTGCCGCCGGACGCTAGCTCGGCGGAGGAAGGCTACATTCGCGTAGAAATTTCTGATACCGGCATTGGCATTGCCCAGGAAGACCAACAGGCCATTTTTGATCGGTTTTTTCGGGTCGAAAACCGGGTGCACACCCTGGAGGGCACAGGGCTTGGCCTCTCGATTGTCAAAAACATCATCGAAAAGCACAGTAGCCAGGTGCATCTGGTGAGTGAAGTGGGCATTGGCACCACGTTTTGGTTTGATGTGGCGGCCTACCAGCCCGATGCCGTTGAGGCGTTTGCCGAAAATAGCCACAAAGTTGGGGGAGATGGCCTGGTTGCTGCCATCAGCGACCCAGCCCCAGGAAATGCCGCTGAGGTCAGTGCGATCGCAGATCCAGGGTAAGAAATGCCCATAGGCTAAGGGACTTCGGCCCCAACCACCAGGGAGTGAACTCCCTGTTTGCCCTTGGCCGCTGTCGATCAGTCGCCGCCAATGCTAATTGGTGTACCTACAATGTCAGCCCTGGTCAAATCAACATCTAACAGCGAAGCCCCGGTGACATCGACAAAGTAGATATGGGCTTCGGTGAGGTTGGCCTCATCGAGGGTGGCGTCTTCAAACAGGGCGTTGGTTAAAAATGCGCGGGTCAAGTCGGCCCCGGTCAGGTCAGCCCCGGTTAGGTCGGCTCCTTCGAGATTAGATTCATACAAAATGGCCCCTTGCAGGTTGGCATCGCGCAGGTCGGCCCCGATCAAATGGGCCTGGGTCAGGTCAGCACCCGACAGGTCACAGCCCTGGCAGAGATTGGTTTCAATCAGCTGCTGCACGTGGGCCGGGTTTTCGGCCTGCACGGGCATGGTAAAAACTAGGGGAACTGCGATCGCAGCTCCAGCCAGGAAAGAGAGTTTCATGGAGGGGTCCTCCGTTATAGATGGTCAAGGCCAAGGCGATCTCCCACTGAGATCGGGCTGGCGGCGGTAGCCTGCGATATCGTCTCAAGCTTGTTTTAAGCTTGTGGCCTCAAACCCGCGCAGACCTCAATTGCTTGAAGTGGGAGGTGCTTGAGGTGAGAGGGTCGGCGGTAGTGGCTCAACCCCACCTCTGACTTTCGCAGCATTGACCCAACTATATCGGTAGCGTCGGCCCTTGCCATCGGCAGTAAGATAGGTCTCTTGCCGCTCTATGTCTTGATTCTAGGCTCTTTAGGGCAGCCGCTGGGTCAGAATTATCGTACCGTTAGCAAACGACATCTAACTTATGCTTACCCTGATTCACCAGCTCACCCCAACCCAAATTGAACAGCTGCACCAGATGTATCGGCCAGAGTGGTGGTGCAAAGACCGCACCCTGGCCGATGTACACACCATGCTGGGCAACACCGACCTGCTGTTTGGCCTGTGGGATGAGGCAGCCCAGCGGCTGGCGGCCTTTGCGCGCGTGCTCACCGACGGGGTCTACCGGGCGATCGTCTTCGATGTGATTGTGGCCGCCGACTACCGGGGGCAGGGGCTATCGAGAAGCTTGATCGAGCACATCACCAGCCACCCCCAGCTCGCCCAGGTAGAGTGCATTCAGCTGTTTTGCACCCCCGAGATGCAGCCGTTCTATGAAAAATATGGCTTTGGTCAGGCAGAGCAGCAGCTGATGGTGCGATCGCGCGGGTGAGTGGAGCGTGGGGAGTAGATGGGTAGGGGGGTAGATGGGTGGATGCGTAGGGCGGTGGTAGGGGCAGACCTATGTGTCTGCCCCGGCGAGGGGCCGGGTGAATGGGTGGGTTCTGTGGGGATTAGGTCGTCAGACCGCTGCGCAGCGCCAGGGTGATGGGGGCCGGGCAGATAATCTCCAAAGGCTCCTGGGTGCGGGGATGGAGTAGCGCTAGCCGATAGGCGTGGAGGTGATACCCCATATCACCGGGGACAGGAACTGTGCCATCCGCTGCGGGGACAACGGCGAGGGGCAAACCGCCCACCCCATACAGCGGGTCACCCAGTAGCGGAAACCCGGCTGCCGCGAGGTGAATGCGAATTTGATGGGGCCGCCCGGTGCGAATCGTGATTTCCACCAGGGTAGCGTCTGGCCTGCGTTGAATGACGTTGCCGTCGCTGTAGGACGGTAGACCCGTCGGTGAGGCCGCGTACACATACCCCAGCCCGGGGTAAGCGACTTTGCCAATGGGGGTGGTGAGGGTAAACTCGTCGGGCAAGTCGCTGATCCCAATCAGCGCTCGATACGTCTTGCGAATGGGGCGGGATGCCTGGGGATCGTGGGCCGCAGCGGTAGACTCACGCAGTTGGCGACTGAGCACCGCGCGCGCCAGGGGAGACCTGCCCAGCACCATCACCCCCGAGGTGCCCCGCCCCAGCCGATGCACCGGAATCGGCGGGTTCTCTGGGTAGCGATGCCGAAGCTGATGCAGCAGCGTATGGGTGAGAAAGCCCCCGCCTGGCAGCACTGGCAGCCCCGAGGGCTTGGCGATCGCCATCAAATCGTCATCCTCATACAGCACCTCAAACTCTAGGGGCACCGCCGGCTCCTCCCACGGTGGCCGGTGATAGGTTAACGTCTCCCCTGCCTGGAGGCGATCGTCTGGGGCTAGAGAAATTCCGTTGTGGCGAATTTGGCCCGAGAGGATGCGATCGCGCCACTTACCCCGACTGGAGTGGCGATAGCGGCGGCTGTAGAACTCTAGCACCGAAAGATCGGCATCGGCGGGGGAGATGCGATCGCGGTAAACCCACCCTTGGTTCATGCGTGTTTTGCTACCAAAAATCCCTTAAAACGGTGCATCGCTGCGCGGATGCACCTACGGCAAACTCTCACTAATAATCCCTTGAAATGGGGCATCGCTGTGCGGCTGCATCCCACGGCAGGAACCGATTACACCAGGCGCTTGACCCGCTCCTTGGCCTCTAGCCGCAACTGCTTCACCCGGCGAAACAACTCTGTGCCCGTATGAATGTAGCTCTCTTCGTAGCTCATGGTGAACCGTTCCAGCTCATCGAGGCCATCCTCCAGCAGCCCCAGGCAGTGGTAAATATCTGCCGCCGCCCCCGCCGTGCTAGCCGGGTTAGCCATCGAATTAAACTTGCCCTGGGCCTGCCCCAGCCAGGTGCGACTCTGCTCTAGGTACGCCATAAACCCCTCCATCAGCTCATCGTCGAAGGGGTCAGCCGCCAGTTTGCGAATCTCTGTTCTCAGCGGTGACATAATCTTGCCCATCAAACGATCCACCGGGCCATAGACCAGCTTGAGCCAAGCATCTTCCCTGACCTCAGACGACTGGGTGGCCTGACGGGCATATCGATAGACCTGCTGCGCGGCGGCGGTACGCTTGGCCCGGCTGGCGGCGCTCTCTACCGGGTCAGCGACGACAAACCCACTGCGCTGCTGGTCGTAAACCGTGCGGCGCGAGGGGTCACCAATCACCTCGTAGGCGGTGTTGATCTGGGCAATGCGATTGTGGGAGGCCTGATCGCTTTTGCTGTCGGGGTGAAACTGCTTGGCTAGACGGCGATAGGCGCGCTTGATCTCTGCCTGGGTCGCGGTCTCGTCAATTTCGAGGGTTTGGTAGTGGGTCTCAGATCGCATAGAGACATTTTAGGGGAGGAGGGAGCGGCGTGGGAAGTGGGGGTGAAGGGGTGATGGAGTGATGGGGTGATGGGGTGATGGAGTGATGGGGTGACGGGGTGGGTTGGGAGATTTCCAGCCGAGAAAAGACCCCTCTTACGAGTTGTTCTACCGTAGGGGCAAACAACCGTTTGCCCAATGCAGGGCAGTTCTTGTCGAGAAATCGCCTTAGTCTAGGGTTTGGTCGATGAAGGCTTGCCAAGTGGGGTTAGGCCGCCAAATACGGTGCAGGTCAGCATAGGCAGCGGGTTCACTTTCTTTGAGGCGCAGCACGCGGTAGAGATAGACAAAGACCGAGACCCGCAGGTTGAGGGCACAGTGGACAAAGACCTTGAGGTGACGATTTTTCTCCATTACCCGAAAAAATATCTCTAGATCCCCTGGGCTGGGCGCTGCCCAGACTACGGGGAGATGAAAGTGGGTCATGCCGAGGCTTTTGACCAATTCGGCCTCGTTGGCCAAGGCATTATCGGCGGTCGACAGAGCCAGGTTGACCACGACTGTGTAGCCCGCATCGGCGATCGCCTCAAACTGCTCTGCGGTGGGCTGCCCGGCAGTGCCCAGGGTGGGCGAAATCTCCAGGTAGTTACAAATAGTGGTCAATTTGGCAGTGGTCACAGCCCCATCCCTCGGCACTATCCTCAGTACCATAAAGAAAACTCACCTGGAGACACAACCCATGGCTATGGTGGAATCTACCATGCTGCCCCTCGGCACCGCTGCCCCCGCCTTTGCCCTACCCAGTGTGGTGAGCGGCGAGATCATAACCCTCGACACCTTTGCTGACGACCCGGCCCTGCTGGTGATGTTTATTTGCTGCCACTGCCCCTTTGTAAAGCATGTCGAGCAAGAGCTGGCCCGCATCGGCAAAGACTATATTCCCCAGGGGTTGGGCATTGTGGCCATCAGCGCCAACAGCCTTGCCACCCATCCCCAAGATGGGCCAGAACACCTCAAAGCCCAGGCCCAAGACGTGGGCTTTACCTTCCCCTACTGTTTTGACGAAACCCAGGCCGTCGCCAAAGCCTATACCGCCGCCTGCACGCCCGATTTCTTTGTGTTTGACCAGGCCAAAGCCCTGGTCTATCGGGGCCAGCTCGACGACAGCCGCCCCAGCAACGGCCTACCGGTCACGGGCAAAGACCTGCGCGCAGCCCTCGATGCGGTGCTGGCGGGCAAAGCGTTAACTAACGACCAAAAGCCCAGCGTCGGCTGCAACATTAAGTGGGCACCGGGCAACGCCCCGCCCTACTTTGGCTAAGGGGTGGTTAGCTGCCATCGGACGGTTGCAAAGGCGACCTACCAGCGCCCTGCCGCAGTTTGCCCAGGAGAGGTTTGCCCAAGAGAGGTTTGCCCAAGAGAGGTTCGCCGACTATCCCTTGGATCGCTGCTTGATGACCGCTGAGCAGATTTAGCGAACGCTAGTTCAGCATTGATGTTGTTTGAGTTTTAACCCGCAAAACTTTAGCCCCTATGACGATTGCCATTACTCAGGTCGATGCCTTTACCGACGTCGCCTACGGGGGCAACCCTGCCGCTGTGTGTGTGTTGCCCGAGGCCTGTCCCGACCGCTGGATGCAGCAGGTCGCCCAAGAGATGAACCTGTCAGAAACCGCCTTTTTTTACCCCGAAGCCGACGGCTACCGCCTGCGGTGGTTTACCCCTACCGTGGAGGTTGACCTGTGCGGCCACGCCACCCTGGCCACCTGCCATGTGCTCTGGAGCGAGGGGCACCTGAGCAACGAACACCCCGCCACGTTTTACACTCGCAGCGGGGTGCTCACCGCCCGCCGCCTGGGCGACTGGATTGAGCTTAACTTTCCGACCAACCCGTCCAACTCTATTGCTCTCCCGGATGGTCTAACAGAAGCTTTGGGCGCAACCCCCACAGGCATCGCCCAAAACTCCCTGGGCTACCTGGTTGAGCTAGAGTCGGCGGCGGCGGTACGCGACCTGCGGCCCGATTTTGCCGCCCTGGCGCAGTTCCCCGTCCACGGAGTGATCGTCACCAGCCGGGGCGATGCCCCCTACGATTTTGTCTCGCGCTTTTTTGCCCCGGCCATCGGCATTGACGAAGACCCAGTCACCGGGTCGGCCCACTGCTGTCTCAGCCCCTACTGGCGCGAAAAGCTGGGCAAAACCACGTTTTTGGCCCACCAGTCGTCGGCACGGGGCGGCGTGGTCAAGGTGCAAGATGAGGGCGATCGCGTCCGCCTCAGCGGCCAGGCCGTGACTGTGTTTAAGGGAGACCTACTGCACTAATGCCAGTTGATGTGACCACCTGGTATTTAGAAATGCTCAACCCGGCCCAGCTGCGACCTCAGCTGATTGAGCAACCTGCCCTCGACATTCGCCAGGCCCAGGTGCCCTGCCCAGAGTTTAGCCGCTTTCTCTACACCAGCGTCGGTGGCCCGTGGCACTGGCACGAAAGACTGGCCTGGAACCGCGATCGCTGGCTCACCTACCTCAGCCAGCCTGAGATCGAAACCTGGGTAGCCTACTGGTCAGGCACCCCAGCGGGCTATATAGAACTTGGCCAACAGCCCCAGGGGAATGTGGAAATCGTCTACTTTGGCCTGCTGCCCCAGTTCATTGGCCGGGGCATCGGGGGGCACCTGCTGACGGTGGGCGTGCAGCGCGCCTGGGCCATGGGGGCCAGCCGGGTGTGGGTGCACACCTGCAGTCTCGATGGCCCCCACGCCTACAAAAACTACGAGGCACGCGGCTTCACCCGCTACGATACCCAGGTGGCGCTGCAAGACCTGCCCGACCCAATACCACCACCAGGCTGGTGATCGTCGGCACGGGTTTACTTCCCAGAGCCGAGGCTAGAGCATCAAATACAGGCCGTTTTCGTAATATTTCATCCCTAAAAAGGTGCGGGTTTCCTTACCAAGACGGCGCTAGGGCGGCGGCAATCTCTACCGCTCAGGCTCTCGGCCTGGGAAATCAGCTAAAGAGTGGCTTGATAATCGTTTTCCAAACAGGCGGCTTGTGTAGAGACAAACGGTGTTTGCCCAGCCCAACCGCAGCTAGCCAAGGCGGATTCAGTATTAGTCTTCGGCCACAGCTGGGGCTTCGCTGGTCTTAGTCTTACCCGCTACCGTGCCGGGCTGCTGATCAAGCCGTAGAGCTTGGGCTAGGGCCGATCGCGCCTGGGCCTTTTGCACCAGCGGGTCGAGCTGTTCGACCGTCAGCCCGCTCAGCAGACTTAGCTCTTGGCGGCTGAGCCCCTTCAGCAGCATCTCGACACACCAGGTGGCGCGGGCTTGCTCTACCCCAAGGGCCTCGCTGGTGGGGAGCAGGATAGCTGCGGTCACCTCGGCCCACAGATGCCGCACCCGGTAGGCGGTGATCGGCTGTTGGTCTGGCCCTAAGAACATGGCGGGCGAGTCATCGCTGCGACTCTTTAGCCAGCGGGTCAAGGGGTTTTTGGTGTAGGTGCCGTAGCGCTGGCCCAAAATCCACTGGTTGAGGGGTACCTGGCGGTGCTGGGGGCCGACCAGCAAAATGTGCTGGCTGCTGTCGTAGATGGCGCTGGCGCGGGTTAAGAGTGGCACCTCTGCCGCCGCCACTCCGGCCCCCAACAGCAGGTAGATCAGAGCGTAGGTTTGGTTGCCAGCCTTGCGGGCCGCCTGCAAAATCTGGTGCACCACCGGGGCGGGCAGATCCAGCCAGGTTTCTGTAATGGGGGCAGGGGTAGACGGGCTGGGCTGATCGGGAGAGTTGCGGGGGGCAGCGGTCTGGGGGCGCAGACTGAGCAGCCAAACCGCCAGGCTATCGGTAAAAGCGGTTCGGCTAGGCCAGAGTGGTGAGGCGTGGAACCGGCCAGCGTCTGTAGGGCTTTCTGGGGCGCTTTCTGCCCCCTCGGTAGCACTAGCAATGGCCGTATAGCCGAGCAGCAGCGCCATCACCATCCCCGCCACCTCCTCAGATCGGGGATAGGGAGATTCTTCTAGGCCCAAGATGGCCTCTAGCGCTGCGGCCATAAAGTCGCGAATGGTTTGCAGCCCCCGCCCCAGGGATTGACTGTTTTCGGCAGAAAATTGCCCCGCCTCACCGATCACCGATCGCGCCAATTCTGAGCGCTGGCCCAGGGTGTCTAGGCACTGGCTCAGAAACTCTTTGAGTGCCTGCTCGCTGGGAGCTTGCCCTAGGACTGCTCGATCAAAACTCTGGCCAGCCCCAGTCAGCGCTTCGGCCTCGGTAACCACCGCCGCAAGCAAGCCATGCTTGCTACCAAACTGGCGAAACAGGGTCACCTCGTTGACCCCGGCTAGATCGGCCACCTGGCGGGTGGTGGTAGCGCCTACCCCCTGGCTAGAAAAAAGCTGAAAGGCCGCATCTACAAGCCGCTGCCGAGCCGATTTACGTTGAGCTGCCATGGCAAAAAGAAAGTAACACTTGCATTTTACCCGAAAAGTTTGCTAGGGTAGAAATGCAAGCAGCACTTGCAGTCGATGTCGCCCCTTCCTAGGGAATGGCAGAAAACCTTGTCAAGGCTGCCCGCGTGGTCTGGGTCGTTGCCTGGGCCGATGGCTTCAACCTTACCGAGCAAAAGGATTTGCTATGACAACAACCATGAAACCGGCCCCACAAAAACCGGGGATTGCCGATCTAGACTGGACTTTAGTGGGCTTTTTGACCGCTGTACACGGCGTTGCCCTGCTGGCCCCCTGGTTTTTTTCGTGGTCGGCCCTGGGGGTGATGGTGGTGCTGCACTGGCTGTTTGGCAGCATTGGCATTTGCCTCGGCTATCACCGGCTGCTGACCCACCGCAGTTTACAGGTGCCCCGCTGGCTAGAGTATGTGCTGGCCACCATTGGGGCAATGGCGCTCCAGGGCGGGCCGATGTTTTGGGTGGCGGGCCACCGCCAGCACCACCTATTTACCGAAGATGCTGAGAAAGACCCCTACGCCGCCAGTCGCGGGTTTTGGTGGAGCCATATGCTGTGGCTGATATACCCCCGCCAGTCGGTATTTAACCGCGAGATCTACCGCAGCTATGCGCCCGATATTGCCCGCGATCGCTACTACAACTGGCTCGACAAATATTTTCTGCTGCTGCAAGTGCCGGTTGCAATTGCCCTCTTCGCCCTCGGCGGCTGGCCCTTTGTGATCTACGGCGTGTTTGCCCGCATCGTCACCCTCTGGCACTCCACCTGGCTGATCAACTCCGCCACCCACATGTGGGGCAAGCGCCGCTTTCAGATCAACGATAACTCGGGCAACCTCTGGTGGACGGCGCTGCTCACCTACGGCGAAGGCTGGCACAACAACCACCACGCCTTCCCCAACGTGGCCCCCGCCGGCTGGCGCTGGTGGGAAATCGATGTCACCTGGTACGCCATCTTGGCGCTAGAGAAACTGGGTCTAGCCCGGCGCGTGGTGCGGCCCCCGGCAGAGGCCATGGCCCAGGCGCGGCGATAGACGTTAGTTAAGAGAACTCTTCTGGGGGATGAAAGCGGGGGTGGAGGCGATCGCACACCAGTTTCCCTTGCTCCAAATGCTGCTCCACAATCCTGGGTACATCCTCTGACTTGACTCGGCAGTACCAGGTATTGCCGGGCATGACTTTGACCGTCGGCCCGGCGCTGCACTGGCCCATGCAGCCGCTCTCGGCAATTAAAATGTGCCCGCTCTGGTGTTGGCGAAAGGCTGCCAGCACAGCGGCTGAACCACCGCGATCGCACGACCGATGTCGGCACACCTGCACTAGCCAGCGGCTGGGGTCACCAGATGAATCGGGGGATGTTGTCATAGATCCTCGGTGGGCAAGCAGGGTGGGCAGGCAGGGTGGGCAGGCAGGGTGGGTAGATCGACTGGTTCCAGCCTGCCACAAATAGCCGAGAACGCGGCAGCCCAGCCAGTTGGAGCCTGCTCTGGGCCTGCTCTGGGCCTGCTCTGGGGAAATCGTCTCGGCTAGAATAGCCTGCCCAAACAGCCTGTCTCTGCTGTCGTGAGAGTAGCCCTTTACCTGATCATAAACTTTGGTATCATCCCTGGCCATCGCCAAACCAGAGGAGTACATTAGTAAATAAGGAAGTGAATTGGCTGATGCCAAAACGTGATTCCTTCCCCGACAGATCGAATAGTTCAGTCCTGTTAAATAGGAGGTACGTTATCGATTTAACGTCTGAATCTATCTCGTCAAGTACCAGCAGCACTTTACTCGGTTGTTGATATTTCCTCTCTGTAACTGATAGAGAGCTCTGTAAGAAATGCCCAGAGACGCTATAAACCCCACGCGATGGTTTCTTCACGACGGCATTTAAACATCTCTATTTAATCGGCACTTTCTTGAGGAAAGCTCTCAAGTAAACCAGTCAAAGTGCTGCTGTCTCCAAATTGTTTTCAGGTAGTTTGTCGAAACAGTTTGTCTCAGGAGATTTACTCTACAGCAACACGCCTAGTTACCGACTAAAACTCAGAATCCCCTGGCGGTATTGCTGCCAGGGGATTCTTGCTTTGGGTTGCTTCTACGCCATAGCCCATCTCACACAAAATCCTGATTGGCTCCCCCTGACTCCGTCGGGCGCATGGCCCATACCCTACGGGTTAGCCGGTTGGGAGCCGGGGGACGGAATGCGGATGCGGTATTAACCTTTAACCAGGTCGCTTTCAGGGCCGTGGATGAGCTCTGACAGCTTAGGCATTGCCCCAGCTGAGGCGGCAATGGGGGATGCCCCAGCCGCCGATACGGGCTCTTCAATTGGGGCCGGGGCCATCATATCGCTGGGCAAGAAAATGCGGGCGCTCACCGCCAGCATTGCCACCGCAAAAATCAGCACAATCAGCAGAGGCGCAATATAAGACCGAAAAAACGACATAGGGCGATCGCGGATGAAGGGATGTAACCGATTTCCTCATCTTACCTCACCCCCTCACTCATCCACCCCCGCCTTAGGCATGGGCATCACCGCTTTACCGAGCCGCCGCAGGGCCACCCAGCCCGCCACCGCCACCACCAGCCAAAACCAGCCAGTGAGGGGTTGATAGAGCAAAAAGCCACCCACCCCCAGCATGGCCCCGAGCAGCAGCAGCAGGGCTGCACCAGCTCTCAGCAGGTCGTGGCCCAGGTCTTGCACGGGCCACAGGCCGGTGCGCTGGCGCTGGCGTTCCCAGCCGGGGCCGCCGGGGCGCACCTTGCGGTAGAAGGTATCTAGGGTGTCGTCGCTCTCGGGCGGGGTGATCACCATCGCTGTCACCCAGATGACGCTGGTAATCGCGGTGGTCACCAGCAGCCGCAGGCCAAAGTCGTCAATGGTGAGAATCGGCACCACGCTGGTGACGAGCCCCACCACAAACCCGGCCAGCATGGCGGCCAGCTCGGCGGCGGCGTTGATCCGCCACCAAAACCAGCGCAAAATCAGCACCAGCCCCGGCCCGGTGCCGATGGCAATCACCAGGCGAAACACCGTGGTTACGTCTTGGGAGTAGAAGGCTGCGATCGCACCCAGCCCCGTCACCACCACCGAAGCCAGCCGCCCCGCCAGCACCAGCTCAGCCTGGGGCGCGTCAGGCCGCATAAAGCGGGCATACAGGTCGTTAGTCAGGTAAGACGCGCCCCAGTTGATCAGCGTCGAAACCGTGCTCATAAACGCGGCAATTAGCGAAGCCACCACCAGCCCCAGGAGAACGGGCGGCAAAAAGTCCATCATCAGCATCGGGTAGCCCAGCTCTCGGTCGGCCAGGTCAGGGTAGATCACCACCGCCGCCAGGGCCACCACCACCCAGGGCCAGGTGCGCACCACATAGTGCAAAATGTTAAAAAACCAGGCGGCCTTTTCGGCCTCGGCCTCGGTTTTAGAGGCCGCCAGCCGCTGAATAAACTCGCCGCCGCCGTCGCTGCGGCGAAAGGCCCACCACTGCAAGGTGACATAGGCCAAAAAGGTGCTGACGGTAATGCCTGCGGTCTCGCTCCACTGGTACCAGCCGCCCGCTCCCCGCTCCAGGGGCACAAAGGCCAGCAGGTCGGTGCCCCCGATAGCCTGCACCTGCGCCACCAGGCTGGCCATGCCGCCCAGATTCATCACCGCCGCCACCGCCACAATGATCGCCCCCAGCAGGGCCAAAAAAAACTGAAAGAAATCCGTCGCCACCACCCCCCACAGGCCCGAAAACCCGGCGTAGAGCAGCACTAGCGCACTGACCCCCACCACGCTGAGCAGCTTGAGATTGTCCCCCGGCTCAATGCCAAAGGCCTGCCACAGCCCCAGGGCATCGATCACCTTGACCATGGCCAGCATGGCGTAGCCAATGCCAATGCAGTTGATCGGCACCGCAAACAAAAACGCCTTGATGCCCCGCAGCCAGGCCGCCATCGCGCCACCGTAGCGCAGCTCGGTCAGCTCGGCGTCGGTGATAATCTCCGAGCGTCGCCACAGCCGGGCAAATACGTAGATCATCACCACATGGGCAATGCCAAAACTCCACCACTCCCAGTTGCCAGCAATGCCTCGGGTGCCCACCACCCCGGCAATATAGAGCGGCGTGTCGATGGAAAAAGTGGTGGCGGCCATGCTGGTGCCCGCCAGCCACCAGGGCAGCGATCGCCCGGAGACAAAAAAATCCACCAGCCCCCCCGAGGCCCGGCGCGACAGATACAGGCCCAGGGCCAGGGTAAAGACCAGATAGGCCACAACTATGGCCCAGTCAATCCAAATCACAGCGGCTACCGGCAACGACGATGCTATCTTGCCATACTCACCGGACTAGACAGCTACCCTGAGGCGGGGCTCCGGCGGCCAGCAAAGCTTCAATTTGACTTGCAGCCATTGGCTGATAGAAGAAAAACCCCTGGCCATAGCGACAGCCGTTGGCCTGCAAAAACTCCAGCTGCTTTTCGGTTTCAATGCCCTCGGCAACGGGGTCGAGCTTGAGGCTGTCGGCCAGGGCCAAAATCGACTTCACCAAAACCGGATTTTCGGCCTCGCTGCCCAGGTGAGTGATAAAGCTGCGATCAATCTTCAGGCCAGAAAACGGAAACCGCTGGAGGTAGCTGAGCGACGAGTAGCCAGTGCCAAAGTCATCGATGCTGAGCTGAATGCCCTGGTCTCTAATTTGCTCTAGTACCGCCAGGTTGTACTCCATATTTTCGATCAGCAGACTTTCGGTGATCTCAAGGGTGAGACAGTCGCTGGGCAGGTTTAGGCCTGTCAGCAGATCCGTCAGGTGGGCCAGCAGCTTGGCATCGTGCAGCTGCACCGTGGACAGGTTGACGCTGAGACCCATGGCCCGCACCGCTGGGAACTGCTGTCGCCACTGGCTAAACTGCTGGCAGGCCGTTTGCAGCACCCATCGCCCTAGGGCAATAATCAGCCCCGTCTCTTCGGCAATGGGGATAAACTCTGCCGGAGAAACCAGGCCATACTGACTGTGGGGCCACCGCGCCAGCACCTCAAACCCTTTGATTTCGCCGTTGGCAAGGCTGACAATGGGCTGGTAGTACAAGTTTAGCTCTTGGTGCTCAATCGCTCCCCGCAGAGCTTCTTCGAGATGCATTTCGCGCAGCACTTGCAGGTGCATTTGGGGGTCAAACAGGGCATGGCAGTTTTTGCCTGCGGCCTTGGCTCGGTACATGGCGATGTCGGCATCGCGCAGCAGATCAACCCCAGTCTGGTGGCGGGGGGTGCACAGCGCAATGCCGATGCTGGCGCTGACAAACACGTTGCGGTCGTCGAGGGCAAAGGGCTGGCGCAGCTCAACCAGCAGCTGATCGGCAATCTGGATCGCCTGCTCTACCCCCGCCACGGGGTTGAGCAGCACCACAAATTCGTCGCCGCTGAGGCGGGCTGCCATATCGCCGGGGCGAGTGATGCGGTTGAGTTTTTGGGCAATGACCCTCAGCAGCTCGTCGCCAACCTGGTGCCCCAGGCTGTCGTTGATCACCTTGAAGCGATCGAGGTCAATAAACAGCACTGCACAGGGCTGCCCTGGCTGGGGCAGGGCAATAGCCGCATCGAGCTGTTGCAGCAGCTGGGCGCGATTGGGCAGTCCGGTGAGCGCATCGTGGCCCGCGTCATATTCTAGCTGGGCCTGGATCTCGACTTTTTCGGTGACGTTGCGCGAGGTGGTTTGCAGCCCGGTAACCTGCCCAGTCGCGTCAAAAATCGGCTTGGTGAGGGTTTCTAGCCAGATGTAAGCACCGTTTTTGCGGCGAATGCGGTAGGTCGAAGCCACCGCACTGCCCTGCAAGGCGGGCTGGTGTGAGGTTTGCTGGAGATAATCGCAGTCGTCGGGATGGAATAAATCGTAGGGGGTTTGACTGATCAGCTCAGCGGCGGTGAAGCCCAAAATTCCCTCGCAGGAAGGACTGATGTAGGTGTAGGTGCCGTCGGGGCGATGCAGGCAGACCAGATCGCTCATATTGTCGGTAATCAGGCGCAGCTGGGCTTCGCTGTTGCGCAGGGCCGTTTCTGCCTCAATTTGATCGGTAATGTCGTTGATGGTAAACACGAGGCTGACAATGGTGCCCTCTAAATCCTTAATCGGCGCGCCGTTAATGGAGAGGGCGCGCTGTTCGCCATTGGGCAACTTGATGGCGTGGCGAATATCGTACACCGGTTCGCCTGTGGTCAACACCAGGCTGAAGGGCAGCTGCTCGCTGCTCCAGGGGCTGCCGTCGAGGTCGGTAGCCTTCCAATCTGGGGCGTTATCGGTCAGCTGGGTCAGGTCGCTGAGGTCGAGGCCCAAGATGGTTTCGGCGCGGCTGTTGGCAAACAAAATGCGGCCATCGGGGTCAAGCACTGCGATCGCAGCCACGCTGGTGCTCATGATGCTGTCGAGCAGGTCGCGTTCGGTTCTCAGGGCCAGATCGGCGGCTTTGCGACTGGTGATGTCAAGCAGAAAGCCATCCCACACCACGGTGCCATCGGGCTGTCGCTCTGGGTTAGAAATGCCCTGCACCCACTTTGTGGTGCCGTCGGGGGCCGTGATCCGCCCTTGCCAATGCCAGGGCGCTAGGGTTTCGAGCGATTTCGCCATGGCTTCGACCAAGACGGGGACATCGTCGGCATGGACACCCCTCCAGGCCAGCTGCACATCCGCTGTGATAGCGTCGTGGGGATAGCCAAAAAGCTCTAGGGCAGCCGGGCTCATGTAGGTAAAAGCCTCATGCCCCGTGGCCGGATCATGCTCATAGCGGTAGATCACCTCAGGTAAATTGGCCGCCAGACTTCTAAAGCGAGCTTCGCTGGCGCGGAGATCGATCTCAGCCTGCTTGCTGTCGGTAATGTCTTGGCTGACCACCACCACAATCCAGCAGTTGTTGACTTCGTCGCGTCGAGACGAGTAGTGTTGCCAGATGTAGCGCCAGTTGCCATTCCGGTGCTGAAAGCGAATTTCTATGCTGGCGGCCCGGGCGGGAAAGATCACAGCCTCGATCAGCGGCTTGACTACGGCGGCGAAGTCCTCTGGGTGAACCCGACTGCGCCAGAGGCTTTGGTCAGCAAATAGCTCGGTCTCAGAAAAACCGTAGATGCGTTGATTCCCGGCAGAAAAGTAGTCGTAGTGCCAGCTGCCGTCGGCAAAAACCCGCAGCTGCGACAGGGCCACATTGGCGTTGTCAAGAATGTCTTTGAGCTGAGTTTCTGAGGTGGTGAGGGCCAGCTCAAGCTGTTTTTTAGCGGTGTTGTCGTAGGCAACGCCCACCACCGTGGTGGGCTGTCCCGCCCGGTTGGTCAAAACCTTGCCGCGAGCTAAGACCCAAATCGGCGGCTCAGTCGGCACTAGGGGCTTAATCTGATGCTCTAGGCTAAAAGACTCCGATGTGGCCAGCGCCCTCTGAAACGATTGGTACAGCTCTTCCACCTGCCCTGGAGGGATAAACTGGTTGAGAAACTCAGATCGGGTGAGGGTGAGGCCCGTGGCGGGGGCCTTGGGCTGGGTGAGGTCGCCAAATAGCCACATGGTTTCGGTGGCCAGATCAATTTCCCAATAGGTGATGTTGGCGGCTTCCACCAGCGGGCGCAGACAGTTTTCTAGCGTGATCCGCTCAGGTTGGCCTGGGGATCGGTGCTGCGGCAGGGAGCGTTTGGTGGCTCGACCAATTAAAATTCCAATGCCCACGGCCCCCAACCCTAGACCCAGCCACGGATATCTCGGGCCAACCGCTGGTTTGGTTGCGGCCAATATGCCGGTCGAGCTGGCCCCAGCACTGGGGGCCGACTGGGGGGCCGTGGACTGGGCTGACGCCCCTGCGATCGCTCCCAGGCCAGGCAGGCAGAGTACTGCGATCGCAGCACCTCCTAAAACCCTAGCTATCTCGCAAAACATCCTTGGCCAAAAAAACATGCCAATGTCCTGAATCGATCACCGTCTACTAGGGCCAACCGTGAATTGCAGTATGACTGACAGAGCTATCCACCCCGCTAAGCAGCCGTTGTACCTAAGCTACCCAAACCAGGCCAAGGGCAGATAGTTCTGATCGATCCTACGCTGTAACTCGTCTGATCAAGGGACAGCTAGGCTACCGCTGCCCTCGATCAAAGTGCTCAAGGCCGAGGCCTCAAGCACTTCCAGAAATTACCCTGACAACCCATAAAAGCTAACCTATCATTAGCTCCAAGGGCCTGGGCGGGTATGCTGTAGAAACATCTGTTTAAACCAGTACTAACCTGCTGATCTGCAAACACCGTCGGTGGAGGGGAAGCCATGAAATTGCGTTATTCACTATTGCTGGGTCTGGGGTTGGTCATCGGGACGATGCCAGGGGGCTACGCTCAAATATCCCCCTCCGAGGCCGAGATCATCGAGCCTGAGCTACCCGCCGCCTTGCCCGAGGCCGATCTGCCCGCCGCCGCAGACACCGCTGCAGATGCCGCAGAAGCCGCCGCCGCAGAAGCCGCCGCAGAGGCCGCCGAAGCCGCCGCACCGGGTTTGTCTGCCATTGCCGCCTACAACCTTGGGGTAGAGCGCTACAACAGAAGTGACTATACCGCCGCCCTTGAAGCCTTTGACCTGGCCATAGAGCTCGATCCTAGCTTGGCCAACGCCTATCTCTACCGAGGCCTAATCTACGCCGACCGGGGCAACTATAGCCGGGCCCTAGCCGACCTCAACCAGGCCGTCAACCTTGACCCAGACAGCGCCAAGGCATTGTTTGCCCGGGGTAGCGTCTACTTTCGCCAAGGCGATAGTGACCAAGCCCTAGCCGACTTCAACAATGCCCTAGAAATCAACCCCGACCTAGTGGGCGCTTACCTCTATCGGGGCTTAATTGACACCCAAGCGGGTCGCCACGAGCTGGCGATCGAAGACTTTTCCATTGCCATTGAGATCGACCCCAACAACCCCACCGCCTACGTACTGCGCGGCTTTGCCCTAGAGCGGGTCAACAACCACAGCGGTGCCGTCGGCGACTTTAGCCGCGCCATTGAGCTCAATGGCGACCTTCCCAGAGCCTACATGGGCCGGGGGGTGGCCTACTTTCACCTCGGTCTGTTTGACTCGGCCCTCAGCGATCTCAACGAAGCCATACGCCGCGATTCCACCCTCGCTAGGGCCTACCTCAACCGTAGCCATGTCTACTTTCGTCAGGGCAGACCCAATCGCGCCCTGCAAGACCTCAACCGCGCCCTCGAGCTCAACCCCAGCTTGACCGAAGCCTATATGAGTCGGGGCAGCATTCGGGCTAACCAGGGTGATCTACAGGGGGCTAACCAAGACTTTGCCCGAGTGCTACAACTCAACCCTGACTCGGCCATCGCCTACAAGCTCAAGGGCGACGCTCTGCTGCAAGCTGGCGACCCTCTAGCGGCCATCGCCAACTACAACGAGGCGCTGTTTCTAGACCCCAGCTATGCTGAAGCTTTTTATGCCAGAGGCAATGCCCGCATGGCCATGGGCGATGTGTTTGGGGCTATTGACGACTACAGCCAAGCTCTAGCGGTGCGTCCCAATTATCTAGAGGCCTTTTCGGCCCGGGGGGCCGCTTACCTTCAGGTCAACCAGGCACAAAACGCCTTTCAAGACCTCACCCAGGCGATTTCGGGTGCCCCCAACACCAGCAACCCAGAGCTGTTTTACAACCGGGGCGTCGTTCGCGCCCGCCTCGGCGATGATGCCGGTGCCCGGCGTGACTTTGAGCGGGCCGCAGAGCTTTACCTCCAGCAGGGCGAAGCGGCTGGGTATCGGCAGACCTTGAATCGGATGAGCCAGTTGTAGGAGCGGATGAGTATTTTGCGACGCATAGCCCTGGCCCTGCTGCTGGGCTGCCTGCTGCTGTTGGCTCTGGCACAACCGGCCCTGGCCTCGGTGCACACCTACCATGAGCAGCCGGGGCAGACGACCTATCGCTCTCGCCAGAGTTTGCGTGACCAGAGAGATTTAGCCTGGCAGGCGACGGTGTTTAAGCGCTACACCGGCGGTGTGTTTCAGGGCACCTATCTGCGGTTGGTGGGGTTTCCGGGGCAGGTGACCACCGACTCGGCGGCAGACCTCACGATTGAAACCGGTACGACCACCCAGTGGCAGGCGGCTCACCAACTCGATCCGCAAACCCAGATGCTGCCTGAGAGCGTAGCTCAGTACAGCATTGATGCGGTGTTAGCCGATCTGCAGCAGCCGATTCCGTTGATGTTGCTGGTGCCGCTGCAAGGGGGTGGCCAGGCTCGACTGGTGGCGGCTCCCTACGTGGTCAAAGAGTGGCTGCAAATTTACGCTATGGAAGCTGAGAGCCTGCCCAGCTAACGGTAATAGGTGAGTCGGTTTACGGTGTACGGTTCACGGCAGCCTTTGAACCGGATGCCGTACACCGTGAACCCTTAGGCCTGACGGGAATTTTAAAAAATAAAAAGCCGAGTAGGGCGCTATCACTGAGGAGGAGCGAACCCCCACAATGTCCTGTGGCCCTACCCGGTCTTAGCTTTGGAGCACACGCGAGTCTACAGGATGTTTAAATAATCGTTCATCGGCCAAAATCCGCCAATACATGAAAGTTCTGAAAAATTCAGGTTCTTGTTCATGTGATGGAAAACCACTGGTTTTTGGTCGAGAACTAGGTTTAAAGGTGTTTTTGGTCAGATTTAGAAGATTAAATCTGAAACTAGCATTTGGATCAGGAACTTTCAATGGGTGATTTCGTCTGCCCTTGGCGGCGAGCCGATGGTTGACTGCGATCGCAGCCTGCCCTCTAGCTTGGGCAAGGTCTGGATCTAGTGATCTAGCCTCCGCCAGTTGGGCGATCGCATTACCAGCCTGGGCAGGCCATCTCCCCGACCGTGGCGAACGTTGCGAAAGACTAAGTAACACTACAGTACGTACCAATCCAGCAGGGCGGTAGACGAGCCCGCCGAGACATCACGGTAGGATGTCCTTGCAAGTTTTATATCTATAGCTTCATGCTCGTCATCCTTTTGGTGTTTGTCATTGGTCTCACCCCGGCCATCGTGTCTGCATGGCTCAGTGTTCGGGCTGACCGCAACGAAAAATGCAATCAGGACTCAGGGCTGCCCACAGGCTTGGGTCAGAACATGCTTAAACTGATTGACGGCAACAGTGACATGCACTACGTCGACGGCATGGGCTATATGATTGGCGACATCACCTGCAACTTAAATGCGCGATCGCCCTACCTACGCTGTGCCATGAACCCCATGGGCCCCTGCGATGGTTGCAGCGCCTATGCGCCCAAAGTCTTTGACCGACAAATTTAGACCGATTGATTAGCGCCCCATTGGTAGCTAGCCATAACGCGATCAGGCACCTGGAGATCTCCAGGTGCCTTGCTTATACGAAATCTTTCTTGCCTACCCACGATTCCCTAGGGCAGCTGGCCGTTCGCCCCTAGAGGTAGCCTGTACTCACGCCCCAGTCCTGGGCTCCTACGGTAGAATCATTAGAACAATCCTCTAAACCCCGACCGGAATACCGGGGTTTATGGGAGAATGGCAGGTAAGGATGTTGAGCAACGTTTTTACCCCTGTTGAGATTACGACGAGACTAACGGAGATTAGATATGGCGCTTCAACTTGGCGATCAGGTACCTAACTTTACCCAGCAAACCAGCGAGGGTGAAATCGATTTTTATAGCTGGGCAGGCGATAGCTGGGTGGTGCTGTTTTCTCACCCCGCCGACTACACCCCCGTCTGCACCACCGAGTTGGGTAGTGTAGCCCGGCTCAAGCCCGAGTTTGACAAGCGCAATGCTAAGGTAATTGCCCTCAGCGTTGACAGCGCTGACTCCCACCAGGGCTGGATTGGCGACATCAATGAGACCCAGGGCGTGACCGTCAACTATCCGATCATTGCCGACGACGACAAGAAGGTCTCTGACCTCTACGGCATGATTCACCCCAACGCCAACGCCAAAGTCACCGTGCGCAGCGTGTTTGTCATCGACCCCAGCAAAAAACTGCGGTTGACCATTACCTATCCGCCCAGCACCGGGCGCAACTTTGCCGAGATTTTGCGGGTGCTCGACTCGCTGCAGCTGACCGACAACTACAGCGTGGCTACCCCGGTAGATTGGCAAGACGGCGGCGACGTGGTGGTTGCCCCCACCATTCCCACCGAAGAAGCCAAGCAGCGCTTCCCCAAGGGCGTGACCGAGATCAAACCCTACCTGCGTATGACCCCCCAGCCCAACAAGTAGGGCGGGGCATATAAGACTAGCTTGATGGGGGCGCACTGCGGTGCGCCCTTTTTTGTGCCCACTGCTACCTATCCACTGCTTTTGTACCTATATAGGTAGAGTTAGGGGGCGACCGCTGTATTACACTGGCCCTAGCGACGCATTCTATAGGTATGGTGTGCTAGACGAGCAGGCTAAAAAGACGCTTTTGCGCAAAATTCCCCACGGTCTCTACATTTGCGGCGTTAAGGATGGGGACGATGTCAACGGCTTCACCGCTAGCTGGGTGATGCAGGCATCGTTTCAGCCGCCTTTGGTGGTGAACTGTGTCAAAAATGACTCTACGTCCCACGCTATGGTCAAAGCCAGCGGGGTGTTTGCCCTCAGCTTTTTAGAGGCAGGGCAAAAAGAACTGGCCCAAAATTTCTTTAAGCCCCTGCGGCGGGTGGGCAACAAGTTTGAAGACATCGAGTTTTACCCTGGCCCCGAAACTGGCTGCCCCGTGATCAAAGACACCCTGGGCTATGTCGAGTGTCGGGTGGTGGGTGCCGTAGAACACGGCGATCACACGGTCTTTGTGGGCGAAGTCGTCGGTGCGGCTATCCACCGCGAAGGCGAACCCCTGCTGCTGGAGAGCACCGGCTGGAACTACGGCGGCTAGGATGGCTGCCCGCATCAACTGTAGACCTGAGGTTATTGCGCGCCAAGAACTCCCTTGCCTTGGGCAAACAACCGTTTGCCCCTACGTTAGAACAACCCGTAGGTGAGGTATTTTCTCTGCTAGAAATTTCCTCATCCAGAAGACCGTTCCTCTGCATGTAAGTGATGCGTCACGATTGCTGCATTCTTCTTCAACGCTATGCCCCTGATCAAAGTTCAGACCTCTATCCCCTCTCCCGATCAAGCCCAGGTTGAAGGGCTGCTGAAGGAACTCTCGGCCAGTTTGGCGGCTCATTTAGGCAAGCCCGAATCCTACGTGATGACGGCTTTTGAGGCTGACGTGCCGATGACCTTTGGCGGCACCACTGACCCCGTGTGCTACGTCGAAATCAAGAGCGTCGGCACCATGGGCGGTGCCAAAACCCGCGCCATGAGTCAAGCGTTTTGCACCCAGTTAGAAACGGCCCTAGGGGTTCCCAAAAACCGTACCTACATTGAGTTTGCCGATGCCCCCGGCGCTATGTGGGGCTGGAATGGCGGCACCTTTGGTTAATCGTTACCCACGTCATGATCCGTCCTGGCCAGTGCAAGTCGCGCAGGGATGTCGATTCTGTACGATCGCTGTGCGATAAATTCAGGCGGTCCCATGGACTCCGGCATTGTTGACCCTAAAAGGGTATGTCTCTATCGCCATGGGAGGGCTGCTGGGCCGCCGCCTCTGAGGGCTTGAGGGGAGATCTATCCAGGTCGAGGCTATCGTCGATATTCACCACCTGGCCATTAAAAAACTGAGCAAAATTTTTCACCGCTCGGTCAAAGTCGGTCGCGATCGCAGGCAAGGAGTCTGAAGACAGAGTAGAGTGAGCATCAGCAGTAGCTTCTGGCCCCTGAGGCTTTGACTCTATTACAGATTCAAGTTCCTTTTCCCTACCTTCAGCACTTGCCGAGTCTTCTTTTTTAAGACTGTCTAAGGTTTTAGGGGCAACAGCACTACCACTCACACCGTCAAGAGTCTGTGTTCTTAGAGGTGAAATCTGACCTGTTTGACTGATAGAAGCTTTTTCTGCATCGTTATTAAGCAGATTTTGCTGAGAGGTAAGCTGCTTCTGTTGCTCTGAAATAGCTTCTAAATTAATCTTAATACTTTTGCCGCAGACCTTGTTGAAAGCCTCCTCAATAAACTTAAGCCTTTGTTCTTTCGTTGTTGGATACCATTGCGAAAGAATTCCTACACGAGCAATTTCTCCATCAAAGCTCAGGAGGCACCCATATTGGGAGAAAAGGGTCTTAGCACCATAAAATTGAATAGCATCTAAGACTTTTACCCACAAAGTTTGAAAGTCAATGCTTCTAGAATGGCTTGAAACATTGATTTCCGACAAGTTAATCGAGTTTTTTTTAGGTGCCTGAGTGGTTTTTGGGCTATCCTCTAATTTATCTTTGACTCGATTTCCTTGAGAGCTTATTTGGTTACTTATCTCTTCAACTCCCGTCCTAAGTTCTTGAGATGAGTCGTTGTTTTGTCCATGAACGTGTGTAGTTAAAGCCAAGGGAGATTCAGTCTTTTGCTGCTCTTTTCCAAGATCCCTATTGGTCGTAGTTGATAACTGTGACTCAGTCGCAGAGGGCAGCAACCCCAGCAGCGTGACCTCCAGCCACAGCCGAGGCTGGGTGGTGTTTTTGACCTGCACCTCAGCGCTGCGCAGGTGCTGCTGACCAATTAACAAAAATTTTGGATCCAGCGATTGTACCAGAGTTTGCATGTCGGTCCAGGTGGAGGGCGTAATCGCTACCAGATCCTGACGATTGCTCGCCGTCTTAGCAATCAGCAGATCCCGGTAGAACCCAGCCAGGTTTTGCAGCACTATCAGCGGCTCTCGACCTCGATCCATGAGTTTGCGGGCGCTGTCAAGCACGACGGTACCGTCATCGCTAAGAATAGCCTGCACGAGAGCCAGCAAATCTCGCTCGGGCACTGCTCCTACTAGATCCCATACGGCGTCAGCATTGACTGGTGGTTCTAGCAGACTGAGCTGGTCGAGCAGACTTTGGGCATCACGTAGCCCCCCTTGAGACACCTGAGCCACCAGGCGCAGGGCGTCGTCGTCAATGGCAATTTCTTCTAGATCGGCAATTTTTCGCAGGTGGCCAATCATTGGCTCTAGGGGAATGCGGCGATAGTCAAACCGCTGACACCGCGAAATAATTGTCGGCAGCACACGCTGCGGGTCGGTCGTGGCCAAAATAAAGACGACGTGGCTAGGCGGCTCTTCTAATGTTTTGAGCAGAGCGTTAAAGGCTGCCGTACTGAGCATGTGACACTCGTCGATGACGTAGACCTTGTAGCGGCACTGCGCTGGGGTAATTTGCGCCCGCTCGATCATTTCGCGGATGTTGTCGACGCCAGTGTTGCTGGCGGCGTCGATCTCGATAAAGTCGAGGGCCGAACCGTTGGTGATCGAGCGACAGGTCTCGCAGGTGCCGCAGGGCTCTGGGGTGGGGCGGTCTTGGCTAATGCAGTTGAGCGATTTGGCCAAAATGCGGGCGCTGGAGGTTTTGCCCGTACCCCTAGGGCCACAGAACAGGTAGGCGGGGGCAATGCGCTGCTGGTTGAGCGCATTGGTGAGGGTGGTTGCGATCGCAACTTGCCCCACCAGAGCCCCAAAGGTCTGGGGGCGATACTTGTGGTGTAGGGGTTCGTAGGCCATAGTACTAAGATACCTTGCCCCATCCCCGCCGGGCGTCCAGGTGAGAGCGGCAATACTTTACTCTAGGCCTAGGGCATGGGTAATCTGCCTATTGCCGTGGCTACTGGTGGGGTAAATATCTTTGCTTACCGCTAGAATGCCCCCTGGGCCTACCAACCCTATGGCTAGCCCGCAAACTTTGAGGATTTTGAGCATCAATGGCAATCATTCAGCATATCTATACCGACGGGGCCTGCTCTGGCAACCCCGGCCCCGGCGGCTGGGGCACCGTGCTCTACATGGCCGATGGCGGTGTGCATGAAGTTGGCGGTGGCGAAACCCAAACCACCAATAACCGCATGGAAATGCAGGCGGCCATCGCCGGTCTGACCCTGCTGCGCGACAGTGGCCAAACCGCTCCGGTTACCCTCCACACCGACAGCGAATACGTACTCAAGGGCATCACCCAGTGGATTGCCGGGTGGAAGCGCCGGGGCTGGGTAAACTCCGCCAAAAAGCCCGTCCTCAACCGCGATCTGTGGGAGGTGATGGACGGGTTGGCCACCGAGGTCAACCACAGCCTAGATCGGCCCTTGCAGTGGGTCTATGTGCGCGGTCACTCCGGTGACCCCGGCAACGAACGCTGCGACACCATTGCTCGCGCCTTCGCCGCCCAGCGATCTATTGAGCTGGCGGTGGCGCTGCCCTAGGCCCCCTAGCTTGCGGCCCACGCCTCGGCCCGGTCGAAGAGCAGGGTTGCCGATAGGATGAGTACAGAGATTAACGACCAGCTATATCCAACATATATAGAGTGCTGTCTCCAGCGAGGAATGCCGTGCTGCTGTCTAAAGGTTTTGAAATTGAGATGTACACGGGCACCCCAGCGGGTGAAATTGTTGGCCTCTCCGATCGCATCGTGGCCAACCTCAACGGCTTTGTGCGCGAACCCGACAGCCGCAATGTGGAGTACACCACACCGCCCCTGTGCCAATACGAAAAACTGCTATGCGAGCTGGTGCGCCCCCGCCATGAGCTGCGTCAATATCTTCGGGGGCTGGGCAACTACACCCTCATACCCGGCAGCACCCTGGCATTGGGGCCAGTGGATCGCTTTTATCGCTCTGACCCCGGTAACCCCTACCACAGCTACATTGAGCAGACCTACGGCACCACCGTGGTCACCGCCAGCGTCCATATCAATATTGGCATCGCTGACCCAGAACTGCTCATGCGGGCCTGCCGCCTAGTGCGGGTCGAAGCGCCCCTGTACCTGGCCCTGACGGCATCCTCCCCCTTCTTGGGGGGCCAGGTCACCGGTTCCCACTCCAGCCGCTGGCAGGTGTTTCCCAAAACCCCGGCCCAGGTGCCCCTGTTTACCAGCCATATTCACCACATTCAGTGGATGGAAGAACAGCTGGCGGCGGGCACCATGCAGAACGTGCGCCATCTGTGGTCGTCGGTGCGGCCCAACGGCGACCGCCGCCCCTATAATCTCAACCGTCTAGAGCTACGCATCTGCGATTTGATCAGCGACCCCGTAGCGCTGCTGGCCGTCACCGCCCTGATCGAAGCGCGCCTGATCCAGCTGATGCAAAACCCTGGCCTTGACCCGCTGGTGATGAGCACCTTCCCGACTGACAGCCGCAACGCCGACCTCGTCGCCCTCACCGACGCCAACGAAGCTGCCGCCGCCAAGCACAGCCTCGACGCCGAGCTGCGCCACTGGCAAGACGGGCGGCCCATTGTGGCCCAAGACTGGATTCAACAGCTCTACGAAGAGGTTTGGCCAATTGCCAAGGCCAACGGCATTGGCTGCTTCCTCAGCCCGGTGAAGAAAATTTTGCGCGAGGGCAACGAAGCCCAACGCTGGCTGCGTCAGCACGAGGCTGGACAGTCGATACCGCAGGTGGTGCAGGGGGCGATTGCTGAGGTCGCCAGCAGCGAAGCTCTCCTAGCGCGGGAACTTTGCGAACCCTGTGCGGCCTAAGGCCACCCCAGGCACCCTAGAGTAAGCATTTGCTTATCGCCGGAATAAGTAAAGCATTTAGGCCCAGCCAGAATCCTGCGGATTTGACCATTTTTTTGCCCAGCGTAAAACTACCGAAGGACATATTAATAAAATCTATATCCCTAGACATTTTTGCCCTCATCCCGGCCAAATTCTTCCGCTACCCACCTTAGACTGCTGTCCTAGCTAGATATCCATGCCTGCGATCGTTCTCGTCAATCCTCAAATTCCGCCCAATACGGGGAATATAGCCCGCACCTGCGCCGCCACAGCCACCCCGCTCCACCTCGTTGCCCCCCTGGGGTTTGACCTCAGCGATCGCGCCCTCAAGCGGGCCGGTCTCGACTACTGGCCCCAGGTCGACCTCACGCTCCACCCCAACTGGGACGCCTTTCACGCTCAGCAGCGGCAGCGTGGAGGCCGCACCATTGGATTTAGTACCTCGGGGCGATGTAGCTATACAGCTTTTGCCTACTGCCCCGACGACTGGCTCCTATTTGGTAGCGAAACCGAGGGCTTGCCCCCGGCTATCCTGGCGGCCTGCGATGAAACAGCCTACATTCCGATGAACCGCACCGTTGTTCGCAGCCTTAACCTCTCGGTGAGTGCTGCCATTGGTTTATTTGAAGCCCTGCGTCAGCTGGAGTGGCCTAGCGCCTAATCTGGTCAACTGAGGCCGTTCTAGGCGTTGCCAGCCCCTCGGCGTGGCCCACTACACCCCGGCTTTAATCCATCTATAGAGATGCAGCAATGTCTGGTTGCCCCAGGGCTGGCGCTGAGCACCGCCCCTGGGCAGCGCTCAGCGCCAGCCAACTTAGCTGAGCCATCGGCGCAACTCCCCGTCATCATCCCCTGCGGCCCTGTTGTTTCGCCAGAATTCGCAAAAACTGCCGCAAAATCTTGCCCACAGAAATAAGCGGTTGCCGGGGATACAAAACCATAGCGGGCGAGATAAGAAATTCATATAGCCATTGCCTGGCCTGCTGGGTTCGGTCAATCCCTCACCTATCAGCCCCGCTGAGGCCTATACCCGCGACCGCGATCGCGCTTTTAGCCCAATGGTTTAAGCCTTTCGGCAGGGCTATTCTCCCCCAGCCAGCCGGGGTTTAATGCACATTTTTTGCCTCAGCCATGGCCTAACTAGTACCCTTGCCAAATACTTTTTTTTAGGGTTAAACATTTATGTTGTGTCTGCACAATTCCCGACCACGAGCCTAGTGTTCAGGGAGATGACAAAGAGCCCTAGGCATTGCTTTTACTGTTAACTCATGTAAACTTGCTTAGGTCGTTAGAAGCAGGGTATTGTTACCTAGCCAAGACGAGTCTCTGTCGATCCGTTGTTGTTCTGCTGCTGGCAGCCTGCCTGATAACTAGTTAACTCCGAGCAATTTGCTCTGGCGACAGCGCCACCGGAGTTAGGTAGATCGGCTTCAAGAGGTTGTCAAGCGCTGGTTTACAGGAGGTCGTTCCTTGAAACGCGTAGTTACCAAAGAGTCTGATATCGATTGTTTGCCTTCTAGTGTGAGCACTGCTCAGGCTGAGACTCCAGGAGGTTATCGCCGAGTTCAGACTTCGGCAGCCATGCTCGGCTTAGCTCTATCGTTTGGAGCCTCTGCTCCATTTCTGACCGAACCCGAACTGGCCCTTGCCGCCGATGGTTCTACTCTGATCGTTTTGCCTGCCGCCAATCGCGACCAGGCCCAGGGCCTAAAGTTGACATCGACCAAAGCCCAAAGCTCTTCCTACCACACCGTTGAAGCTGGGGAGAGTCTCTGGCAGATTGCCGCTCAGCACGAAGCTGATGTGCAGGCTATCAAAGTAGCCAACAGCATTGCCACAGATGACGTTATTCGAGTGGGGCAGGTGATTCGGGTGCCCGCAGTAGGTATGGCCAATCTGGCTACCGCTGCCGACGACGCTCGCTTGTCTATGCAGGTCAACGTCTTAGGTGGCGTCGGCGGCGATCGAGTCGCCACTAGCAGCCTTCTGGCTCCGGGTGTGCTGCCCTCGGTCAACCACCTAGAAAAAGACGGTGAACTTGACGAAACCCTAGATGCCCTAGATCTTGAAGCTGTCGATGAGCTAGCCGAGCAAGACCCCATGGTCGATCAGGCAGAGCGCTTAGAAGAAACTGCCGTTAGCGAATCCACCCAGTTAGATATTGTCCAGCTAGCTGCGATCCCAACCATTGAGCAACCCAGCTCTACCGCCCAAGACCAGGCTGTGTGGTCTGTGGCCCAGGCGGCAGAGGCCAATCAGCCAATCGCACAGGTAGAACCCAGTGAGTCTGCCGACGCTGCTGTATCTATGGCCAGCCTCCCGCTCCATGGGGCTAGCGAGCCCACCATGGCCACTGGCACCAGCCCTCAAGCTCAGCCGCCTGCTGCATCGGCGACCGCCAGTGAAGCTGCCGAAAGCAAGAAAGATTTGATCGCCACCGCTGCTCTGCCCCTGCGGTCTTTTGATCGAGAAACCGCAGTTGAAATCGGCACGAGTCGTTCATACCAAGTCAAACCCGGGGACACTCTCTGGTCTATCGCGTCTCGCAACGGTGTGACCCTAGACCAGCTGCTGAGCCATAATCATGCGGTAAGTCGCCCCGAGGCTCTAGCCGTAGGCGACAACTTGAGCATTCCTGTGGCGGCGGCGGCGGCCGAACCCGAGCTAGTTGCGCCTGCCGCCGATCTAGCAGCCGTTCACCCCACCCGTGAAGATGTCATTCGCGACCATCTAGCCCGTATTCGCGAGTCCAACGGCACCCTAGTCGATCGCGACGAGCTGAATGCGCGTATTCGTGAGGCCCGTCAAGCGCTAGAGCGCAGCCGCAGCGGGTCACCCTCCGCGCCGATGGCGATGGAATACCATAGCCCTGAGCCTGTGGCGATCGCTTCTGGTGCGATCGATGGAGTTGAGCCGGCCAGTGAGACTGCACTTACGGTACGGGAGGGGGCTCAGTCTGTGGCCACCCAGTGGACGATTACCGACGTGGCTGAGGCAGAGCCGCAGCAGGTAGCCGCAGTTCAACCTGCCTCTAGCGTTGAGCGACCGGCATCAGTGGAGTCAGTAGCTTTGCCCAATCAGCTACTGGCGGCAGCTCCGCTCGGAGCCGAAGCTTACCGAGCCATGCCTAACACGCCCGTTGGGCAGACGGTGTCGCCCAACATGCCCATGATGCCTGGAGCCAGCGATTTTCTGCCTGAGGCACCGGCTCTCTCCGCTGGCTACATCTGGCCCACCCAAGGTGTTTTGACCTCTGGTTATGGCTGGCGCTGGGGGCGTATGCACCGTGGCATTGATATCGCTGGGCCGGTCGGCACTCCGATTGTGGCCGCTGCCTCTGGTCAAGTGATTCGTTCTGGCTGGAACTCTGGCGGCTACGGCAATCTAGTTGACATCCGCCATCCCGATGGCAGCATGACTCGCTATGCCCACAACAGTCGCCTACTGGTGCGCGCCGGGGAGCAAGTCCGTCAGGGGCAGCAAATTGCTGAGATGGGCAGCACAGGGTACAGCACCGGCCCTCACCTACACTTTGAGGTACACCTAGCCGGTGGCACCGCCAATCCCATGGCCTTTTTGCCCAGACGCTAGGTTATGGGCGTTGATGAGCGGGTTGATTGCTTCAACCCGCTCTTGAGCCAGGCGGCCGGAGCCGCCGATCAACTCCTGACTACCTACTTGGTATAGTGGTTATTCTGTGATAAATTCATTTACTGTTGATTGATTGCTGGGCAGTAGCTGTTCTGCCAATCAACCCCACCACGGCTCAGTAGCTCAGTGGTAGAGCAGGGGACTCATAAGCCCTTGGTCGCGTGTTCAAATCACGCCTGAGCCATTTGATTGAATCCCTCTATGCCTTTGACGGGCCTGGTCAGTGGCCTGCGTTGGGCGCTGTGATCGGGCTTGACTGGGGTCAACCCAAGCAGACCTACAGGCAAGACTGCGGCAGGTTGATGTCTGAGCGATCGCCCAGCGGGTCGGTCTTTGGCCCAGGTACTATGATGAGACTGGGCCCTAGGTGGCATGACCTCAAGGAAATAAGGCTATGACTGAGACGAATGACGGTTGCTTGCGGGTTGGCCAAATGGCACCCGATTTTAATGCCACGGCCGTGGTCGATCAGACCTTCAAGAGCGTCAAGCTGTCTGACTATCGAGGCCAGTATGTCGTGCTGTTTTTCTACCCCCTTGATTTCACCTTTGTCTGCCCTACAGAAATTGCCGCCTTCAGCGATCGCCATGCCGAATTCAAGGCTCTCAACGCAGAGATTTTGGGCATTTCCGTAGACAGTGAGTTTGCCCATCTGGCCTGGATTCAGACTGAGCGCAAGCTGGGAGGGGTCGGTGACCTCAGCTATCCCCTGGTGTCTGATATCAAGCGAGACATTAGCGCTGCCTACAATGTGCTCGATACCGAGAGTGGCGTGGCTCTGCGCGGGTTGTTTATCATCGACCGAGACGGTGTGCTGCAGCATGCCACCATCAACAATCTCGCCTTTGGCCGCAAGGTGGATGAAACTCTGCGGGTGCTGCAGGCGATTCAGCATGTGCAAGATAACCCCAACGAAGTTTGTCCGGTTGACTGGCAACCTGGCGGTAAAACCATGACTCCCGATCCGATTAAAGCCCGAGAGTTCTTTGCTGGGGTGTAGTCTGGTGCTCTTTAGAGTTAGGGCCAGGCTAGTGCCAGCGACCAGTGCCTTGCCTTAGCGTTGTTTTGCCCCCATGAGCTTGACTGTCCCGCCACCGATAGGCGCACCTTTTTGGCGCTTTTGGCTACCTCAGCCCCCTCGTCTCGCCTGTCCTCTGGGCCAAATTCCCCCTGACTTTGCGCTGCGGGATGTGACCCACCAGCGTACGGTGCGCCTGGCCAACTGGCGGGGCAAGCAGCCGGTCGTGCTGTTTTTTCATCGCGTGGTGGCCGATGTGGTCTATCGGCCCGAGCAGTATGCCTACCTGGGATCGATCAACCAGGCCTACCCCCAGTTTAGGGACGTTGGGGCCGAGGTGCTGGTGGTGACAAATACCGTTGAACGGCAAGGGCAGACGATGGTGGATGATTTGGGCCTCACCCTGCCGCTGCTGAGCGATCCCATGGGGGCGACGTTTCGCGCTTACTCCACGGGGCAGGCCCTGGGCGCACCGCTACCCGCCCAGTTTGTGCTCGACGCCCAGGGCCGCCTGCGCTACGGCCACCTGTGTTCGCTGCTGCACCCCAATGCACCCCTAGAAACCCTGTTGGAGGTGCTAGAGCGCCTCTAGGATCACCGCTGCGCGAGGCGATTAACCCTGGCTCTGAGCTGTGGCTGGAGTCGACAGGGGCCGCTCTACGGCGATGCGGGGCAGACGGTGCTTGAAGCCACAGAGAATTTCCCAGCTGATGGTGTTGGTCATTGTCGCCCAGTCGTCTGGGCCAATGGTGTGCTGCCCATCGCAGCCTAGCAGCGTGACCACATCCCCGGCTTGCAGGTGAGGGATATGGGTGACGTCTAGCATCAGTTGATCCATGGTGATGGTGCCGACCTGCTGGGCTAGGTGGCCCTGGATCATCACCTGAAGCCGATTGGAGAGGGCTCGGGGTACGCCGTCGGCGTAGCCAATGCCGACGACGGCTAGACGCATTGGCCGATCGCACACGTATTTATGGCCGTAGCTGACCCCTGTGCCAGCGGGCACCGCTTGGATATGCGTGATCCGAGCTTTGACCTGCATCACCGGCTGAAGGTCGATCCGGTGCCGCAGATGGGGGGCGGGGTAAAGACCGTAGAGACCCAGACCCACCCGCACCTGGTCGTAGTGCAGCGCCGAGTCAGCCAGGGTGGCGGCGGTGTTGGCCAAATGCAGCCGGGGGGGCAGCAGGCGCTGCTGGTGCAGGGCTGCGATCGCAGTATTAAACCGCTGCTGCTGCTGCTGAAGCACGGTGCGGTCGGGCTCGTCAGCGGTGGCCAGGTGAGAGTAGAGACTGGCAATGGTGAGGTGGGGCAACGGCTGGACAAACCGCACAAAATCCACGGCCTCGGCCCAGGGATACCCCAGTCGGGCCATGCCAGTGTCGATCTTGAGGTGCACCTCTAGGGGACGGGTGGCGGCCATCTGGGCCAGGGTTTCAGAAAAGACCAGGGCCTGCTTGGGGCTGACCAGGGTGGGCTGGAGCCGCCAGTGGGCCATCGCCTCGATTTCTGCGGTGCTGTTGACCGCCCCCATGACCAAAATCGGGGCTTGTAGTCCCGCCGCCCGCAGTTCGATGCCCTCTGGCACAGTGGCCACCCCCAGCCAGCTAGCTCCCGCCTGCAGGGCGGTCTGGGCGACCGTGACGGCCCCGTGGCCGTAGGCATTGGCCTTAACGACGGCCATCAGCTGGGTGGCGGCGGGCAACAGGCTGCGAAACTGCTGCACATTGTGCTTGAGGGCGGCCAGGTTGATTTCCACCCAGGCGCGACAGCAGCGCATCGGTTCTAGGCTCGGGGTCTGTTCCCAACTCAGCATTGTGTTCCTCCTCATTCCTTCACCAGGGGCCCTGGGGGGCTAGCGACTGATCATAGCGCCGGGTCGCCGCCGGGGCTCAGGGCAGTTTATCAGGGCGAAAAAACCTCTATTTAGCTTCTGTGCTACCATCTGGCTAATATCCTTTAGCCAATTAAACACCCATAGGAATGAGTAAGGTTCTGGTGCTCAATGCCTCCTATGAACCGCTCAACATCACGAGCTGGCGTCGGGCTGTGGTTCTAATTATCAAGGGTAAAGCTGAGCGGGTTGAGCACAACGGCAAGTTTGTCTATGCCGATTTCCCGCTGCCTACGGTAATTCGTCTGCGCCACTACGTCCGGGTGCCCTACAAAGATATTCCCCTCACCCGCCGCAACCTGTTGCAGCGAGATAACCACACCTGCCAGTACTGTAGCTACAGCGGCGATGGGCTGACCCTTGACCATGTGATACCGCGATCGCGCGGTGGTGGTGACAGCTGGGAAAACATCGTCACTGCCTGCGTACGCTGCAACGTGAAAAAGGGCAGCCGCACCCCTCGGGAGGCCAATATGCCTCTATTTAGCCAGCCTCGCAAACCCCACAGCAGCCTCTATTTTGAAGTCACTCGGCAAATTCACAGCGGCGTACACCATGAGTGGAAAAAGTATGTCATCGGGATCTCTTGACATCTCTATCCCCTACGGCGGATTTTTGTAGCGGTTCAGTGTCAATTTGCAATAATAAGTAAGGTGAATCGCTTGTACTTTGTGGCGTTATGGCCCAGGGGCATAGCGGTCTTGAAGCCTCAGTAGGCTAGCTGGCAGTCCCTTGCCACTGGTAGGGCCTTGGCTAGGCAAGTTAGACACGCAGTCCCCCAAGAGAATTTTAACTATGACGTTGCACTCAGCCTCTGAGGCCCAAGACGAAACCCGAGCCCAGTCCCATGGAACGGTTTCGATTGTGCCCCGCCCTGAGGTCGACAGTGACTCCGACGACCCGGTGCAGGCGGTGCGCCACCTGCTAGAAACCCACCGCAACGACAAGCAGCTGGTGCTGTTGCAAGATTTTCCCGACCCTGACGCGCTGTCGGCGGCCTGGGCCTACAAGCTGATTGCGGCCAACTACAAAATTGAGTGCGATATTGTCTACGCTGGCACCCTGAGCCATCAGGAAAACATCGCCCTGGTGCGGCTGACGGGGTTGCCCGCCCGGCGCTGGCTAAACGCCGCCGATCGATCTCATTTATCCGACTACCAGGGGCTGGTGCTGGTCGACAACCAGGGCACCACCAGCCAGCTCTACGAGCAGATGCGGGAGGCGGGGCTGCCGCTGGTGCTGGTGATTGACCACCATGCCCCCCAGAGCAAGCTCGATGCCGAATATATGGATCTGCGCCCCCATATTCGCGCCACTGCGACGATTTTGACCCAGTACTTGCAGCAGGGATTGCTCAACCTAGATCGCAACAACAGCAAGCACACCAAGTGCGCCACCGCGCTCATGCATGGTCTGCGCGCCGATACCAATCAGCTCATGCATGCTGGGGCCAGCGATTTTATGGCGGCGGCCTACCTGAGCCAGTTCTATGACGGCCAGCTGCTGAGCGCCGTGCTGCAAGCCTCACGCTCTAAGCGAGTGATGGATGTAATCGAGCGATCGCTGCGCAACCGCAAGGTGCAAAACAACGTGTCGATTGCCGGGGTGGGCTACCTGCGCTACGACGACCGCGACGCCATTCCCCAGGCGGCAGATTTTCTTGTCACCGAAGAAAACGTCCACACCGCCGTGGTTTACGGCATCGTCCACGACGAAGACGAAGAGCGGGAGGTGGTGATTGGCTCGCTGCGTACCAGCAAAATCACCCTCGACCCCGACGAATTTATCAAAGAGGCCTTTGGCCAAGACAGCGAAGGCCGCTTCTTTGGCGGCGGTCGTTCGATGGCGGGCGGCTTTGAGATTCCGGTGGGCTTTTTGTCGGGTTTTTACGAAAACTCGGAGTACAACCGGCTCAAGTGGGATGTGTTTGACATTCAAATCAAGCAGAAGCTCTGGCGGCTAGTTGACCCCGAGGAGGGCATCATCAACACCGACTAAACCCACAGTATCCCTAGGGACTGTGAATTGATTCAAGGGAAATGCTTGGGTAGGGGCGAACGGTTGTTCGCCCTCCCAGAGAACCGAACCGTCACAAGTTGTTTGATCCGCAATGCTAAGGGGGCAGGGCAAACGCCGTTTGCCCCTACCGGGTTTAACCACCCTGGCCCTAGGCTACCCCGGCAAACAGAGCTTCGTAGGGTTGCGGGTTGGCATTTTCTTGGGCGACGATCTCGACGATTTTGTTGCGCGACTGCGGCAGATAGAGGGCCTCAACGCACACCTGAGCCACCTGGAGTCGGGGAATGCTGCCCTCGAACAGGGTATCTGCCGGAGCCATAATCAGGGTGCGAGTGTCGGTGTCGTCATCCTTGAGGCCACCGGGGCGCACAATGGTGTAGGTGAGACCGCTGGCCTGCAGGTAGGCTTCGGCCTGATGCTTCCAGTAAAGAATTAAAAAGAATAGGTTGAGGGGGTGGAAGAACCGGGAGGTGCAGAGGGATGACACCATGACAAAATGTTCGATCCCCGCCGTTTTGGCCGCATCTACCAGATTTTTGGTGCCTTCGTAGTCGACTTGGTAGGGGCCGGTGGGGTCAAAGCCGGGGCGGGCTCCGGTGGCGCTCAGCACCACGGTGCAGTCTGCGATCGCAGCTTGAATGCTGGCCAGATCGGTCACGTTTCCTTCCCGCAGGGTGACCTCTGGGGGTAGGGTGGCCCGAGCAGATGCCGCATCGCGCACAAACGCCACGACGGGCACCCCGCGCTCAACCAACTGAGCCACAATTCTGGATCCAGTGGCTCCGGTGGCCCCGGCGACAAATGCTTTCACGGTGGCATCCTCCTTGGTGTTGTGGCCTGATTTTACGGAATGATCGCTGAAAAAGGAACCATCCCCAGGGCAGACTCACCTTAAACCGTGGCGGGTATGACAGTTCTGGGGGGCACACTTGAGATAGTAAAGGCTTACGATAGGTTGGAGCCCGGGCGCAACCTGAAGGTGCAGTGGAAAAAGATGCAGTGAAATGCAATTTCGCTCTCTAGTGCCGTCTAAACAGTTGGTTTGATCATGACTCTGGAATTTATGCGGTCTGCGAAAAATACTGACGAGTCATCTGCCCCAGCGGTGGCCGCCGCCGCTGGGGCAGATGACTCGGTGGGCAATCACCAGGCTCCAGAGGTGCCCGCCCCAGCGGCGGGCTCAGATGATTTAACTACTAGGCCCGATGGCGCGCTGGTGCTAGAAGGGCACTACGCCGGCAAAATGGACATGGCCGCCGACATTGACACTGTGGGCCACTACCTCAACAGTCACCGAGGCTGGTTTACGCGCTGTGCCCACCCGATGCAGGTGGAGCCCATGTCTGACAATGGCTATGCCCTGGTGGTGGGCCGCTTCTCGACCCTGGGCTATGAGGTCGAGCCCAAGGTAGGGCTTTACCTGTCTCCCCTCGACCACCTGGTATATCGGATCGATACGATTACTATTCCGGGGTATGTGCCACCGGGCTACGACGTTGACTTTCACGCGATGCTACAGTTGCGAGACGGCCCAGATGTAATCGCCCCCGCTCCAGCTACGGCCCTAACCCAGATCGACTGGGAACTCAGCCTGGCGGTAAAGATTCACATGCCGCGCCTGCTCAACTCGGTGCCGCGATCGCTGCTCAAGTCCTCGGGCGATCGCCTGCTCTACCAGGTGGTGCGCCAGGTCTCTAAGCGGCTCACCCGCAAGGTACAAGAAGATTTTCACCAGAGCCACAGCCTGCCCCTGCCCGAGAGCTATCGAGGCCACCACTTTTGGTCAAACTGGGGTCGAAAACCCGAGACCAAGTAGCAGACAATCTTGGCAAGCTGGGTATTCAGGCCGGGGTGAGGGCGGAGAGCCATGGTAAATGGATGGTTATTTTCATGGAGCACTCCTAGGCTCAAAGCCGAAATCCTCTGAAGAGGATTGGCGGTCAAGTTTCCCAGCCTGCTTTAGCAGACTTTGGCTCTGAGCCAGGGAGTATGACTCCCTGGTGGTTGTGGCCGGAGTCCGTGCCGGAGCCCCTAACCCTGGCTGAGCCGCTCTAGCAGCTTCTGCACGATCTGCATGCCGGTGACCGCCTGCCAGCCAAACAGACCCACCAGCACAATGTTGAGACTGATGTGGGTGAGGCGGGCGGTTTCGCTGCCCTTTTGCATAAAGGGCACCAGCGCGGCGGAAGTAGCAATCAGCGTGGCCATGCCCAAGCCCACCAGCAGGTGAGGCCCCACAAATAACTTGCCAGATTCTAAATAGGTCGCACCCATGCCGCCCACGGTGCCAATCACCATAAACGCCAGTAGGGCGGAGCCGACTTTGTGGTGTTTGAGGGCAAACTTGCCCTTGATCAACTCTTTGCGGGTTTCGGCATCGGCCAGCCGGGTTTTGCGGGCCTGCACCCCTAGGTAGAGGGCATAGAGGGTAGTTGCCAGCAGCAGCCACATCGTTACGGGGTGAACAAAGTTGAGCCAGGGTTGAAAGGTTTCTAGGGTCATGGGGCTCCAGGGTTACGGTTGCGTTGTTACATTTATTTAACGAGATTATAGGAGCACAGATTCTGGCTTGGCAAAGCTTTTGTCAGAATAGACGACTGCTGAGGGGGAACCTGGCACCCACAGCCGCGTCATGACTCCCGAGCCTGTTGCTGCCCCCAGTTTGCCCCAGACTCACGCCCCCAGATTCCAGCCACAGGTTCTAAAAATAGCTTCGGAAAAATAGTTCCAGGAATATTGTCATGCGCCGACTACAGCGGTTTTTTGCGGCTTTGCTGGCCAGCTTTTTGGGGGTAGTGCTGCTCGGCCAGGGGCTAGGGGCAGCCCCTGGGTTGGCCGCTGAGCCAGACGCACCGCCTGGGGCAGCAGTGCCTGTAGCAGCACCGACAATCCCAGATTCATCCCCAGCCGCAGACATACTGCGAATTGAACCGGCGGCAAGGCCAGACAATACCCTCCCCACCCCCTCCCCCGAGCCACCCGACGGTACGCTCAAGCTGCCGCAGAAACCAGCGGATATACCGACTCTGGAGACTGGAGACGAGGCTGGAGCCGACGCCGAGGCTGAAGCCCAGATCGAAGCTCCAGACGCCGATACGCCTGTGGGCCGGGCGCTGCTGCTGTCTGGTCTATCGCCTGAGGCGGTCAAGCGCAGTGAGCTGCTGATCGAGGCCGACCGCCTCTATCGAGCGGGCAATCGCGCTGATGCAGAGCTGCTCTACCGGGCGGCCAAAGACCCGGCCTGGCTGGCCGAAGCTGGGTCAGAATTAGCGATCGCACCCCTCACCGACCCCAACGATCTGCCCCCCGCCGGGCGGGTCTACTGGCGCGAAGCCCAGGCCGGGGCCGAGTCAGAGTTTCCCAACCGGGTGCTGGTGCCGCTGGAGCTGCTGGTTAAAAATCATCCCGAATTTTTGCCCGGTCAGGCCCTCTACGCCCGCTACCTGGTGCAAAATGGCCGTACCGATGAGGCGCGACAGGTGCTGGAGGGGGCGATCGCCCGCTACCCCTACAACCCCGATCTGCTCAAGGCCCAGGCCGAGGTGCAGATGGCTCGCCAGCAGTGGATCGAGTCGGCCATTACCGCCAACCAGTTCGCCATTCTCAACCCCGAGCACCCCGAGGCCGAGGCCATGAGCGCCCTGGCTCGGCAAAATCTAGACCGCTTTCGCGGCGAGATGAACCAGACCCTGACCCGCAACCTGGTGACCAACGTGATCACCGGGGCCGCCGGATATATTCTCACCGGAGGGCTGCTGGGGCCGTTTACCGCGCTCAACTCCGGCATTTTGATGATGCAGGGCGAAAGCGGTCTGGGCAACCAGGTGGCCGAGCAGGTCAAGCGCCAGCTGCCCATCGTCGATGACCCCGAAATTCGCGCCTACGTCAACGACATGGGCCAGCGACTGGCGGGGCTGGCGGGACGCGACGAGTTTGACTACAGCTTTGAGGTGATCATGGATGACAGCCTCAACGCCTTTGCCCTGCCCGGTGGCAAGATTTTTATCAACGCTGGGGCGATCACCAAAAGCCACTCTGAAGCCGAACTGGCGGGGCTGGTGGGCCACGAAATTGCCCACGCGGTGCTTTCCCACGGGTTTCAGATGGTGACGCGGGGCAACCTCACCACCAGTCTGGCGTCGTTTATTCCCATCCCCGAGGTGGCCAACATTGCCGCAGGGTTGATTGTGTCGAGCTACTCCCGCGATATGGAGCGCCAGTCAGACATCTTGGGCACCAAGCTGCTAGCCACCAACCGCTACGCCGCCGACGGCCTGCACAACCTGATGGTCACCCTCGAAGCGGAGTACGGCAATCGGGGGGTGACCTGGTTTGCCTCGCACCCCAACCCAGGCGATCGCGTCAGCTACCTCAAGCAGCTGATCGACCAGGGCGGCTTTAACCGCTACGCCTACGAAGGGGTCGAAACCCACCTAAAAATGCGGCACAGAATGAACCGTCTGCTCACCAAGTACAAGCTAGAGCAGGGCAACGAGGACGATCGCCCCGTGCGCAGACGGCGCTAAAACAGCGGGTGGAGGTCACCCTGCGATCGCCGCCACCAGCAGCACCGCCCCCAACCCCAAGCACCCCACCATCGACCAAAAGGCAATCTGGGCACTTTGACCCACGCTTTTGGTGATCGCCTCGTGGGACTTCAGCGTGATGATGAAGGGCTGGTCGTCCTGGGCGGGCTTTTCGATGGTGACCGTGCTGGTGCGATCGCCCCCTAGGGCTCGGCTGCGGCGATCGCTGGCCATCCCCACCACCAGCAGGGGACGGTCTAGGGGCAAAATCGCCTCTTGATATCGGTAGCCTAGAGTCCGGCGCGAGCCGCCCATGTCTGCGTTCCCCAGGGCTAGAGAAAAACCGCCGAAAGAGAGCATGCCCCCGGCGGGAGCCCCAGGGCGAAACTCGTTGAGCACCTCCACCGACTCGATCTTGGCCGCTTCAGGCTCCACTCGCACCTGCCCCGAGCTATCTACCAGGTCGAAGGGAATCCGCTGCTTGTGCTCGCTAACGGTTTCAGAACCCCGCTGGGTGCGGGTGGTCACCCGGCCATCGCTGTCTTTTTCGCTCACGGTTTCCTCGTACTCACGAATGACGGCGCTGGTGTAGTAGACGCAGGGCAGCTGCTTAAATTCTGAGGTCAGGGGCGCGGCGGCCTTGGCGGTGCCCCACAGCCACACATAGTCACGCCAGTCGCCGCCGCCAATTTCCTTGGAGACGTCGGTGGCCGTGGTCTCCAGGTCTGCCGCCGTAGAAGCGCGGGCCAGCTTGAGCTGGTTGCAGCGGCGCTGCTGGCGGCTTTGTACCCACCAGAGCAAGGCCCCAGCGACAATAAAGATCATGCCTGCGATCGCCATAGGGTATCTCCTGCCAACGGTAGTCAGTTTTAATTACCATCGTGCCCAGCCGAGATTCCGGAAAGGCTGCTGCTTAACGAATTGCCCAACTCTCCCCACCGTCTAGCGTCATCTAGCGAAAGGTTTTGTTGCAAAACTTAAAGCGCCGCCGCCTCTCTCAAAAGCCCTGATACACTGACATTTAAGCGGTTGGTAGAACTAGTCCAGCGCTTTTTACTCTCAGGGCAAAAATATGCCTAGAATTAAAAGTGCACGTCTCTCTCAGCCGTTGCTCCACCGGGAAATAGCCCGGTCAACGTTCACCGCGCCATCTAAGGACTCATGGTAGATTCCCTTAAAAAGCCTGAATTTCAAGAGATTCGACCAGGGGTAAAGGCTCCCGCCAAAGATACCATTCTCACCCCTCGGTTTTACACCACCGATTTTGACGAGATGGCCGCCATGGACATCTCGACTAATGAAGATGAGATGCTCGCCATCCTCGACGAGTTGCGGGCTGACTACAACCGCCACCACTTTGTCCGCAGCGAAGTCTTTGACCAGTCTTGGGACTGCGTCAGTGGCGAGACTCGGCAGGTGTTTGTAGAGTTTCTGGAGCGCTCCTGCACCTCTGAGTTCTCTGGCTTTTTGCTCTACAAAGAACTGAGCCGCCGCCTCAAGGGCAAAAACCCCGTGCTGGCTGAGTGCTTTGACCTGATATCGCGCGACGAAGCGCGCCACGCGGGCTTCCTCAACAAGGCCATGGCTGACTTCAACATGCAGCTAGACCTGGGCTTTTTGACCAAGACCAAAAACTACACCTTCTTTAAGCCCAAATTCATCTTCTACGCCACCTATCTGTCGGAGAAGATTGGCTACTGGCGCTATATCACCATCTTCCGCCACCTCGAATCTCACCCCGAGAACGAGATCTATCCGATCTTCCGGTTCTTTGAAAACTGGTGCCAAGACGAAAACCGCCACGGCGACTTTTTCTCGGCCCTGATGAAGTCGCAGCCCCAGTTTCTCAACGACTGGAAGGCGAGGCTATGGTGCCGCTTCTTTTTGCTGTCGGTGTTTGCCACGATGTACCTCAACGATCTTCGGGCTAAAGGCTTTTACGCTGCCCTAGGGTTAAACGTCCGTGAGTACGACATTGAAGTCATCGAGCAAACCAACAAGACTGCCGGACGTGTGTTCCCGGTGACGCTGAATGTTGAGCACCCCAGCTTCTTTAAGCGGCTGGATACGGCGGCAGCGGCTAACGAAAAGCTGGCCAAGATTGCGACCTCCAATCAGCCCAAGCCCTTGCAGACCCTGAAGAAACTGCCCCACATCGCCACCATCGGCTGGCAGCTGGTGCAGCTTTACTTCCTCAAGCCCATCGACACCGTTGGCAATCGCGGCCAGGTGCGCTAGAGGCTGACTCAGTTGTTGAAACGCTATCCTCGTTTCCCCCAGCGGCTTTGCTCTTTGAGTGGAGCCGCTTTTTTGGGCGGTCTACAGCGGGTCTGCGGGGCCGGGGGAAGGCGGTAAGATGCAGAGGATGACTGGAGTGAACGGGGAGCCGCTGAATCGTGGTATCGACAACCCAACGATTACCCATGCTGTTGCCAGCTGGAGCCTGGCGAATGGGCACCTGGCTGGCGGTACTGGGTCTGGGGGCTGTAGGCTGCCTGGGGCAAGGTGCGCTGGCCCAGGCGAACCCGGCTGTAGCCCACGCCCTCGAAGATCAAACCCACACCGATGCCCTGGCGGTACCCATGCCCGTCGCCGCTGACACCTCTTTTCTACCGACAGCGGCCAGCCTGACTCCCTGCCCGCTGTCGGTAGAACCCACGGTAGCCTGCACCATTTCTTTTAGCCCGTCCGCCCCCAACCCTTTGCCAGCGGCTCTGGCACTTGACGCCGAGGCTGTGGCCCCGACCCTCGATCTCGATCCGGCGATTATTGACGGTAGCCCCACCCTCCAGCGCTGGCTCCAGGAAATTCCTGACGTGGCCGATGAGATTCGCCATCGGCCCAGCTTTCGCACCCGGTTACGAGCGGGCTATGCCCAGTTTCCCTCGACTGGGCAGATTGGGGGCTTTGGGGCGGCGGTGGAAGATGTATTTGTGGTACCCGGCACCGGCCTCACCGCCAGCGCCGACTACAGCCGCAGCTGGAACGGCCAACGCGAGACCTACGGCGGCGAAGCGCGCTATTACCTGCTGCCCCTGGGTGGCTATGTGAACATTGCCCCCACGCTGGGCTACCGCGCCCTCAGCACCGCCGCCTACCAGACCAGCGGGCTAGATGTGGGCCTGCGTCTGATGCTGGTGCCCTCGCGGGGCGGCGGGGCCGACCTGGCGCTGAGCCAGCGGTGGGTGGCCCCCGGCAGCGAGGATGAAGTGGGCATTACCAGTTTGGCGATTGGCTATGCCGTCACCCGGCAGCTGCGCGTTGGCACCGATTTTCAGCTGCAAAACTCTCGCTTTGGCCAAGACAGCCGCCTGGGGCTGTTGCTAGAGCTGTTGCTGTAATCTGAGGCAGATCGTAGAACGCCGGTACAGAAACCCGGTTTCTTGCCCCGCAGACAAGCCACGCTGTCAGAGCGACGAAGCAACCGGGTTTTTAGCCCCACTGATCCGGCGTGCTAGGGCTGTACCACCTCGGGGGCATCCAAAGCTGCTGGTAAATTTTCGGGGGCGATCGCCCGCTTGCCCCCGGATCCTAGCCCGCCGTGGAGCAGGGTGTAGAAGCAGGGGATGATAAACAGCGTCAGTACCGTCGCCAGCGACAGCCCCGAGAACACCACTACCCCCAGGGGCTGCAAGAACTCTGACCCTTCGCCAATGCCCAGGGCCAGGGGAAACAGGCCCAGCACCGTGGTGAAGGTGGTCATCAAAATGGGCCGCAGGCGGCGGGGCGCAGCCATCAAAATCGCCTCCTGGCGGGTGCAGCCGCTGGACTCGTAGATCTGGTTGGCCAGCTCCACCAAAATAATCGCATTGTTGACCACAATGCCCACCAGCAGCACTGCCCCCACCACCACCGTGGCCCCGATCGCCGTCTGGGTGACAAACAGACCCAGGATGCCGCCCGCCAGCGCCAGCGGCACCGTCAGCATGATCACCAGCGGGTCGATCAGCGAGTTGTACTGCACCGCCATCACCACAAACACCAGGAAGGCTGCCAAGGAGCCGAGCACGGTGAGGGACTGTTGCAGCTCCTGGTTGGTGGCGGCGGCGGAGCTGGGCAACACCGTGATGCCCTCGGGCAGATCGAGTTGGGCAATGATGCCCTCGGCCTCAGCCAAAGCATCCCCCAGACTGGCCCCTTCGGCCAGGCTACCGGCAATGAGAAACACCTGGCGGCGGTTAATTCGCTGAATTTCGCCGGGCGCTGGCCCCCGGCCTATGCGGGCAATGTCGCCCAGCTGCACCAGCTCGCCGCCGTTGGTAAACAGGGGAATATCGAGCAGCTGCGCCGATCGCTGCACGCTGCCGGGGGTAATTTGCACCCTTACATCCACTAGGCGATTGCCCCGCTGGAGCTGGGTGGGCACCGAGCCGTTGAGGGCGGTTTGAATGGTGTCGCCAATGCTGGTGGAGGTTAGCCCCAGGCGGTTGGCCCTGGCCCAGTCGGGCAAAATCTGAACTTCTTCCTGGGGGTCTTCGCCATCGGGGCGGAAGCGGGCCAGGCTGGCCTGCTGCCCTAGGGCGCGCACCACTTGCCCTCCAGCCTGAAACAGAGCTTCGCTATCTTCGCCCTGGAGGCCGAGGTCGAGGTCGGCCCGCACTGGCGAGTTGGTCAGGTTGAGACCGCGCACTGACTCGGGGCTGACGTTGATGCGAGTGCCCACCAGGGGCAGCTGGCTGAGTTCAGCATCAACTCGATCGACATAGGCGGTGGTGTTGGTGCCGGGCTTGAGGGTAATGGTGACGCCGCCGGTCAGGGTGTTTTCAGACACGTTGCTGCCAAATATCCCGCCGCCAGCGGTGGTAAACACATAGTCGGTTTCGGGCTGGGCCATCAGCACCTCGTCGATCGCTCCCATCACCCGCTGATTGGTCTCAATGGTGGTGCCCGCCGGGAAGCTGACCCGCACCCGCGCCTGGCCGGTGCTAATGCGGGGCAAAATCTCCTGGGGAATTTGGCCCACCATCCACCAGCTGCCGCCGCCAAACAGCAGCAGCGCTGCTGCAATGATCAGCAGCCGACGGCGCAGCACCTGGCGCAGCAGGTTGCCGTAGCCCAGGGTAAGCCCCTCTAGGCGGGCATTGAACCAGCGAAATGGCCCCCAGCTCTGCAAGGAGCGGGTGGGTCGCCCCATAATCAACCGCGCGGCTAGGGTGGGCACTACGGTCAGGGCCACCACCAGCGACGCCGCCACTGAGAAGCTAATGGTGAGAATTAGCTCGTTAAACACCAGGGAGATAATGCCGCCGATCAGCAAAAAAGGCAGCACCGCCACCAGGTTGGTGGTGGTGGAGGCCAGCAGAGCGCTCTCTAGCTCCTGGCTGCTGGCCTCGGCCTGGAAAATCGCCTCGCGGGTGC
>RECJ01000228.1 GCA_007694115.1 Leptolyngbya sp. DLM2.Bin27 | reverse complement strand
GGCTGTAGATTTGGCAGAGGGCACGATATTCTTGGGCGCGAATAGCCAGCAGTGGCAGGTTAGCCGCCGCAATCACCACCAGGGGCTTGCCATCTACGGTTTGGGCGGGCAGCGGCGAGCTGGGGGCCATTTCGCTCAGCCAGTAGACCACGGCCCCATCACAGGTGGCCTGGGTGCAGACTAGGGTTTCTAAAGCGCCGCTGGTGGCTAAGTAATGGCGCTCAAAGTAGCGCAGGGTGCCGGTGCGGTAGCTGTGGCGTTGGGCCACCATGGGCTTGAGCGGGTAGGTCTCGGTGAGCAGGTCGGCCAGGGGCAGGGTGTCTTTGGCGATGTATTGGGCGATCGCCCCTTCCACATCAAAGTCAGACCCTTCCCACAGGCGCAGCTCATCCACCGCCCGCCGATAGGTAACAATGCCCTGCTGATGGGTGACCACATTGATCTGCTCTTCCCAGTGCTCCAGGGCGGCGGGGTCGGGCTGATCGACCAGGGCCAATTTCACCAGGGGGCGGGTAGCGCGAAACAGGCCGGTACTGGTCACCAAGTTGAGCAGACCAATGGTTTTGAGCAAAGCCACGGTGTCTGCGCCCCGGTGCTGAGCATCGGATACCAACGTTTGGATCTCTAACCAACGCTGTAGCCCTGGTCGCGACCCCATGCCCGCCCCCAAAGATTCCACGAAATAGTCATAGAGGTGGTGCAGCTTGAGGGTTGGCAGAGCCCTTACCCCCGGCCCATCGACGTTTGGAATGGGGATTTCTTCAATCTCCGCCGCCTCTAAAAAGCTCTGAAAGGCATGGGGTTCGGCACTGGTGAGGAAGGTAAACAGAGAGCGATCGTTCTGGGCGTAGCGAATGCACAGCTCCGGCAACACCATGGCCGCCAGGGGATGGAGCGGGTAGGTGGCCTCTAGCAGTTTGGGGGAGAGTTCGGTGAGGTTAGCTTTTTCGCTGAGGACGGCACACCAATCTTTCGTGAGCTGTCGCACCGGGAAAGTAAGCGTCTCTGCCTGGGATCGATTGATGGCTTGCCCCATCAGCCGCAGCATCTGCTGAGACGACTCGGTAAAGGGAATATCCTCAAACCGGCCTTGAATTTTGGCCCACTCGTTCTTTTCCACCGCCGCCAGTCGCTGGCCATAGTCGGCAAAGGATTGGTGCAGCAGACCAAATATATAGAGCCGGGTGCCCTTTTTACGCGACAGCTCCGCCAGCTGCTGAAGCAGATAAAGATCGGCAGTGCCCTGGTTTTGAGTGGCGTGTTCTAGGGATTTGCCCAGCTCATCAATGACCAAAATGATGTCGGTATCGACGACCTCAGCCAGTTGTTTGATGACGTTGAGAATGTCGCGATCGCTAAATGAAGTCTTGCCAAACGCCAGTTCACCTTCCCACTCATTAAGCTGCCTAACAACTTCTGGTACCCGCCTTTTCGCCCAAAAGTCATCCGCAGCCTTGTATAAAGCACGAACTAATGTATGACGCAGAGGCTCTCGCTGGGCGGTAGCTACCGCTCGAAACAGACCCTGCTTGGGGAATTTCTTTTGAAGAGCCTCATATTCTGGGCTATCAAGCTGAAGACTATTCCTGGCAATATCCAAAGCGAGCTGCCGGGCCGGACTCTCCACCGGCCCAAACAGGCTGGTCAAAAAGTGGGCAAAGGCCGATTTACCCGTGCCATAGACCCCCGTCAGCGTCCAGGCCGTGGTGCGCTTGCGGCCAAACATCGACGCCAAAATCCGCCGCAGGGCATCGACCGCGCGATCAGTGAGTATGTAGCCCTCCACCGCTTCGGGTGCATCAAAATCTCGCTCTAGGTTGATGGAGCGGGCATAGCGGCGGTTAACAGACAGAAAATCGACTAAACGTTGAGAACTCACTACCTATTAACCCGCGACTACACACCAACCCGTGACCACACGCAACTAGGCGGCAAAATACTCGTCCAGAATAGCCCCAGACATCTCCAACGGATCGCCTCCGTACTGAAGCTGTAGCAATCCAGCGCTGTCTGAAATAAACAGATCTTCTCGGTGTCGAGCGACTTGCTCAATGGCTTCAGCGATCGCCGCTTCAGAGAGCTTAAACGCCCGGCCTGGACTACCGGTCAGGTGGGCCAATCGAGAAACTCCCATGGCTGAGCTTTCATTTTCAGCAATCCCGGCAAATTCTAGACATGCCGCCACCACCAGCTCGGCGGGCAGCGTCTCCTTAGGGCCAACCTGAAACTCATAGCGCCGCCCATCTCCCACGCTGTAGAGCAATCGTAGGGCCGTAAATGGGCAGTCAATGGAATCTTCGGTCGGCCCCTTCTTGCTCTCCTGGTCAGCGTACATGCGCAAAATGCAGCTCACATCTTTTCTAAGAGACGAGTCAGCAATGTTGGTACTAAAGCCGTTTGCGTAATCCCGCAGGTCATCTACCAGTCGCTCTGAGGTAAACTCTGCCGCCTGAAACTCACCAAAGGCATAGGCCCAAGCCGTAGCGGTGCAGGGGGCTTTGAGCAAATTCCAGTGGAGTAGCCAGAGGCTAGCCGGATTCTCTAAAAATGGATCCCAGCCCTCGTCACTCAGCAGTTGTTGGCCCAGCGGAGTGGGCACGATTTGGCTCTCATTCTCCGCCAGCACCTTAAACGCGCTGCACCAGTAGCGAATCGAGCGCACCATGTTCTTACCTACCCCCAGCAGTACCGGGGCGTCTTCTCTCAGGAAGATCTTGGGATCCGCTAATGCCAAGTCATAACCCTTTTTCAGCCAGCCAAAGCGAGGATGAAATGTCTCATGGCGGGCGAAGACCGCCGTAGTCTTAGGCTTTTCTTTGACTGCTGCTTTTCCCATGTTGAATAGATCAAATGTATTGTCTAATTATGGCTAGGCTAGGCCATTTTCTCTAGCTTTTCCTGAATAGGTTTTAGCTGAAGTGCCCAATTTAGACACAGCTTTCTAACGAATCCTAATCAAACTCTACAGGTAGTGGCGATATCCGTACAGAGACGCTACATGCTGGGGTATTGCCTGTGAAGCCTTGAAAATCTCCAGGTTCGGTAGGATAAGAGCCATCAGCGCGACATTGGTGGAGTTTGCCAGAATCCATGGCCAAGGTATCGACAGAACTGCCAACCTACTCGGAGCTATGCCAGCGCAGCCCCATCGGTAAGCGGCTGCCCGATGCCCTCTATATCCATGTTTCTGCTCTGGCGCACCTTGACCCCACCCTACAGGCCATTGAGAAGAAGGCAAGAACCAGCACTGCTCTGGTGGAAAAAGCCACACTGGTCAAGTTCAGCCTCGACAAGCCGCAGATTGCTTACCTGTTTTACCCAGACTTTGACATCGAGGCCCATCCCGCCCTTCAGAGCAGCATTCAGGTCAATCTAGAAACGCTGAAGGCCACAGGCCGCGACTACAGCACCACCGACAATCCCCCCGTTCTGCACCGCAAAGAAACCTTTGTCGCCTTTGACTACCCGCACTACGCCACCTTTGCCTGGCTAACCAAGCAGGAAGAAGCCCTGGGGCTGCTAGATGACCCACGCGGCATCGGCTTTCGTCATGCCTGGGAGCAGCGTCTAAGTGAGCGCAAGCTGGTTATCGATGGCCACGCCCTCGCCTGCCCGATGACCTCAGAGGCCAAGCAAACCCAGCCCAAGCCAAAGATTCAGCGGCACAAGGCTGCGATCGCCCGCGTCACCGCCTCCAAACCCGTCCGCCTCGCTGTGGAAGCGGGCCTCTTCCCGCTTGACACTACCTACTTTGACTACGGCTGCGGCCACGGGGCCGACATTGAGTACATCCACCGCCTGGGGCTCACCAGCTCCGGTTGGGATCCTCACTTTCGCCCTGACGTGCCCCACACCCCAGCTGATGTGGTTAACCTGGGCTACATCATCAACGTCATTGAAGACACCGCCGAGCGGCGAGAAGCACTGATCAACGCCTGGGGGCTGGCCCAGAAGGTTTTAATTGTCGCCGCCCAGGTGCTGATCGACGATCGCACCCGAGGCGTCATTGCCTACGGCGACGGCATCATCACCAGCCGCAACACGTTCCAGAAATACTACGAGCAAGAAGAACTCAAAGCCTACATCGACCAGGTGCTCGGCGTAGACGCCATCCCCGTGGCCCTGGGCATCTATTTTGTCTTCCGCGACGACGCCCAGGCCGAAACCTTTCGCGCCTCCCGCTATCGCTCCCGCGCCACGGCTCCACGCATTCGCCTCAAGGTCAGCAAGTTTGAGGAATACCGCGATCGCCTCCAGCCCCTGATGGATTTCTACACCGATCGCGGTCGCCTGCCCGCGGTGGAAGAACTAGGGGCGCAGGAGCTGACATCCCTGCAAGAGACCTTTGGCAGCATCAAGCGAGCCTTCACCGTCGTTCTGCAAGCGACTGATGTGGGGGAATGGGATGCGATCGCCGACAAGCGCCGCAACGACCTACTGGTTTACCTAGCCCTCAGCCACTTCGGCAATCGCCCTAAGTTCAAAGACCTCTCCCCCCAGCTTCAGCAAGACATCAAAGCCCTCTTCGGCAGCTATCAGCAAGCCTGCACCGCCGCCGACCTGATGCTGATGAGCCTGGGCCGCACAGACCTGATTGAAGAACGGTGTCGGCAGAGTGCGATCGGTCAGCAGCGCCCTAACTCCCTTTGGGTGCATGTGTCAGCGATAGACCAACTTGACCCGCTGCTGCGCCTCTACGAGGGCTGTGCGTCTCGCACTATTGGCCGACCTGAGGAAGCCACGGTGGTCAAGTTCCATGTCCTGAAGCCCCAGATCACCTATCTGGCGTTTCCTAACTTCGATAAAGAGCCGCACCCAGCACTGAAAACCAGCATGGCGATCTCCCTGCGGGATCTCCATGTCCGATACCGCGACTATGACCCCGATAACCCGCCCCTGCTCCACCAAAAAGACCAGACTCTCGCGCCGGACTATCCTAGCTACGCCAAGTTCGCGAAACTCAGCCAGCAGGAGCAAAATTGGGGTTTGCTGGAGGATGTAAAGGCAATTTTTGACCAGCGCGGCTGGGAGAAATGCTTGCTAGAGCACGGGGCCGAGCTGCAAGGGCATCGGGTGGTGTGGCGTAAGGATGCCAGCAAAGGGCAGAAACAGCAAGTCCAAGCCAGGCTTCGGTCGCAATCAGCCAAGGGTAGTGCCGATGCTTGATGTAGAGAAAATTGAGGCGATCGCCCAAACCAATACGCCCCAAGAGCTGATGGCCGCCCTAGTGTGGCAGCGCCGGTTCAACGAATTCGACGGGCCAGAGGTGATCACCGATCTAGCCCAGCAGCCCCACCTGTGGAAAAGTTTCCTATTCACCAAGCCCATCTATGCCCCCGATCGAGATGGCCTTAGCCTTAACGGTGTGCTGGAAACCCTTTTGGCCATGGCTAACTACCGCCCCATGCCCGAAACCAGCATGATGCATTTCGTGCCCTACCCAGCGGACACGCTATATCTGCTGGCCGAAAACCAAGACGTGACGGTGGCCCAACTGATGGATTTGGGCAAAAAATGGCGGGCCGATGTAGTCGATGTCTATGGCAGCACCATCCCTGAAGGTGAGGAAGACTGGGAGTTTCGCGAGTACTTTGCCATGCGCCTCAGACGGGGTTTACGGGGTGAGACCTTTGGTGACAAATCCGATGCTGTCCTCATTTGCTATTGGTGGGATTAGCCGTTGAAGCCCAGGGGTGCTGGCGCGTCGGTGTCCCCCATTCGGTAAAGGCCCAAATATCGCGCTTGTGCTGGGGGCCATAGCTGACGTGAATGGGGCTATCTGCTCCATAGAAGTAGAGAGAATCAAACGGCAGTCCTTGGGCCACGATCCAATCCACCAGGGCATCGCTGGGCAGATCGAGAATGCGGAAATCGCAGGCAGCACCGAGGCGATCGCAGTAGTACCGCCCATTCCGATTCACCTCATGGGCCATGTGCTGATCCAGGCTGGGGGTAGCGATGCCGTGCTTTTTCCCCGTCAGTGGGTCTTTCTTCGCCAGCCATCGCTTCAGATCCACCGAGCAGAAACCATAGGTCAGCAAAAAGCGTTGGCGCCGCCTCTCCGCAGGAGAATCGCGCCCAAACCCATCAATCACCGGGTCAATGATGTATTGGCACAGCGCCTCTAAGGCGGGCAACGTCTCCGCCAAGTTTTTTGGAAACGGGTCAATCTGGTCAGCAAACCGCTGGTAGGTCTGCGTACAGGTGCAGAACTCCTCCAGCGTCAAATACTTACCCAGCCGCCGTTCAATCATTCACTACGTTTCCATACCTCTAGCGCGAGTCGGCATTCGCCTCGGCTGCCCTACCTGGAGTGCCTGAATCGCCTGAACCTGAGCCACCGTCCCTCGGGCGTACTGCTCAATCGTTTGCGGGGCCACCCCCTGCACATCCTGCTGAAACCGAGCATACGGCCCTTGGTGTAGCAAAGCCGCTACAGACTCTCCTGATTCCCCAGCCACCAGCGCCGCCGCCGTCACCTTCTGATCCAACTGAATGCCGGTAAGATCGCTGCTTACATAGTCTCGATAGAGATCAGGGTAGCTCTGAATTTTCCCCGTCACCGAGCAAGCGTATTCTAAGTAGCGCTGCTGCTGAAGGCTATCGACCATTTTCTGAGCGTATTGGAGCAGTTGTGGCAGCGCCGCTTTCTTCTCCTCGTCAGATAATCCCAAAATCTGCTGCTGGGTAAATGGCCCTTGAGCCAGCAGCTGAATCACCTGTCGGGGAGCCTTACCGGTCTGTAGCGCAGCTCTGGCCACATCTTGATCTAGCCCCTGAGCTGATGTGACGTTTTCGCTGTAGCGGGTGTAGAGGCTCTCGTAGTCTTTGGCATCTTTGAGCGAAGCCTTGGCCAGCGCCAGGTATTGCTGACGCATTAACCGGCCTTTCTCAGTCTCGGGCTCCTTCGGCAACTTAGGCTCGCTCATAGGGCGTCCGTGAAATCATCGAGCAAATCAGCCGCCGGAGCCGAAACGGTCATGGGTTGTACCAGTGCAGTGCCTGACTCTGCTTGCAGATTCTCCGCATCGGTTGCTCCCACCAGTTCAGTAGTGTTAGATCGAGCAGTTCCCAGCTCAAACTCCTCGCGCAGGTGCTGAATCTGGGCTTCCATCTGCCAGATCGATTGCTGTGCCAGGTCGCGCAACTCCGCCTCGGAGTAATTGCCGGAGTGCCGATAGGCGAAGGGCAGCCAGAAAGCACGGGTAGCGGTGGCCGCTTTCTCTTTGCCGTTATAGGTGTCGTGGATCAGCCAGGAGTAGGTGATGCCGTTGGGAGAGGTGCGATCGGGTTCAAAGATAAAGCGCACCCTAGACTTTTTATCAGGGTTTGCAGGA
>RECJ01000261.1 GCA_007694115.1 Leptolyngbya sp. DLM2.Bin27 | reverse complement strand
ATCGCCCGGTGGCCACCGAAACCCCCAGGTCGCCCTGCACCGCGCGCCCCAGCCAAGACATAAACTGCACCGGCAGGGGCCGATCCATGCCGTAGGCTTTCACAATGCGCTCGACCACCTCCGCCGAGGCGTCGGCGGGAAGCACCGCCGAGAGCGGATCGCCCGGAGCCAGATGCACCAGCGAGAAGCAGACGACCGCCACCGCCAAGGCGATGGGAACGGTGTAGACAATGCGGCGGCAGATGTATAGAAACATAGGGCTTTTCTACAGAGGTGACCTACAGACATGAATCGACGCTGCGCTACTGCCTGGCTATCTGCCCCATCGACACCGGGGTGATGTCTTGGAACCAGCTCTTGGCCTGAACAAAGCCAGCAATCTCGCTGCGCATGGCCCGCGGCCCCACATCGTGGGCCACAAACAGGAAGGGAGCGTCCTCCACCAGCACCTCGTGGAGCTGCTGATAGACCGCCAGATTCTCATCGGGGTCGAAGGCCATTTGCAGCTCTTCGATCAGGGCGTCGACCTCTGGGTTGCTGTAGTAGCCCCAGTTGAGGGAGTTGGGCGGTGCGCTCTCGGAGTAGACAAAACGCATCATGGCCGCGAAGGGATCGTGGGTGGCAAAGGTGATGTTGGTGCCGTGGGCACCGCGAGAGTCGGGGCTCTGCGCTCCCTGCCGCCAGTTATCAAACAGAGTTTCCCAGACCAGCACTTCAAAATCGACGTTGATGCCCACCGCCGCCAGCTGCTGCTGAATCAGCTCGTTCATCGGCAGGGGCTGCATCTGCCCCGACCCAGAGGAGGAGATCAGCATCCTCACGTCGACCGGGTTATCCGGGCCGTAGCCCGCTTCCTCCAGCAGCGCTAGCGCTTGGTCGGGGTCGTAGGTGACCTCAAAGGCCGGGTTGCCAAAGGCGGGGTCGTCGGGCAGCAAAATCCCCTGGGCGGGCACCATATTGCCCCCCAGCAGTGCCTGAATTTCCTCGCGGTTGATGGCCAGGTTGGCGGCCTGGCGAAGGCGCTTGTCGGTCCAGGGAGACCCCTCCACAAAGCTAAACTGCCAGGGCCAGAGGTGGGGATAGCCATTGCGGGTGATGGTAAAGCCACGACTTTCTAGCATGGCCAGGGTGTCAGAGGGGGGCGCTTCGATCCAGTCCACCTCCCCAGCCAGCAGGGCGTTGGCGCGGGTCGTGCCCTCGGGGATGGGAATCAGCTCGATGCGATCGGCCTGGGCCATACGAGTTTCATCCCAGTAGTTGGGGTTGGGCACCAGCACGGCCCGCTCTCGGGGCACCAGCTGCTCTAGCATGAAAGGGCCGGTACCGGAGGGATCGGTGGCAAAGGCGGCCCAGTCTCCCCCCAGCGCCTCGTAGTGGGCGGGGCTGGAGAAGAACATAAAGGGCAGCTGGTTGATCAGCAGCGATGACGGGGTTGTCGTGGTAATTTCCACCGTGTAGTCATCAATTTTGCGGATGCTCTCGTAGGTGGGCAGGCGGGCTACCACCTGGGCCGACTGCTGGGCATCGTAGTGGGGGGCGCTTTCGTCGAAGATCTTCTCAAAGTTAAAGACAACCGCATCGGCGTTGAAGTCAGAGCCATCGTGGAACTTGACCCCCTGCCGCAGGTTGAAGGTCCAAATGCGGGGGTCGTCCTCATCCACCGACCAGGAGGTGGCCAGCTGGGGTACCAGGGGGGCGGGCTGGTCGTCCACGGACAGATCCCAAGTGACCAGGGCGTCGTAGAGGGTCATGCCGGTGAAGCGCACCCCCTCAAAACCGGAGTTGGGGGCTCCTGCCGTCATGGGAATGTCGGAGGCGGTCATGCCGATGCGGATGGTTCCCCCGGTATCGGCGGCCTCGGCGGAGGTGTCTGCAGGTCCATCGGCCACATCCGCCGAGGGCTGGCAGGCGGAAAGGGTGGTGACCGAAAGCGCGACGCCAACCCCAACGCCGGAGGCAAACTTAATGAAGCGACGACGGCTGATGGCAGACCAAACCGGGGCAAAACGAGGCATAGGAACAGATCTCCTCAAGAAACGAAAGTCAAAAATCTAAAGCCAACTACTCAAATAGGTAGCGAAACACGTAGCGCTCTTTCATAACCGTGAAAACTTCTTAAAGCTAATTTCTTAAGATCGCTAGAACCGCCCAATAGCAAGGCTTTAGAGGTTTCACTCAGCTAAGCGTCCGAGGCTAGCAAAGCCTTGCTACATAAGAGATTGAGCGCTCTTAAGATTTACTTTAAAAATCAACTCTTTAAGGAGCAGACATCTTGTGTGTACAGACAAAACATCCGTCCTTCTTTTGACCAATTCAGGCGCAGCCAATAGGGACTTCCATGAGATCGAGCGGCCAATGGAGCCAGAGAAGCAGGGCAAACAAGTCATCGGACAAGAAAAACAGACAATGACTTAGTAGCTTAAGCTCATCTAAGCAAAGAAACAGCTACCAGAAGAACAAAATCGCTAACATCCCGAAAAATTCCTCAATAAGGATTTAAGAGTAGTTCTCCTTAAGTTTTATTTATCAATCCGAAAAAGATTAGCTGGCATCTCAGATGTGGCTCACCAAAAAATTTTACAACAACAAGACTGCCTCCTTATTGCTAGTACTGACGGCGAGCAAAAACAGCGAACAGAGATAGCATTGACCAACGTAATTGCGAATAGACACTCCCGATTAATGCTTCACGGTATGCAGTATACAGAAGCTAACTTAAGCCGATTCAATCGCATCTTTTGTGTAGGGGGATACAAAGTCAACAGCCCGGACAGCTTTTGCAACGGAGCTATAAGGCTTACAGGGCAATCACTCTAGCAATCGCCTGTTTAAAACAAAGTTAGCTTGCAGGCAACACTCCGGAGAGATTTAGGCAGCTATGGCTCCAGCTTGGGGGGCTATAGCCCCGTAATGTAGGAGAGTTTGGTAGTTGGGGTGGGATTTAATCAAAGTGGGCTCCAGGTCGATGGCGGCAAATAGGTCGAGAAGATGTTCATTGAGGGCTTGCCGTTTGAAGGAGGCTATAGAGAAGCAGACGGATTCTGTGAATTCAGCCCCCGACGGAGTGGATTGCAGGGTGGCTAAAGCCACCCTGAGAGCCATCAAGCTGGCATTGACATAGGAGTCGAGCTCCTCGGAAGCCCTGGAGGTGACCCGTCAGATTAGCGCTGAATCCGACCGCGCCAGGGCACTGGTAGAGCAATCATCGCCGGAGCTGTTACAAAACGCCTTGGAGCCTGATAGAACAATTTGGAGATAAGTGCTACGGGGCCTCGGCCTGGCAAGGCCTACTGGCGCGTTTAGAAGATATACAGGTTAATATCGCTTGCTTTGCGAAAGGCTTGGATACCTTGGTAAATCAAGGCCGTAAAGATTTTCTCCGTAGTCTTCCAGACCTTAAAGACACGCTCACCCGATTGGGAGGTAAGAATACGCTGGCGCTATGCCTTGAAGCAGTGCGAGACGAGAGGTTTATGCACAATGGCCTTAAGCAAGGGTTGAGTAGTCGCCTGCTCGCGCAACTAGTCGATCTGTCCTCCCACGCAACTATTCAACCCTGGACTAGAAGCCAATATTGGTTAGCCCCGTCTGGTTATTCGTGAAGGGCTGGTCAAGAGTTGGTGAGCTGTCCGGTTCAGTCTGCGGATGGCTGGGAATGTTGGGGTTGGAGCACTGCAAGCACTCCAATGAATAGTCAACAGTTGCACTATGGATTAAAGCTATGCCGGGGACAAATAAGATTCTTGTTATAGGTGGTTCAGTCGCCGTCGTTTGCCTGACAGCCGTGGTGCTAGGGATAGGGTGGATGCAGTATGTATCCTTCAATCAGGAGCAGGAGAGAATAGCCCAAGAGAAGGCCGCTGCGGCACAGATGGAAGCCGTGATGGTAGTTACTGCAGAATGCAGGGACTTAACCCGCGTAGTGAATCAGACTACTGTTTTCATGGCAGATTTTGAGTCAGAAATCCAAACTTTTAGTACCAACGCTGCCAACGTTAGCGATTTGGGGGACATCAAAACGGCTGCCTCTCAATACATAACAGCAGTCAATCAGGTTGAGACAAACTTGAGCGGCCTAGAAGGCGATTTGCAGGCTGTGCCGCTTAGTACTGAGACGTTGACTCAGTTCCGAGATAGTTACGTGGAAGTAGTACAAGGGTTTGGCACAGCTCTAAACGAAGCAGGCGACGCCATGCAGCTAGTCGCTACGGTAGATGCCGCCTCACAGCTCCCAGAGCGAATTGAGCAATCGCAACAAAACACACTGGCTGCTGTTGCCAAGATTGAAGGTCTGTCCCAACAGGAGTCAAGTTTGATCTCTGACGTCAACGTTTTCTGCGAGGAAGCGAATATACAAAAGGTTGAGTCGCAACTTGGTAGTTAACTGTTTTGGCTAAGCCACCTAGCCCGGCGAGTGTAGGCAAAACAAAACCCCCGACGGCGGCCAGGGGCTGAGGTAGTGTCGTCGGTGGGCTACAGACTGAACTTGCGTTGGGCGGCGATGAATGCCGATGACGCGGCGGCTTGGATTGCCTCCGGCGGTGCCCCGTCCATTGCGGCTGCGGCATTATTGAGGAATGAAAATTATGCGCTGTAAATTACGGGTTCTGATGGCCCAGCAGAATCCTCCCCTGACCCAGAAGGCACTAATGGAGGCGACCGGGCTGGGTAGCCACACCGTTAGCCGCCTGGCTAATAACTCCTTTACCCAAGTAAACCGAAGTACTGTTGAGACGCTAGTGAACTACTTCAACTGCGACATCGCCGACCTGTTTGAAGTGAAGAGGTAGCCAGCGATGAGTGATTTAGAAATGTTGTGCCAGGCCCTCACCCTGCTCTCCCGGCTGCCGGAGCCGGAGGATGCCGGTGTCGAGATCGGCTGGGAGATTGAGCATCGCCCTACCGGCCTGTGGCTGGTGGCCGACTGCGGCCCCGGTGTCCCCGGACTGCGAGCGGCCCATGAGTTGTGCCAGGCCCTGTGGGCTTTGGCCCCAGCTGACATAAGCTGGGAAATCATGGCCGATGAAGAATTATGGGAGCAGACAGAAGCCGGTCATGTGGCGCACTGGCGAAAGAAGTGGAAGATGAATGTCCCCTAAGCCACCTGGCCGATCTCTCCCGGCACCGGTACCGGCTCCACCGACCTGGGCACCATAAGCAGGCAGCGGCGATTGTCTATCTGCGAGATGTCACCCTAATGGTTTACTACCCCCACTGGCTACCGCTGCCCCGTGGGGGTTTTGTTTTGGCTTGACGCTCGACGAAAGCTGAGTATGTTTTTCTCGGTAGATGCATACCAAACCCCCCAATCCCCTTGGGGTTTCTTCCATCACGACGGAGCAGACACCCCCGCTGGTGCCGTGCCAGCAGGGGTGTTTTTTTGCATTTTTTAACGCCATCTCCCGCCATTGATCGCCACACCAGCTCCGGCACCATGGCCCCGGCGGCAACATACGTCAGATGGCGCGGCTACGCCCTGGGGGGCTACGCTGCCGGGCGGTCAGACGTTACGCCAGTGCTAGCGGTGCGATTGCCTGTAAACCCCGCACATCAATCGCTTGAGCAATTCTGCGAGCGTGATCGTCCCGGCTCATTCTTTCCCGCTGTGGCACGGTCGGCCAGGGGCTGCACGATAAAGCACGATGCCGATGCCAACAAAATGCCCCCGACGCTGGGCCAGGGGCTGGGGTGAAATTCCATTGGGCCTATTGTGCCTCAATTTTCTCTTGGTATCGATCCAGGGCAGCGAGTGCGTTTTGGAGGCCCGCGTATGCTTCGTCGAGCAGGGCGGCCTGGGCTTTGGCGGCGGGCTCAGTGTGCAGGATGCGGTTGAGAATTTGCTTTAGGGTCTGAATGTCGGCGTTCATTTTTGATACCTCGCTGGTGTGGTCTAACCTGATTTATCCCATCGACCTGGGTGCGGTGCTGCTGGGGGCCTGCGGATTTTTTACCAAGAACTTGGCGTACTGTGTGGTTTCCCCGTGATCGCCCCGAATAGGGGTGTAGCAACGATGGCCTATCCCAAACTAACCTCGGTGCAATCGCGCTAATCCTGCTCAGCCAGTAGGGAGGCCACCACCAGCAGGGCGGCGGTTTCCTCGGAGCAATCCATGATGGTCAGCACCAGGCGGTAGCGCTCGATGGCTTCAGCTAGGGATATGGGCACAGGTAGAGAGTCCATCAATTCACCATTTCCAGGAGGTTATCGACCCGGCGCTTTTGGTCGGCGGGTACGTTCATAGGGCTAGGTGCCCCGACCAGCCGCCGCGACTCACTGAGGGCAGCGGCACGGGCGTCGATCAGCTGCTGGGGGCTGGGATCGGGGTTAGGCAGAAACCGGATAAAGCGGTTACCCGCGTCAGGACTCTGATTAAACAGGTCGAGCCAGGCCACCATGCAGGCTTTTGAGCAGCGCTCCCCAAACTTGGCTTGGGATGCTGCGATGTAGCGCGACTCCACTACCCTCAACCGGGCCAGCTGCTTTTGGTCGGCCTCCTGGGGGCTGCTGGCCCCGTGCTGATAGCTGAAAAATCCCTGGTTACGCTTCCGGTTGCCGGGGTCGGTGTGGCTGTTGTAGGCATGGTTGGGGTTGCCACTGGGATCGCATGTCCCCTCAGCTCGGCAGATGGCTCGCTTCAAGGTGTCGTCGGTAATGGTGGGGCCTACCTCCCCACCCACCGGTAGGAGCGGCTTAAACTGGCTGGGGTCGAGGGCGGCGGTTAGCACCTCAATGGGTGGATAGACCCGCTGGCCAGCCTGCTTAACCCGGTAGTCGAGGTGGGGGCCAGTACCCACGCCAGTGCTGCCAGTCGTCGCAAATTTATCCCCGAAGCGGTAGCTCCCAGGGGAGCAGGTGCTGAGGTGTAGCCACTGGTGCAACATGCCCTGGTAGTCAAACTCGGCATAGTTGCCACTGGCGCGATCGCTCTTGCAGGTCACCGTCACATCCCCAGGGGCATAGAGAGGCGTTCCGGTGGGGGTGCCCACATCGATGCCAGGGTGATAGCTGCTGCATCCCTTGCAGGGCGATCGCCTGGGGCCATAGCCAGAGGTGACCCGATAGCCTGCGATTTGTTTGCCAACCGGAATCGGGGTGATGTTGTGGGCACTGGGGGCACGGTGGCCCCCGGCGGCGGTTTCCCCACCTCTCAGCGGCGGCTCCCGTTTGTAGAGGGTGCGGCCTAACACCTTCACCTCAATGCCGTTATGCAGCAGCACATCCCCGGCCCGGTTTACCCCAGGGTGAAAGATGAACAGAGCGGGCGGTGCGGCGGCGATCGCCACCAGGGCAGCGGTGATTAACCCCTGGTAGGGCAGCTTAATTTCAATCGTCTGGGTCGCTACCATCGGCCTGGATTTCGAGTAGGGCGGG
>RECJ01000297.1 GCA_007694115.1 Leptolyngbya sp. DLM2.Bin27 | reverse complement strand
CGGTGGAGTATAACCAAAACCTGGCGCTTGCTCCTGGCACAAACCGCACTGTATCGGGCAGTTTGCGCCGCAACGAAACCATTAACTATCGCTTCAACGCCACCGCCGGTCAGGTGCTGCTGGCCAGAATGCAGGGCGAAGGGGTGTTGCTGACGGTGCTCAACCCCCAGGGGCAGCCGGTCAACAACTCGGCTCAGCGGGTGCTGAACTGGCAGGGCACCCTGCCGGAAGACGGGAGCTACACCGTGCAACTGCGCCCGGTGCAGGGGTTAGAAGAAAGCGATTACGAGCTAGAAATCAGCCTCAGTGCCGAGCCCCAGCCTGAACCCACCGTTGAGCCCCAGCCCGAACCCACCGTCGAGCCACCCCCCGCCGTTACCCCCCCGCCCCAATCGGGGCCTGACCCCAACCCCGGAGCTAACGTAGTCGAGCAGCGGGTGCAAATTCCGCCGGGGCGCACCGAGGTACAGTTGTCGGGGCAGGTCAACGAAAACCGCATTCGCCGCTATTTGATCAACGCTCGGGAAGGTCAAATTTTGGCCCTAGATCTGCCCACGGTCAGCGGCCCGGTTACCCTAGATGTGCGCTTTCCCAGCGGAGAGATGATTCCCGATGCCTCGCGGGTGCTCTCGTGGCAGGGGCAGTTGCCCACGGGTGGCGACTACATTGTCGATGTCAAATCGGCCCGACCCTCAAACTACACGCTGCGGGTGTCGGTAAACTAGCGGGTCTTGGGTGTTGGGTTTTAGGTATCAGGCCTTCCCGACACCCAACACCCACACCTGCACCCCGAAACCCCTCAACCATTCCCCTCTCCTAAATCAATCTTCTATGGCCGTTTTAAATGCTCTGCTGGTGGCGGGTACCGACACCGAGGTCGGTAAGACCGTATTGACCAGCGCCCTGCTCGCCTACTGGCAAACCTACCGCCCCGCCCAGGTTCCAGCGGTGCTAAAACCGTTCCAGTCTGGGCCAGGCGATCGCGAGCTGTACCATCGCCTGTTTTTTCCTGAAACTTCGTTAGAGGTCATCAACCCGCAGTACTTTGCGGCCCCGTTAGCCCCCCCCTTAGCGGCGACCCTAGAGGGTCGATCGGTCGATCTCACCCTGGCCTGGAAAGCCCTAGAGACCCTTACCCAGCAGCATCCCTGGGTGCTGGTAGAGGGGCTGGGGGGGCTGGGGTCTCCGGTTACCTACGAAATCACCGTGGCTGACCTAGCGGCGGCCTGGCACCTGCCGGTGGTGCTGGTGGTGCCGGTTAAGCTGGGGGCGATCGCCCAGGCGGTGGCCAATGTGGCCCTAGCCCGCCAGAGCGGCCTTGATCTGCGGGGCATTATGCTCAACTGCACCCAGCCCAGCACCGCTGAGCAGATCAGCCAGTGGGCACCCACCGGCTTGATCGCCAATCTGACCCAGACCCCGGTGCTGGGGGTGCTGCCCTATCTGCCCAACCCAGAGTCAACCGCAGCTCTCGCGGCGGCCGCTGCCACTTTAGATCTAGAGGCGCTGCACCCCAGACCAGCGATCGCAAAAAGCCGCTGAAGCCAGCTTCAGCGGCACTGTAAACGCAACCCGTGAGTTGATCGTTGAGCGGATCTAGGGATGGCTACTGGTTGGCCGTCGGCAACTGGCTCACCTAAACTGGCTCACCTAACTCTCAGCGACAGCCTGAAACCAATCTGTTGAAGCTGAATGGGTAGCGATCCTAGTTGTGGTTTGGGGCCGACTCCCCACGCGGTCCTTGGGGAAGCAGTCGCGGCTACCCCGCCGACAATCTGAGCTGATCGGGGCAACTTCGGTCCATATCGTGGCCATGGCGGTAACGGGAGGCAGAGCCGGGGGAGGCTGAAGCATCATAGGTAAATCCTCAAAAGCACCCTAACGTTTGTGGGTCTGCACCGTCGTTCTGCGATCGCAGGAACCTGAACCTAGGCCCAAAATGCGCTGGTGTCCGAAAGTACAAACCTCCCCTAACGATATCGGAAAAAACTTCATAAACCAAATCATTCTCAGGCTGGAGGCGAGGTGTAGCCGCCTTCCCGGACTGGGCGCGACCCCTTGCCCACCCAAATTTTGCCGACCTGCGTGTGAATGTTGGTCACCGCTCTATCTGACAACTGAATAAGATGCTCTACCTGAGGGGCCAGATTTAGCCGCCCTCTCCCCCAGAGAGAGGCAGGGGTGAGGGCGAAGAGCCAGGGGCAAGGGAGGATATTTCCATAGAAGGCTCTGACCAAATAAAATTTGAACAAGCCTCACAAATCCAATGAGTATTTCTACCCTTTTCCCCATTTGTCTCGGACTTATACAGAATTCACAAAACTTAAGTTAATCTTTTCTTGGCGGCAAAAAAATAGGTGATGCAGTCACTGGCAAACGATCAGCCAAGGGCTGGCATTGTTCAAAATCCATGCGATCACACTGTATCTTTCTGTTAAGCAGTAGCTTTGCAACAAAGCCTCAAATTACTTAATGTTTTTCTCATGAAGGGAATGATAGGATTTCCTCAAGTAAGTCATAAGCTTTTTTGATCATTGCTGGTCGCTGTTTTCTGGAGAGTATAAGTCATGTCTAACAACCCCGTTGGAATCAAGCCCGAGACCCGTAATCACAAAGGGTTTTTTGTTCAAGATGTTGACTATGAGCTAGTTAGTATCGAGTCTTCCGGCTGGGCGCTGATCTGCGTAGATGATGCTGTCTGCCACTACGTTGATCCCGACAACTTGCTGATACAAAATCTAGACGCTTAGAAAACTTTGGGCCAGCTACCTGCCAGCTAACGGCTTGAGTCAGGACGTTTTTGTATCAATTTGTTAATCACCCCAATCTTTTGGTAGGCTGCTCTCACCCTAGAGCAGCCTATTTTTGTTCTAGGATTGGGTCTGTGGATGGCTCTAGCTGGCTGACTGAGCTAACTCCTCGCCCTGATTGATTAAATCCTCTCATTTAGTAGACCCATGAAACCAACCCCCATTGCCCAACGGATCTCGAATGTAATTAGCTGGGTGCTAGTGGTCGATTTGGGGCTGGTGCTGCTGAGTTTAGGCTGGTTTTTGGTGGCCGTGCTGGGTCGCAGCATGAACCTCGATTTGGGCCTAGACCTCTGGTATTCCCTGTGGAATCCGCTGATCTTGCCCGCCCTCAGCGTGTTGATGGCCGGTGCGATCGCCAGCGGTATTGTGGGCTGGGTAGGTCGCCGTTTGAATGCAGACGCGTCCTAGATCGATCACCACAGCCGTTGCGTGCGGGTATACCAGCGCAACAACACCCGGGCTAGCCGTTCGCTGTGGTGGCGCACCGTCAGATTTGCCCCTTCTTCCATCACGTTGGCGGCGATGATGCGGCGACCCGAGTCGAGAATGGCGGCGCGATCGAGCAGCACCGGGCCAACCCCAGCCCTGGCGTAGTGGGTAATCACCGGGTCAGAGGGCATCACCTTTTGCACCAGCACCGCATCAAATAGATACGTGCCGCAGGCTGAATCAATGGCCCGAATGTGGTCAGACACCGAAAACCCATCGGTTTCGCCCGGTTCGGTCATAATGTTGCACACGTAGATGCGGGGCACCTGGCGCGCCGCAATCGCCTTGACTAACTCCGGCACCAGCAGGTTGGGAATAATGCTGGTGTAGAGGCTGCCGGGGCCAATCACAATGTAGTCGGCCTCTTCGATCGCCTTTACCGCCTTGGGCAGGGCTGGGGGGTTGGGGGGCAGGCAGCCAATGTGCACGATGTGGCCCCTGGCCTCAGTAATTTTTGACTCGCCCACAATCCGGCGGCCATCCCGCAGTTCGGCCCACAGCTGCACATCTACCGAGGTAGAGGGCAGCACCTGCCCCCGCACCGCCAGCACCTTTGAGCTGGCTGCGATCGCCTGCTCCAGGTCACCTGTGATCTCATTCATGGCGGTCAAAAACAGATTGCCAAAGCTGTGGCCCACCAGGCCGCTGCCCGACTCAAACCGATACTGAAATAGCTCGGTCAGCAGCTTTTCTTCATCGGCCAGCGCCGCCAGGCAGTTGCGGATATCCCCCGGTGGCAGCACCCCCATCTCCCGCCGCAGCCGCCCTGACGAGCCGCCATCGTCGGCCACGGTGACAATGGCGGTGATATTCGAGCTGTACTGCTTCATGCCCCGCAGCAGGTTAGATAGCCCGGTACCGCCGCCCACTACCACAATTTTTGGCCCCCGAGACAGCCTGCGCTGGGTCAGCAGGGCATCGAGCAAGTCTGCTTCATTGCCGGGGATGAGCACGTCGGTAATCGCCCCGACGGTGCGGCTCTGGCCCCAGAAAATCAGCCCCAGCCCCAGCAAAATACCCAGGGGGCCGCTGACGTAGTTGGGCACGTTGGTGGTGAAGGCTCGCAGGGCTGCCCCCAGCAGCTGCCCAGTATGAAATACCGGCGTCAGCCTCAGCCAAATCATCAGCCCGATGCCCACCATCAGCACCCCGGCCATACTCAAAAATAGCCACCGTTTCACCAGCAGCCCGGGTGCCATCCAGCTCACCATCCGGTTGACCCGCCGGGGCGGGGCCAGAGTCAGAGTCTCTCGTTTAACCCGGCGAAACCATCTGGCCAGGGCTGTATGCAAGGGTTTTAGGGACATGGAAGAAGATCGATAGAGATCCGACCCACCTGAAAGGCTGGGGAACAGAGCCTGATCAGGGAGTGTGGGCCACCTAGCTGCCGCATGTCACCCCAAGTTGGCTCACCTTATCCAGTTTTCACAGTGTGAAGTGACGCGCTTTCAGGTGTTTTAAACAGCCTCTGACAGGATTTAGCACCAGCGCCTTCGATTTTAACGACTATTTGATAGAGTCAAAGCATGGATGTGCCACGGGAGCTGTTAATGGTTGATCAAGCCCCTCTGCCCCAGCCCGCAGTAGGCGACTACACAGGGGCGCACCCCAAGATGACTCACCTCGGTAGGGTTTATGAGCGCTTCCCCCGATCACAGCCTAGCCCTTGGCCACACCACGGAGCCTGTATTGGCCCCAGGGGCCGCCGCTGCCGACTGCGGCGACCAGGTGCTGCTAGAGCTGCGGGGGATTTCTAAGCGTTTTGGCCCTAACCAGGTGCTCAACAATGTCGATCTGACTCTGTATCGGGGCGAAGCGGTGGCGATCATTGGGCCGTCGGGCACGGGTAAATCGACCATCTTAAGAATTATTGCCGGGCTGCTCGCCCCAGACGAGGGGGAAATCTACGTACAGGGTCACCGGCGGGAGGGGCTGATTGAAGACTCTCCCGACCCCATCGGCATTGGCATGGTGTTTCAGCAGGCAGCCCTGTTTGACTCGCTGACGGTGGAAGAAAACGTTGGGTTCTCGCTATACCAGCACTCTGACCTGCCCGCCCGCCAGATTCGTCAACTGGTGGATGACGTGCTCGATATGGTGGGCCTGCCAGGCACTGGTAACCGCTACCCAGCCGAGCTTTCGGGGGGTATGCGCAAGCGCGTGAGTTTTGCCCGAGCGATTGTCTCTAACCCCGAAAATCCCCAAGATCGACCGGCGCTGCTGCTGTACGATGAGCCTACGGCGGGGCTCGACCCGATCGCCTCCACGGTGATTGAAGATTTGATTCGCACCATTCAGCGCAATAATGGATGCAGTTCGTACCTGATTGTGACCCACCAAGACAGCACCATTCGCCGCACTGCCGATCGCGTGATTTTCTTACACCGGGGGAGCATTCAGTGGCAAGGCCCGGTCGCCGATGTGGATCACACCGAGAATCCCTTTGTGCGACAGTTCTTTAGTGGGCGGGTTGAAGGGCCAATTCAAATGGTGAATTAGTGTGCCTCAACCGAGGCCACAAACCCATCAGGCATTGGCGTCAGGGCGCACAGCGCCAGTTACAGCCCCAGCCAAACTTGACTAAAGCGGGTTCAATTGGCGGCCGAGTCTGTCGTCGATCAGGTTGATTAGGGCTGATTCGGTACAGAATTGGGGTGTGACAAGCCACAGTTAAACGGTTAGGCCGAGAGGGCACCATGCGGGCAAGGGCAATTCGAGAAGGATCTGTGGGGCTGCTGATCCTGATTGCGGTGGGGTTATTTGGCGGCCTAGTGCTGTGGCTGCGGGGGCTAAACCCAGGCAGTCGCAGCTACCGAGCGACCATCGTGTTTGAAAACACCCTCGGCATGCAGGAGGGCACGAATGTTCGCTACCGGGGGGTGCCCGTGGGGCGAGTGCTGCGGGTTGTGCCGACCGCCAATGCGGTGGATGTGGCGGTAGAAATTGGCCGTAGCGAGCTGCGAATCCCGCGCGATGCCTTGATTCAGGTGAACCAGTCGGGGCTAATTGGCGATACCACCATCGACATTACCCCCCTGCGCCCGCTTGCAGCTCAGGAACTGGCCGTTGACCCCATTGGAGCGGACTGCCCTGGCCAGGCTATTATTTGCGACGGCGATCGCCTGGCGGGCACCGTGGGAGCCAGCTACGAGTCGCTGATTAGCTCGATGGAGAAGCTGGCCATTACCTTTGCCGATCCAGAGCTGGTGCTTGACTTTAAAACCACCCTCAGAAACGCCACCACTCTGACCAAAGCCGCCACTCTGCTGACGGCGGAACTGACCCTGCTCTCGGCTCAGTTGCAGAATGATCTCGGCCCCCTGATGGCCTCAGCCAACCGGGCCACCGAAAATGTTGGCAGCGCTGCCGCCGAGTTTGAGCTAGTGGGCAGCGAGGTCAACCGCCTGGTGGTGAGCAATCGCGGCACTCTGACTACGACCCTCGACAATATCAGCCGCAGCGCCGCCAACATTGAGACGGTGACGGCGACCCTGAGCCCGACGCTGCTGCAAAGTGAGTTTATTGGCAACCTCGACCGTCTCTCTGCCGATGCCGCCATCGCCGCCGCCGATCTGCGCTCGATTACGGGCAACTTTAACCGCGCTGAAAATCTGGTCATGCTCCAGCAGACCCTTGACTCGGCCCGCACTGTGTTTCAGAGTGCCCACAAGGTGATTGCCGACGTGGATGAGTTGACCGGCGACCCAGCTCTGCGGCGCAGCCTGCGCGACTTGATCAACGGCCTCAGCGGCCTGGTTTCGCTGACCCATCAGCTGGAGCGGGCTAGCCAGGTGGCCGGGGTGCTGACGCCGCCTCCGGGCGAGCAGATCGAGCGGGTGACCTTTACGCCGCTGCCCGGCCCCCCAGATCGCCCCGGGGGCGACTCTACCCCAGTGACAGTGACCCACCAGGGGCAGACTTATCAGCTCAATGTGCAGTCTCTTCAGCCTCGCTAGATCAGGCATGGATTTTATGGCCCAGGATTGCGATCGCACCCCAGACATCTCCCCAGATATCTCCCCAGATATCTCCCCAGACAATACTTTCTTCCAGTTTGAAGCCGACTTTGTCGAGTCACTGCGCTGCATTCCCATGCAGGTGCGGCTCAAGCTCGACACCTGTGGCGTCAAGCTCAAGCTAGAGCACTGGCATCGCTTGGGCAGTGCCGATCGCGATCGCCTCACCCAGCTGCCCTGCACCAGTGGCGATCAGGTCATGGCCTACACCGCCACGGTGCAGGGGCTAGTGCAAGCCGTCCAGGGTGCCCCCGCCTCAACCCTGGCCATAGACCCCGCCCCGCCCTGGCAAGAGGGGGGCACCGTCCCCGCCGAGGTGCAGGCCCAGGCGGCTCTGCACGACGTAACCCTAGAGGTAGATCAGTGGCGATCGCTGCGCCCTCTCCAGCGCTTTGCCCTGATCAAACTCAGCCGCCCCGGCCACGAAAACCGCAACTTTTACCCCGCCCTAGTAGAATTTGGCCTAGCCCTGCCGCCCCCGCCTGCCGCTGATCCCTAAAGAACGCGGCGGAAGCAATCGGCGCAAGCATCGGCACAGGCATTGGCGTTCATAATGACTACAGCAGTCTCCCCCGCTAGGCCTATGGTCACTCTGCCAGCTCGCCCCCCAGCTCCCAGCCAACCTCAGATCCAGCAGACCCAGCAGCGCATTGACGCCCACATTCAAACCATCGCCGCCAGCCCTGACCAGCGGCAGGGCGCTTTTCCCTACTACCTGTTTCATGGGGCCGATACGCCGGTCAAAGGCACGGTCTTGATGTTCCACGGGTTTAGCGCCAAGCCCCACCAGATGGCGCGCCTAGCCGACTACCTGTTTCGCAACGGTTTTAATGTCTACCAGGCCACCCTGGCGGGCCACGCCTACCGCATCCCCGATCAATACTGGCCCCAGGTCGATCTCAAGCCCGAGATTTTGCTGCCGTTGCAAGAAAAAATCGCCGCCGACCCGGTGCTGCAACATTATCTCGCCAACCTGGCGGCTGCCAGCGATGGCGGTGCCGCCACCCCCGCCCCGGTGCAGATGGTTGGGCTAGTGGCCCGCCTGCGCAAGCTAGAGCCACGCCTGCTCGACATTGTCGCCGCCATTGAGCGAGACAACCACCCCGACTTTGACCGCTACTTTGTGTCGTCTCACCTGGCCTACCTGAGCGATGCCCAGGCCCGCCTCGACGAACTGGCGGCCATGCCGGGGCCAGTTTATACGGTGGGCCTCTCGGTCGGCGGAGCCGTGGCCCTGGCCCTGGGGGCCAAAAATCCTCAGCGGGTGGCCAAAGTAGTGGCCTTTGCGCCGCTGCTCAGGGTCTATGGTGAAACCCGCCGCCGCTACGTCAACCTGGCTGGCCCCCTCGATGTCAAAGAGTTTGGCTGGGATGATTTGAAATTCCCGCTGGGCTGCTTCACTGGCGCAGACCGGTTTGGCGCTTTTGTCCGCAGCAGCGAAAACATCGCGGCCCTGCGCCCCACCCCCACCCTGATGTTTTTGACCGAAAACGAAGACGCCGCCGACCTCCAGACCAACCAAAGCTTCCACCAGTCGCTCCGGCGTGCCTCCATCTTTAAACGCTACGACCATCACTTTCTATACACCTTTCTCAGCGAGGCCCTGGTGCCCCACCCCATGGTTGACCCGCTGGAGGTAAGCCAAAACATGAGCAACGACTACTGGAAACCGATGTACCAAGAGACGCTGCGGTTTTTGACTCGCACTGAGTTCAACAGCAGCAGTTTAGATCAAATCACCGAGGCTCCAGACCTGCCGCCAGTGCCGACAGATTAGAGCAGGGGCTGGGGTTTTGGGTACCGACGCCGCAGCGGGCTAGTACTCTAATCCCGAATCCTGCGTGGCTACCCCCGATACCCCTGGGCAAACCGCCGCTCGCCCCTACAGATGGTCTGCCGTCTGCCGTCTGCCGTCTGCCGTCTGCCGTCTGCCGTCTGCCTTCTGCCTTCCGCCTTCTGCCTTCTGCCTTCTGCCTTTCCCCCGGCTAGCTTTGCCCCCGACTGCCCAGGCGGGGGCGCTTCGGCTTTGGGACGGGGGACTCTAACCCCAGATAGTTCGACAGCCAAAACACGCAGAGATAAAACGGCCCCGTGTCAATCAGGGCCGCCACCAGCTTAAACACGTAGCCATAGCCAATAAAACGAATCAGCTGGGGCCAGAGTTCTTGCCCTGCTTCGATGGGTAGCGCCCCGGCCAAAAAGTGGGTGATCAGCACCACGGCGGTGGTGTCGACCAGCTGGCTGATCAGGGTAGAGCCGTTGTTGCGCAGCCACAGGTGCTTGCCGTTGGTCAGCTCTTTCCAAAAGTGAAACAGATAGACATCGACAAACTGGGCGGTCATGTAGGCAATCATCGAGGCCGCTACCGCCCCAAAGGTGAGGTTGCGAATCTCAAAAAACACCGGCAGTCGCCCGGCAGCATCGCGCACTAACTCGCCCGTGGCGGGGTCAGTGGCCTCAAACCCCGGCAGCAGCCCCCCCAGCCAGACAATTGCCAGCACCCAAATATTGAGCAACAGGCCCACCCACACTACCTGGTTGGCCCGCTGCTTGCCGTAGAGTTCTGAAATCAGGTCGGTACAGAGAAAGGTGAGCGGGTAGGGCAGCACCCCCACCGCCACGGTGACGGCAAAGTCGCCCCAGACAAACACATTGACAAAGCGGCTAATACTGAGAATGTTGAGCATGCCCAGGGTGCCAAGAAACAGCCCCGACAGCACCAAAAACACGACCTCACGCCGATTTTGCAGATACTCGGGCACCGGGCCATAGACCGCCGCAGGCGCTAAAGACTCTGTTTTCATCGATAGGATTTCTCTCTGTGGAAAGATTGACTGCTTTACCTCAGCTTACCAACAGAGTTGAGGGCGCGATCACCTGGTACATGAAGGCAGAAGGATGAAGGCAGAAGGATGAACGGGAAACCCATCACAGGTATGGGGTTTTGCCTGGCCAAATGGATGATTGGTTTCCGTCTCATACCGAATCCTGCTTGGCTACCCCCGATACCCCTGGGCGAACCGCCGTTCGCCCCTACAGGTTGGCCGATTGGCAATCGGGGGTAGGGAATTCGGCTTGGGTATCAGAGTATTAGCCGAGGGATTCTCCGAGCTGCAGGCGGCTGCCGTTGACAAAATCGGCTCCGGCCTGGGCCTGTTTGCCGCTGGGCTTGACCTGGCGCAGCAGCAGCAGCCCGTCGCCGGTCTGCACCAGGGGGCCGTGGCCCTTAAGCAGGCCCACCAGGGTGCCGGGGCGGGCGGTGGCCGTCGCCATTGGCGCTACGGTTGCTTGCAGCGCCCCGAGCTCGGGGGGCAGGTCGGGCCAGTGGGGGTCACCCAGGGGCGCGGTGGCGATCACCTTTAGCGGCTGGCCGCGAAAGGCGGTGACGCAGTTGGGATAAAAGCCGCGTATTTGGTTGTGCAGTGCGATCGCAGATTTTTCCCAGTCCAGCTCAAAATCTGCTTTTTGAATCAGCGGCGCGTAGGTGGCCAGGGCCTCATCCTGGGGCTCTGGGCTGAGCGTTCCATTCGCCAGACCTTGCAGGGTCTTTACCAGCAGGTCGGCGCACTGCTGCGATAGGGCTGTGGCCACCTCTTCAGCGGTGTCCATCAGGCCAATGGGCAGCCGTGACTTGAGCAGCATGTCGCCCGTATCCATGCCCAGGTTCATCTGCATGGTGGTCATGCCGGTGACGGCTGCGCCGTTGACAATGCACCACTGAATCGGGGCCGCCCCCCGGTAGGCGGGCAGCAGGGAACCGTGGCCGTTGATGCAGCCCAGCCGAGGCAGGTCGAGAATGCGCTGGGACAGAATTTGGCCGTAGGCCACCACCACAAAGGCATCGGCCTGAAGAGCCCCTAGGGCCGTCAGCGTCGCCTCGTCTTTTTTGATCCGAGTGGGCTGAAACACCGGACAGTTGGCTTTAACCGCCATTTGCTTGACGGGCGAGGCTTCGACCCGGCTACCTCGGCCCCGGCGGCGATCGGGCTGGGTGACCACGGCGGCGACCTCAAAGCCCGGCTCAGCCAGCAGCCGTTCTAAGCTGGGTACGGCAAACTGGGGGGTACCAAAAAAGACAAGGCGCATAGGTGGGTGATTGGGCAGATGAGGGGATAGGCTTAATTTTGGGACTTAATTCTAGGCCTAGTTTCGGGGCACAATGCCGATTTCAACCCGCTGATTGCGCCGCTGGTCGCCGGGGGTGGTGCCAGCGGGGCTGGGCCGAGTCTGGCCGTAGCCCACGGCCACCCAGCGAAGACCGCTGACCTCGACCTGGGGGGCCAGGTGCTGCTGAACAGCGAGCGACTGTTGCAGGGTCAGCTGGGCGGCCTGGTCGGGGGCGGCGGTGCCGTCGGTGTGGCTGCCCACCAGCAGGGTTGCCGCCCCGTAGCGGCCTAGATCGGGGGCAATGCTGTCGAGCAGCTGCTGACCCGGGCTGGTGAGAATGCTGCTGCCCGGCTCAAACAGCAGGGCGCTGGGTAAAACAATGCGATCGCTCACCAGAGCAAAGCGTGGATCTGGGTAGGGCACCCGCGCCGTGGGGGCCGGGGTCGGCGGGGCTACATTGCCCTCAGCATCGGGGTCAGGCTCTGTCTCGGGTTCAGCCTCTGGCTCTGGGGCCGGGGCCAACCGCTGGTCAAGCTGCTGCAAGCGATCTTCCACCGTGCCGCTGGGGGCGGCACCCAGACTGCTCTCCAGATCGCCCAGGCGGGCGTCGAGGCTGGCCAGGTCTTGCTGCAAACGGGTGAGGTCTGCCTGCATGCGATCGCGATCGGCATCGGTCAAGGGCGGCGGCTCGGTCGCTGCCGCATCGGCATCAGCCGCATCCCCAGCGGCGTCTGGCGTTAACGCCTCCACCGCCACTGCTCCCCCCGTTGGCCCCACCGTGGTGGTGTTGCCCCCCCGCCACCAGCGGGGCAGCTGCCGCAGCTTGCCCACAGTCTGGCTGCCCTGGCGCAGGGCGATTTCCGTCAGCGGTGGGGTGGGGTTGCGAGCGGGCAGAGCCTGGGCCACTAGCATCCCGGCCAGCCCGCCCAGGCTCACCCCTGCCCCCAAAATCATCAGCCGCACCACCAGAGTCCAAAAGGCGTGCAGCCCGGCGACTATACCCGACCGTCGCTGGGGCGCGGGAGGCGCAGCAGGAACCGGCGATGACACCTCTGGCAGGGCAGGCTCAGACGATAGGGGCGGCAGGTCAGGAGAATCAGCCATGACGCAATTGGGCTAGAAACATGGGGCCAGAATCGATGGGGCAAGGGCAGCGCTAAGCATGGGGCAAGGGCTATTGAGGCCAACCGTCCCAGGGACTGACCTCGAGCACGCCGCGCTCGGTAAACACCACCTGAAAGTCGACCTGACTAGCGGTGCTGTTGGTCGCTGTGACCAAACCCGGTAGGGGGGTTTCTGCCGCCAGCAGACCAGCGGCAGCGTTGATCGGCTCGTAGCCCACCACCTCACCCGCCTCGCTCAGGCGCACCCGAAACCGCAGCGCCTCATTGGCCGACAGCGGTTCTAGATCGGCCACAATGCTGTCGTAGAGGGTGCGGTTGAGGGCACGAATGCGATCGCCGTCGGTCACCTGATCGCTCAGGGGGGGCAGCCCAGCGGGGGCGCTAGCCCGCCCAGCGCTGGCCCGCGCCGTCGTTGCGGGGGCCGTGGGCTCTACCACCACATCGCCCTCGGGGGTAAAGGTGGTGATAAACTGCGCCACCCGCTCTCGCACCGGCGCTGCCCCCGCCACCGGCACAAAGGTGAGCTGGGGCAGCGGGGTGTTGTCGACCTCGGCCAGGGCCAGGTCGTTTTCGTACTTGTAGCCCAGAATGTCGCCATCCTCTGAGACCACCACGCGGTAGGCCAGATCGTCGCTGGGGCGGGGGGCATCGGCCCAGGCCGCCTGCAGGCGATCGGTCAGGTCAGCACTCAGCAGTGCGATCGCCGCCGCATCGGTAATGGGCGGGGCATTGTCTAGGGCGCTGAGGTCGCCGCCACCGGCCCCCAGCTCAGCCGGGTTGTCGCCCGCTGTCGCCGGGGTGTCCCCAGGATTGGTCTCCAGCGGGTTAGTGCCAGACTCCGTTGGGGCCGATGACTCAGCCTCAGGGCGAGTTGGCTCAAATTCAGGAATCGGTACAAAGAATAGGGCCAGCCCGGCAGCGACCAGGGCCGCAGCCCCCAGGGCCGCCGGGGCGGCTCGCTGGGCCAGGGGCTCGGTGGGCTGTACCAGCCGCCGCGACACCGCCTGAAATTGGGCGGTCAGATCGGGCAGCGTCTGAGAATCCGCCAGCAGCTGATCCACCGCTTCCATCAGGTCGTAAAACTGTACCGTGGTCAGCCTCACATCCAACGGAGCCTGGGCGTTAACATCGCTCACCGGCTCCCCTAGGGGCTGCTGATGCACAATCAGGTGGTGGTAAGGGCCGTCGCCCGGCTTCATTTCCACAACCGCAGCCCCCCCTGCGGTGGGGTAGGGTACCCCGCTGAGCAACTGCTGCCCGTAGCGGCTCACCGCCGCCACTAAACTGTCTAGAAATTCTCGCCCCCCGGTCAAGCTGGCATCAGTGGCTCCAGGCAGGCGGCATTCGGCATTCATCAGCACCGCTAGGGGTGACAGTGGGTCATTGGCGTTGGCGCTCATGCCCTCTAGAACCAGGTTGCAGTGGGGCAGGGTATATTGCCGTTGAACGGTCATGATACTTCTCCGTCAAACAGGCTATTCCACAGGCGTTGGGGGCCAAGCACCCCAGAGCAGAGCAGCAGCCGCTGCAACAGCTCTATGGCCAGCTCGTCGAGCTTTTCGTCGGTGCTGTACACGATCACCCCGGCCCGGCGGGGGTTCATGCGAGCACGAAAGTGGCTGCGAAACCGAATCAGGTAGTCGGCCAGGCGGAAGTGGTGGTCAGGCGACAGCTGTTTGTCGGCCAGCTGCTGGTAGCCCACTAGCAGCTGCCGCACCAGCACCGTCAGCCGCCGCGACAGGGTGCAAACAATCATGACCAGGGCTTTGGCCTCTTCAATATCTAGGGGGCGACGCTGGCTGTAGCGCCGCATGGGGTTGGTGCCCCGCAGCAGCCACAGGTGTACCCGACCTTTAACCAGGCGATCTAGGCCCAGGTCGCGAGCAGTGGCCAGCATGGCTTCGCTGCCGCCGAGGTCGAGGGCCTCAATCGCCAGCAGCAGCAGGTCAAGCTGAATCCGCGCCCGGCGAGGGCATTCATCGGTGGGTAGCCCTGGGTTGGTCAGGGTGTCGAGCACCAGGGGCGACTGAGGAGCGGGCGGGCTATCTACTGGCATTCAGCTTTTGGGTTAATACGAACAGCATTCTATCAAACCACAGTTACCGGCCGCCCATCCGGAGAAAATGCCGAACCGTACCGTAGATTTAAAGATTGTTTGACACCCTCAGCTCACACCCTGGCCTATGTCCGATCTGCTCTCTCAGGAGGAATGCCTAGTCTAGGTTAGACAGCTTGCTCATGCCCCGGATGTACCAGTTGCCGTCCTGGCGCACTAGGTCGTACTGCATGCGCAGGGTGTCATTGTAGGCAGCGCCAACATTTTCGACCCCAAACTCAAATAGGCGGGCCTGCTCAGACACCACGGCTATCGCCTGAAGCTGATCGGCGGTGGGGTCGTCGGGGGTGACTGACTCCACCTCAACAGTGTGTTCGTACTCCCAGTACCAGCTCTCGGCGGCGGCGGCATTGGCCCGTCGCCGCCACTGGGTTAGCACTGGCTCGACCAAAATGTCGTCGAGGCGATCGCCCTGGTAGCTATCGCCCAGCGCCGCGCGCTTGACCTCCAGCCATTCGTTAATCACCCGCTCCGCCATATCATTGACGCCGATTTCGGTCGGGGCAGGCGGCACCTCAGGGATCTCAAAGGCAGGCTGATCGAGGCGAATGGCCAGCGGCTGACCTGAGATCCGAGAGCCGTTAAGAGTGGCTGCGACCCAGCCCAGGGCGCGCATGGTGACAAAGCCGAGCATGCCGATGCCCACAATACCCACTGCCCCCACCACCACCAGCCGGCCCCAGTGGGGAGAGGCGGTGCGATCGCGCCGTTGGGGCATGCTGTCTGGCGGTAACGCTTGCCCAGGGGCCAGGGTGGCAGACGCTGAGCCCTGGGTGGGGCGACGACCCTGGGCGGCCTTGGCCTTGGCCTTAGGCTGCTTGCCGGATGCAGGTTGGCGGCTGTCACCTGCCGCTGCCATCTTGCCTTCGGGCGAGAGCTGTGCCACCCGCTCAGCGACCAAGAGATCGTCCCCCTGCGCTTTCTGTCGCCGGCTGGTGCCGAGCAGGCCCGAGGTCGGAGGCGCGCCAGCAGCACCCTCGACTTCGGATTGGGTATGGGGGTCATTGCGATTATGGCCATTGCGGCTGTGGCCATTGCCGTTACGACCGCTGCCGTTACGACCGCTGCCGTTACGACCGCTGCCGTTACGGCCACTGCCATTGTGACCGCCGCCATCGTAACTGCCGCTGTGGCCACTGCCGTTATTTTCGGGGGGGGCAGACCCGGCACCATAGCCTCTGCCGCCGTAGCCAGCTGGGGTCGGGGGCCGCTGCACTGCCGGAGCGGTACCAACCCGGCGGGCTGCGGACATCGTTGGCGCGCCAATCGGTAGCGACCCCTCAATGGTGGGAAACTGGTCAGCCGCATGGTGATCGATGCCGACAGCCGCCACCGGAAACTGAGGGGACTGCGGTTCCGCCGCCGAGCCACCGGGCATGGTCTCTAAATAGGCCTGCACCTGGGTATCGGCAAAATAGCCTTTGAGGGTGGCCTGCTGGTCTTTAAAGTCGCGAAAGTGCGGAAATAGCTCGTCCTTGAGCCAGCGCTCGGCGTAGAGGCACAGCCCCGGCAGCAGATCGGGCGACTGGCGCGAGTGCTCGCGGATGTAGGCCAGCGGTTCATACTCCTGGCTAAGCTCTAGGGCGCGGTTGGCCTCCTCGGTTTGGCCTAGCAGCAGGGCGCACACCGCCTGCTCTAGGTGCACGTCCTGCTGGGCACCCAGGCGCAGCAGCAGCTGCTTGGCCCGACGCACCAGGGCGGGCTGGTGGCGGGCAAAGCCCCGCGCCAGCAGGGCATATACCGTCAGATAGGTGGCCACGGGCGACGGGCGGCGAGCCTCGTGCTCAAACAGCTCCTGCTGTTCGCTGGCGGTGAGGTAGTCGCGCAGCTGCTGAATAAACCGCAAAAAATCGTCGATCGCCAGGCCCGAGAGGTCGTCTTCGGTGCCCTCAATGCCGCCCCGGTCTTCAAGCATGGCCTTGAGCAGCTTGATGCCCTGACGACGCTCACGGGTTTGGTCGAGGGAGCGGGCGAGCAGCTCTAGCACCCGGTAGGGCCGCAGCTTGTACAGCTCGGTTTGAATTTCGGCCCGCAGGGTTGAAAAATGATTGCCCTGGGCCAGCAGCTCATGGCCAGTTTGCAGCGACTCGGCGGCGATTTCGTACTGGCGCTGCTGCCACTGTTCGCGGCCCAGTTCTAAACAGGCCAGGGCCAGGGTGAGCACCACATCTTCTTGGCCGGGGGCGGCGGTCTGACTGCCATTGGCGTAGGGGTTGCTGAGCAGGGGCTGGCCCAGCTGGAGCACCTGTTCGTATTCGCCCAGTTCTAGCAGCAGCAGCAGGGCACCGACGAGCTGGTCGCCCTCAATCTCAATTTTGGAGCTTTGGGCTTCGCTGCCGCTAGGCTCTGTGGCCAGTGACCTCAGGGCCGCCTCCCCCGCATCGGCGCTCACCTCTAGACCCAGGCTGCGACCCTCGGCCAGAGGATCGGGGGCCATATCGGCGGTGTAGGCGCTGGCGAGAAACTTGCTGTCGTAGTGGCGGCGGCGATCGGGGTCAGACAGCACAGTGTAGGCTTCGTCGATCAGCTGCTTGCGGGCGTTAATGGCGGTGGCCGAGAACTCACGCCGAGGCAGCTGCAGGCCGCGATCGCGATGGGCCTGCTGCAGCTGGCCGGCGGTCGCCTGAATCGGCAATCCCAAAATTCGATAGTAGTCTAACGGAATTTGCACAGCTCACGTCCCCAACAGCGAATTCACTCGAAATAGTATCCAAAAAGATTTATTACAGCTGCTCAAACCGCTGAACTTTGATCACCGTAACTCTGTCCTAATCCCCAAACCTGTCGCAAGCATTACCGCTAACCCCGGTCACCCAACGCTAGTCTCCGGCCCACGCCTCCTGCAACTTCTAGTCACTAAGCCCCTAGAAATAGCTACACCCTATCGCGTTTACCCCTAAACCAGAGCAAAAGTGAAGTTTGTAACACAGATCTACCGCCACTGTCAGGGGTGACCCGATGGCTTGACTCAGTCGGCATACCGATTAGAAACCGATCAGAATTGGATACGGCTGATTTTCATATATTTCACACACTCATATATACACTCATATATTTTGCGGCCCGGCAGCGGCAAACCCGCTTGTCGCACGGTCAGATCGGTATGATGAAAAAGCATATCTTGGCCTGTCCCCTGCCCAGGGGGGGATACTTTTCGGTATAGTCAACAGTTGGACATCGCGGCGTAGGACTTAGCAAACCCATGGTTCAAGAACGAACATTACCCCAGCTCCAGGCTCCAGCGGCCCAAATTTCTACCGATCAGGGTCTGGTGCTCTACGAAGACATGATTTTGGGGCGCTACTTTGAAGACAAGTGCGCCGAGATGTACTATCGGGGCAAGATGTTTGGGTTTGTGCACCTCTACAACGGTCAAGAGGCTGTTTCTAGTGGGGTAATCAAGTCTCTGCGCGCCGACGATTACGTGTGCAGTACCTACCGCGACCACGTCCATGCCCTCAGCGCCGGGGTGCCCGCCAAAAACGTCATGGCCGAGCTGTTTGGCAAAGAGACCGGCTGCAGCCGGGGTCGAGGCGGCTCCATGCACCTGTTCTCCAGTGAGCACAACCTGCTGGGTGGCTTTGCCTTCATCGGTGAGGGCATCCCCGTGGCCCTGGGGGCGGCGTTTCAGTCTCGCTATCGCAAAGATGCCCTGGGCGACCCTAGCGCCGACCAGGTGACCGCCTGCTTCTTTGGCGACGGCACCACCAACAACGGCCAGTTTTTCGAGTGCCTCAACATGGCTGCCCTGTGGAAGCTGCCCATTTTATTTGTAGTAGAAAACAACAAGTGGGCGATCGGCATGGCCCATGAGCGGGCCACCTCCCAACCCGAAATCTATAAAAAGGCGGCGGCATTTGGCATGCCTGGGGTCGAAGTTGATGGCATGGATGTGATGGCGGTGCGCGCCGTGGCCCAGGAAGCCGTAGCCCGCGCCCGTGCTGGCCAAGGTCCGACTCTGATCGAGGCCCTCACCTACCGCTTTCGGGGCCACAGTTTGGCCGATCCCGACGAGCTGCGCTCTAAGGCCGAGAAGGAAGCCTGGCTGGCCCGTGACCCGATTAAGCGGTTTGAGGCCTACCTGCTCGAACACAACCTGGTGGACGAGGGGGCGCTGAAAGCAGTGCGCGATCGCATCCAGACCGACATCGACAACGCCCTCACCTTCGCCGAAGATAGCCCCGAACCCAGCCCCGACGATCTGTACAAGTACATCTTCGCCGAGGGCTGATCGACCAAGAGTCGGGGTAATCCCCTAACCGTTGCGTATTCGGTGGTGGGCATTGCCCACCCTACGGTGCTAAGACCGTGCATTGTGGTTCAGCATTGGCTAAAACGTCGCCCAGGCTGGCTGACCGCTCATTCGCCTACTCACCTACCCACTCACCCACCCACATCCTCAAAATGGCAGAAACCCTCCTGTTCAACGCCCTACGCGAAGCCCTCGACGAAGAGATGGGCCGCGACGACACCGTCTTCGTGCTGGGCGAAGACGTCGGCGTCTACGGCGGCTCCTACAAAGTCACCAAAGACCTCTACGAAAAGTACGGCGAGCTGCGCGTGCTCGACACCCCAATTGCCGAAAACAGCTTCACCGGCATGGCCGTCGGCGCAGCCATGACCGGCCTGCGCCCGATCATCGAGGGCATGAACATGGGCTTTTTGCTGCTGGCCTTCAACCAAATTGCCAACAACGCCGGCATGCTGCGCTACACCTCCGGCGGCAACTACAAAATCCCCATGGTGATTCGCGGGCCGGGGGGGGTGGGTCGCCAGCTGGGGGCCGAGCACTCCCAGCGGCTTGAGGCCTATTTCCAGGCGGTGCCAGGGCTGAAAATCGTCGCCTGTTCCACCCCCTACAACGCCAAGGGGCTGCTCAAGGCCGCCATTCGCGACGACAACCCAGTGCTGTTCTTTGAGCATGTGCTGCTCTACAACCTCAAAGAAGACCTGCCCAACCACGAGTACGTGATGCCGTTAGATAAAGCCGAGATCGTCCGCCCCGGCAAAGACGTCACCCTCCTCACCTACTCCCGCATGCGTCACCACGTCACCCAGGCGGTCAAGGGTCTAGAGAAAAAAGGCATCGACCCGGAGGTGATCGACCTGATTTCCCTCAAGCCGCTGGATTTTGACACCATCGGCGCCTCGATTAAAAAGACCCATCGGGTAATCATCGTCGAAGAGTGCATGAGAACCGGCGGCATTGGCGCAGAGATCATCGCCTCCATCAACGATCGCTACTTTGACGAACTCGATGCCCCGGTGGTGCGACTGTCGTCCCAAGACATACCCACCCCTTACAACGGTAAGCTAGAGACGTTGACCATTGTGCAGCCCAAGCAAATCGAGGCCGCCGTCGAAAATATGGTCGCCCTCAAAGTCTAGGCCCAACCGTAGGGTGGGCATTGCCCACCATGTCTTGATTTGGCCCTTAATTGGGGAGCAACCCCTTTCCCTCGGATTATTTTTCGTCGGGATAGCCTCCCCGTCCGCACCCACACCGCAGCGAATCACCATGGCAAAACATCGAGTCTGGCTAGGGATCATATTGGCGCTCACCATCGCCGCCGTGGGGGTGATTAGTCAACTCCCCACCAACCTGGGGCTAGACCTGCGCGGCGGATCTCAGCTCACCATTCAGGTGCAGCCCACCGAGGAGATACCCACCATCACCGAGCGCGAGATGGAGCGGGTGCGAGAGGTGGTTGAGGGCCGGGTCAACGGCCTCGGCGTGGCAGAGTCGGTGGTGCAGATCGTCGGCAACGACCAGCTGCTGGTGCAGCTGCCCGGGGTCAGCGACCCTGAGCAGGCGGAGCGGGTGCTAGGGGGCACCGCCCAGCTCGAGTTTCGCTCCCAGCGGCCGGGCACCGAGCAGCAGTTGCCCATCGAAAACCAGATTCTCCAGGGGCATCTGGGGGAGCTGGCCGCCCTTCAGGCTACCCTGCCTGAGGAGAGCACCCCCGACGCCGAGACCCAGTCCCGCATCGATCGCCTGGAGGCCGACATTGCCGCCAGCGAAGCCGCCATTCGCAATTTGTTTGAGCCCAGCACCCTGGGGGGCGACAAACTGGCCGATGCCTTTGCGGGCAACGACAATACCGGTCGCTGGGTGGTCTCGCTGCGGTTTAACAACGAGGGCGGTCGCGAGTTTGCTGAGATCAGCCGCTCGGTGGCGGGTACCGGGCGCAGCATCGGCATTTTCTTAGACGATCGCCTGATCAGTGCCCCCACCGTCAGTGCAGAGTATGCCGCTACGGGCATTACCGGCGGTGGCGCCCAGATCTCCGGCACGTTTGACGCCCAGTCGGCCAACGAGCTGGCCATTCAGCTGCGGGGCGGCGCCCTGCCCCTGCCTGTAGAGGTGGTCGAAAACCGCACCGTGGGGGCCACCCTGGGGCGCGACAGCATTCAGCGCAGCCTCTACGCTGCCCTGGTGGGTTTAGTGCTGGTGCTGATTTTCATGGCGGTGTATTACCGTCTGCCGGGCATCTTGGCCGACATTGCCCTGGTGGTCTACGCCCTGCTCACCTGGGCGGTGTTTAATCTGCTGGGGGTGACCCTCACCCTGCCGGGTATTGCCGGGTTCATTCTCAGCATTGGCATGGCGGTGGATGCCAACGTGCTGATCTTTGAGCGCACCCGCGAAGAGCTGCGGTCGGGCAAGACCCTCTACCGCTCGGTGGAGTCCGGCTTTTTCCGCGCCTTTTCGAGTATTCTCGACAGCAATGTCACTACGCTGATCTCCTGTCTGGCGCTGTTTTGGTTTGGGGCCGGGTTGGTTAAGGGGTTTGCCCTCACTCTGGCCATTGGCGTGGTGATCAGCATGTTCACGGCTCTGACTTGCAGCCGCACCCTGCTATTTTTGGCCATCAGCATGCCCCAGTTTCGCCAGCCCAGTCTATTTTGCCCCGGCCTCACTACTGCTCGCCCGTAACCGCTCGCCCGTAACCGCTCGCCCGTAACCGCTCGCCCCTAGGAGTTGCCCATGAAGCTCAATATCATTCAGCAGCGCAGCCGATGGTGGTTAGTATCAGGTCTGTTGGTGCTGGTCAGCCTGGTGGCCATGGCGCTCTCCTGGCAGCAGTTTGGGGCTCCCCTGCGACCGGGCCTTGACTTTGCTGGGGGCACCCGGCTGCAGCTTACCCATGCCTGCGTGATCGACGACAGCTGCACCGAGGGCATCGATCTCACCGCAGTGCGCCAGGTGCTGAGCCAGCAGGGGCTAGATTCCAGCAGCCTTCAGATCTTGGGTGACGACCAGCAGGTGCTCTCGGTACGCACCCGCACCCTCGACGTAGAAGAGCGCACCGCGCTACAAACCGCCCTCGACACCGCCATTGGCCCCTTTGACGTTAACTCCACCCAAATTGACTCGGTGGGGCCGGTGATTGGTCAACAGCTGCTGGCCTCGGGGCTACTGGCCCTGCTGGTAGCCTTTGCGGGCATTGTCGCCTACCTCAGCCTGCGGTTTAAAATTGACTACGCGCTGCTGGCGATCGTGGCGCTGCTGCACGATGTGGTGATTACCCTGGGGGTGTTTGCCCTTTTGGGGCTGGGGCTGGCGGTAGAGGTAGACAGCCTGTTTATTGTGGCGCTGCTGACCGTGGTGGGCTTCTCGGTCAACGACACGGTGGTGATCTACGATCGCATTCGCGAAAACAGCAAGCTCTCCCCCGGCAGCCACATCAACGACATCGTTGACAGCGCGGTAAATCAGACCCTGGGCCGCTCGATTAACACCTCCCTGACCACGGTATTGCCCCTGGTGGCGATTGTGGTTTTTGGCGGTCAGACCCTAAAATATTTTGCCCTGGCCCTGATTGTGGGCTTTTTGGCCGGAGCCTACTCCAGTATTTTTGTCGCCAGTTCGCTGCTAGCCCTGTGGCGCGAGCGCAGCGGCCAAGCCTACAGTGCCGCCGCTGAGGCCGACCCCCAACCCGAAACCCTGACCTAGAGGTTTAATCCATGGGCAGCCCTAGCCCATCTCTACAAAAGCTGCGGGCAATCATTATGCGCCGCTGGTGGGTGGTCAGCGGGCTGCTGTGGCTAATTGTGGGCAGCCTCAGCCTGTGGAGCCTGCGGCCCGAAATCGCCCTCCTGCGCCAGTTTTTTACCTGGTCAGCGGTGCGCATTAGCCTGGCCTATAACCGCCCTGCCGCCCTGGGCTTGGGCCTGTGCGTCGGGCTGAGCGTAGCGCTACTGGTGGCCGAGAGCCGCTACCTGCTCTGGGGGATGACCAACGATGAGCAGCGGCGGCTAGAACTGCTGCTCCACCGGATCGAGGCTCGGGGGGCCGCCCATCCCCTATGGCGACAGCTCCATCGAGACTAGATCGGGCCAGTTTTGTGCGGGTAGCCTGGCTGCTGCACGACATTTCTGCCGATTCCTGGGTTGGGCTGAGGTGACATTGGCACCATGATGTAATTTTATAGAACAGGGCAGTTAACCCCGATGCCTCGGTGGCAACCCAGGGTTGCCTGGCCAGATCAGGGCTGGCCGGGGCTGACTGTTTTTCATTCCATCCTCAGCAGAAGGCAGCGATATCTCGATGACTTTACACACAGACGGCATTGCGCCCCACGGCGGCATCTTGGTTAATCGCCTAGCGCCCCCTGATAAAAAGGCTCACTTTTTGGCCCAGGCCGATGCCCTGCCTCGGGTGAGTCTAGATGAGCGGGCCTGCTCTGACCTGGTGATGATTGCCATCGGCGGGTTTAGCCCCCTGGTGGGCTTTATGAACCAAGCCGACTACGCCCCTGTGGTCACCGATATGCGCCTGGCCAGCGGCCTGCCCTGGGCCATACCGGTGACGCTGTCGGTGGATCAGGCGATCGCAGACCCCCTGCAAGAGGGCAGCCTAGTGCGCCTCGACGACCCCAGCGGTCGCTTTGTGGGCGTGCTTGAGCTAGAAGAAAAATACACCTACGACAAGGCCCACGAGGCCATTAACGTCTACCGCACCGATGAGGACAAGCACCCCGGCGTCAAGGTGGTCTATGAACAGGGCTCAATCAACCTAGCTGGCCCGGTGTGGTTGCTGGAGCGCGATCCCCACCCGCTATTTCCCACCTACCAGGTAGACCCGGCGGCCTCGCGGGCCATGTTCCGCGATCGCAACTGGAAGACCGTAGTGGGCTTCCAGACCCGCAACCCCATTCACCGCGCCCACGAATACATTCAAAAGTGTGCCCTAGAGACCGTTGACGGCCTGTTTTTGCACCCGCTAGTCGGGGCGACTAAATCCGACGACATCCCCGCCGACGTGCGCATGCGCTGCTACGAGATCATGATGGCGCACTACTTCCCCCAGGAGCGCGTCATTCTTGCGATCAATCCCTCCGCAATGCGCTACGCTGGGCCTAGGGAAGCTATTTTCCACGCGCTAATCCGCAAGAACTACGGTTGCACCCACTTCATTGTGGGCCGTGACCATGCCGGGGTCGGCGACTACTACGGCACCTACGATGCTCAGTACATCTTCGATGAGTTTGAATCGACGGAGCTGGGCATTGTGCCAATGAAATTTGAGCACGCCTTCTACTGCACCCGCACCGGGGGCATGGCCACCTCTAAGACCAGCCCCAGCCCCAAAGACGAGCGGATTCACCTATCGGGCACCAAGGTGCGAGAGATGCTGCGCCGGGGCGAGCTGCCCCCGCCTGAGTTTTCTCGGCCTGAGGTGGCGGCAGAATTGGCCAAGGCCATGCGGGTGCCCGAGACCGTCTAACCCTAGCCAACCCTAGCAACCAGGATGCAATCAACTCGGTGAGACTAAAGCGACGGGCGTTTCTGCAGCAGGCGACTCTGGCCCTGGGGTCGCTGGGGCTAGGCAGCACTGCGCTGCTGACCACCGTTGGGCAGTACCAGCAGGCCCTGGCCAAGCCCGCCCGGCGCAAGCTGGCCCTGCTGATCGGCATCAATGCCTACCCCGACCGGGCCCTCGACCCCGGCGTGGCCCAAGACATTGCCCTCAAGGGCTGCCTCACCGATGTCGAACTCCAGCGGCAGCTGCTGGTGTATCGGTTTGGCTTTGCCCCGGTGGATGTGGTGACGTTGACTAACCAAGACGCCACCCGCGCCGGGATCTTGACCGCCATTGATGAGCACCTGGTGCAGCAGGCCACCGCCGACGATGTGGTGGTGCTGCACTTTAGCGGCTACGGCAGCGAGGTGCTGGTGCAGGGCGACGGTGGTAGCCGCCGCCAACCCGCCTGGGTGCCGATCGACAGCCGTCTGCCCAGCGAAGCTTCGCCCGCCCTAGTCGATCTGCTAGAGGCCGAGCTGATCGATCGGCTGAGGCCGCTAGCCAGCGCCAACCTCACCACCGTAATTGATGCAGGCAGCCAGGATGCGGGCTACCTGCGCTGGGGCAACTCACGGGTGCGATCGCGCCCCATCGTCCCCACCGGCACGCTGCCCACCGCAATGTTGGCGGGCCAAACCCTGCCCCCCCTAGACGATCCCTGGCCAGGGCTGCTGCTGCGGGCCGCTGCCCCCGGTCGACTGGTGCTCGAAAACCAGTGGGACGGCTTTAGCGCCGGGGTGTTTACCTACGCCCTGACCCAGAGCCTCTGGGCCACTGCTCCCGCACCCGATCCCCAAGCATTAGTGCGCCGAACCGGGCAGTATCTCAAGCGGTGGGTAGGCACCGATCAGCAGCCGATGGTGAGCGATCGCAGACTCACTCGCTCGCTCCCTGGGGCCTACGGTTTGCCAGCAGAGGGAGCCATCGCTGCCGGGGTGGTGCTGCCCACCAGCGGCGATCGACCCCTGCCCCTGTGGCTAGGTGGAGTGCCGCCCCTGGTGCTGCGCTATCTGTTGCCCGGTTCTCGCCTCTTGGTGGCCCCAGCCTCTGATCAGGCTATTTCCCTCGTCTTAGAATCGCGCTCAGGGCTCAAGGCGCTGGCCAAGCCCCCGGGCAATATTGCCCCGGCGACCCTGGCCCGGCTGCCCCTCTACGAGCAGGTGAGGCTCTTGCCCCGGCCGATTGACCTAGTAGTTGCCCTCGACAGCCAGCTCAAACGGGTCGAGCGAGTCGATGCCACCAGCGCCCTGGCGGGCCTGCCTCTGGTCACCACCATCACCGCCGGAGAACGAGCCGCCGACTGTCTGTTTGGTCGCCTGCCCACCGGCCCCGCCCCCACCCTCACCGCTGCTCTGCCCGGAGCCGCCACCGCAGGCCCAAAACCCAATAGCAGCAGCCCCCCAGAGAGCAGCTACGGCCTCTTTGCCCCCAACCGCACCCTGCTACCCGGCACCATGCTGGCCAAAGAAGAAGCCGTCAAAACGGCTGTCAACCGCCTCGGCCCCTACCTGCAAACCCTGCTGGCCCTCAAGCTGGTGCGCCTGACCGAAAACCGGGCCGCCTCCCAGCTGGCGGTGGCGGCGATGCTAGAGACAGCATTTCCCCAGCCCGCCCCCCTCTGGGTGCAGACCACCGAGCGTCCCACCGATCCCCCCTGGCCTTTGGCCATTCGCCAGGCCCAGAAAACCCTGCCCCCCCCCGACGCCATGCAGCTGTCGCGCGACAGCCGCATTGGTTACCGCATTGCCAATGCCACCGACCAAGACCTGCACCTGCTGTGGATTAGCTTTGACAGCCGAGGCGACTGCACTGCCCTGGTTACCCTGCCAGAGCCAGACCCCGATCAAGAGCCCGATACCCGCCAGGAGGCTACCCCCCTAGCGGCTGGGGAAATGATCGCCCTGCCCGCCGACGGCGGCAGTTGGGCAATGCCCGGAGCCGCTACCTGGGTTGAGACCCACCTGATTCTCAGCGCTCAGCCCCTCGATCGGTGTCTCTCGGTGCTGGGGGCCACACCGCCCTCGCTAGTCACGGGTTTTCGGCCCATTGCCCAGCCCCTGAAGCTGGCCCAGGCGCTGCTGCAAGACCTCGACACCCAGGCCGATGGCAAATCCCAGGATGTGATTGCCCTATCTCACGACCGCTGGGCCACCCTGAGCTTTCGCTACGAGATTGCCTAGGGCACTGGGGTTAGTGGTCTGCTAAGTCAATGGTGATAGGTTGGCGGTGTGGGGTGTAGGGCTTGTGGTTTAGGCACTGCCTGGGCACCGTATACCCTGAGCTACCCCCGATTGCCCATCGGCCAACCTGTAGGGGCGAACGGCGATTCGCCCAGAGGTATCGGGGGTAGCCAGGCAGGATGCGGTATTAGAACCTGTCACCATTTCTGCCGGGGCCAGATACCGCAACCTAGGTAGTCAGTAGCCCAATGCCGCCGCCGATGGTCAGACCCAAGAGGCAGGTGCCAATCAACGCTAGGCTCGCGTAGCGACCCGTGTAGCGGCGCAGCAGCCGATCGCCCAGGGCGGCGGTAGTCAGGCTGCACAGCACCGCCAGCCCCGCCGCCAGCAGGCTGTAGACCACCACCTCCAGGATTGCGCCGGCAATGGTTAAATCGTCGAGATTGTCGGTGCCCAGATGGTTGAGGGCCATAGAGAGAGCCACGGCCAGGGCAGTGCCGCCCACAATGCTGCTGAGCACCAGCAAATTGGCGGTCACCCAGCGAAACCGCTGGAGCGCCTGGGGGCCAGCTAGGGCCAGCCCCTGCACCACGGCCCCCGCCGCCGCCACCAGCCACAGCCAGGGCAGCGCTGGCAGGGCGATCAAAATTGTGCCAGCGATGGCGTAGAGCAGGCCGCACACCAGCCACAGCCCAAAAAACGGTCGACGGCTCGACAAGCGGGTCGGCGCATCACCGACCGGCGATCGCGGCTGGCTACCGGGGGCAGAGCGGCGGCGACGCTGGCTAGGTGAGGGCATAGCGAGAAAAGCGGCAGTAAAAATCCATAGGGTCTAGTTTGCCAGGAAGCGGAACATTGTGCAGTACTCTGGTCATCATGTCCGGTTATTGCACTCCCGATGACAGCGATCATGAGCGTTCCGGTTATTGCGCTAGTTCAAGGGTTGGTGGGGGCTTCAAGCTTGTTGTTGGGGGCCATTCTTGGCATTGTCTGGCGACCGACGCGATCATTTACCGCTGCCATCATGGCCTTTGGCAGCGGCACCCTGCTCTCAGCGGTGGCCTATGAGATCACCCTGCCCGCCTTTCAAAGCAGCGGTTTCTGGCCCCTGGTGGCGGGCTTTGCCCTAGGGGGTACGCTGTTTACCGTAATTGTCACCTACATCGATAACCAGGGGGGGTTCATTCGCCACCCGTCGTCGTCGCGGCGGTTTCTCTACCACCATCGCCAAGACGAAGCCTCAGAGGTGCTCGACCGCATTGGCCATATTGAGGTGCTCCACAGCCTCTCCCCCGCCGAGATGCAGGCGATTATTCCGCTGCTCAAGCCCCTGCGGGTCGAGTCGGGCACGGTGCTCTGTCAAGAGGGTGCCCCCGGCGACTCAATGTTTTTAATTGTGGAAGGGGATGCCGAAATTTTTAAGGGTGCTCAGCGCCTTGCCGCCCTGGGCGCAGGCGAAATCTTTGGGGAAATGGCCTTGCTCACGGGCGAGGAGCGGTCGGCTACCGTGCGCGCCACCACCGCCATGGAGCTGTATGAACTCGATAAGGTCGACTTTGACGCCATGCTCAACTACGCCCCCCAGCTCTCTAGCGGGCTGAGCCGCATTTTGGCCCGGCGGCTGCGCGAGACCACCCAGTCGACTGCCAAGCCTGCCCTGGTCGATGACGATCGCTGGCGGCAGCAGGTGCTCGACAGTGTCGAGGTCGATATCCCAATTTCTGAGCAGCAGTTTAAAGAATTGGCCCAGAGTTCGGCCCCCCTGGCCATTTTAGTAGGCACGCTGATCGACAATATTCCCGAAGCCCTGGTGATTGGCTTTAATGCCGGGGTGGGCCACATCGGCGCGTCGTTTTTAATGGCGGTGTTTATCTCCAACATTCCCGAGGCCATGTCTAGCTCCATTGGCATGCGCCAGGCAGGCACCTCGTCGCAGCGTATTCTGGGGCTGTGGGGTGGGGCGGTGGTGCTCAGCGGGCTGGTGGCGCTGACGGGCAACCTGATGGTGAATGTGCTCTCGGAGTGGGTGCTGGCCATGGCCCAGGCCACCGCTGGGGGGGCCATCTTGGCCATGATCGCCAGCACGATGATGCCCGAGGCCTACGAAATGGGCGGCGGTTCGGTGACGTTTTCGACCATTGCGGGGTTTTTGGTCAGCTTTTGGCTGGCCTCGTCGGCGTTTTGAGGGCCGCTCACCCGGCCCTGATGTTCACAATCTCAGCCCCAACATCCCATCTGCTAGCCCTCTATGACTATTGCCCTCTCTACTGACGAGCTGCAAACCGCCGAGGCCATGCTGCACGGCTATGGGCCAGCCCAGCCGGCGATCGCATCCCTGCACCAGCACCAGGGCGACCTGGAGGCCAGCCTGGAGGATCTGGCGATGGCGTCGGCTGGCACGGCGGCCTACGGTGACACCCCTCGGGGCGATCGCGCTACCCTGCGCCAGGTGCTATTGGCCAACCTGCGGCGCGAGCTGTGCGGTGACGACAGCTTTCGCGAAAAGGTGGAGGAGTACAACAAAAACCCCGCCCAGGCGGCCCTGCTGACGGGGCTGATTGTCTACGTGGTGGAGCTGGTGGCGCTGCCCTGGATGAGCCCGGCGATCGCAACGGTGGCGGTGCTGTGGATTCTCAAAATTGGCCTGCGTACGTTCTGCGACTATACGGAACCTGCTGAAACTCAAAGAGATGGGTGACATCGGTGCCTAGAGATCCCAGAGTTCTGACGAGGGAGGTTGGGTGGTAGGTAGCCAATACCCCAGAGAACCCTGGGATCTGGGGCTAGTGCTTGCTGTATTAGTGCTCTAGGAATCTGGAGACAGAATCTCATCGAGGGTGAGGTGGTCGAGCCACTGGGTGCGGTCGTTTGTGTAGTCGCCGTGGCCTTGGTCGAACTGTTTGATAAAGCGCACCGCATCGACATAGCCTAGGGCATCAACTAGAGCCTGAAAGCCTTTATGGGTTAGTTCAGTGGGGGTCATTGGTTTTCTCCATTGGCGCGTTCAGTGCCGACTAGCCAGATCAACGGGTTTTCAACGGTTATGGAAATTGAGAGGCTTTTAGCCCGTCGCAACAATCGGTCATCCGTGGTCAAAAAGGCATCAACTTGTCCCTGCTCAGCACAGGCAAGATGTAGGGCATCGAAGTTTTTGATGCCTAGCTGAATAAACTCGTGGGCACGAGCAATCACCTCTGGAGTTTGTTCTATTGTACGATTTGCCATGTCTAGGGCGGCAGTCACTTGCTGGCGGCGATTAGGATCAGAGGTTCGCTGAATTTCTTTGATTAAGGCAAAGCTATTGATCAGTTGCCAATCCTTTTTTTGACAGCGCTCTAAAATTTCCAAAACGGCTTCTGCCTCTAGCCGAATCCGTGGCTGGCCCC
>RECJ01000226.1 GCA_007694115.1 Leptolyngbya sp. DLM2.Bin27 | reverse complement strand
TAGGTGTTTCTTCCACGTTGTGCTCACCCCAGCGGGGTTAGTAGGAAGCTGCCTTCCTTTCCGCCGGGGCTGAGCGACGGCGTGGGAACTCTAGCCAGGCACACCACCAATCCGTTACAGTAGGCAACGACACCGCACCCTGCCGCCGCTATGACCACGACTAAGCTCAAGCCCGATTGGGCGGGCGACGATCTGCTCTCCAAGCTCGTCAATCGCGCCATTCAAACCCCCGCCCTCTACGCGCTGATGAAGCGCCAGGCCCGCCAGGTGATGATCAAAACCGCCGAAAAAAACGGCGTGCCCTGGCGGCAGACCTGTGTGGATCTCGACACCCCCGAGATGCGTCAGCGGCTCGATCAGCTGACTGACCCAGCGGTGGTCTATCCCGACTATTACCAGGTGCCCTTCCACGCCTACAGCGAAGGCAACCTCTGCTGGCAGGCTGCCTTTGAGGCCGCCCCCGCCACCTACGCCATGGCCCTGCGGATTTGGCCCCAAGAAACGCTGACCTGGCAAGCGGCCCAGACCCGGCTGCGGCAGAGCTTTCTAACGGTGCTCGACCAGCAAGGCCCCGCCCAGGTGCATGACATTCTCGATCTGGGCTGCTCGGTGGGCATTTCGACCCTGAGCCTGCACCGCCACTACGCCCCCAGGCAGTCGCCCGCTGCCCCAGTGCGCACCGTGGGGCTCGATCTGTCGCCCTACATGCTGGCGGTGGCCCAGGCCCAAGACACCCAGGGCGAAATCGCCCAGTGGGTGCATGCCGCCGCCGAGGCCACCGGCTTCCCCGACCGGGCATTTGATCTTGTCACCATGCAGTTTGTCACCCACGAGCTGCCCCGATCCGCCACCCAGGCGATTTTTAGAGAGGCCTGGCGGGTGCTGCGCCCCGGCGGTGCCCTGGCCCTGCTCGACAACAACCCCCAATCGCCTGTGATTCAGGCGCTGCCCCCGGTTTTATTTACGCTGATGAAAAGTACCGAACCCTGGAGCGACGACTACTATACCTTTGATCTAGAAGCAGCCCTGGTGGAGGCTGGGTTTGAAACATCCGGGGTGGTGCTCACCGACCCGAGGCATCGGACATTGGTGGCAAGGAAGCGGGGGTGAGTAGATGGGTGGGTGAGCCGATAGCCTGGGGCTGGGGAAATGCAGGTAGTATAAAGTGAGGTCTGGTCAACCGCGCGACTGCGCTGGATTCGTCGCTAAGCATCGTCGCTAAGCATCTAGGGTTGCCAGAAAACTAGCAGCACAGCCTTAGTAATGACAGGGATAAACCATGGGTGAATGGCTCGATCACAGTGTTTTAGTCGATGTCGATGTACCAGTGGAGACCTCCTGGGAACTGTGGTCTGACCTGGAGCAAATGCCCCGCTGGATGAAGTGGATTGACTCAGTCAAAATCTCTGAGGCTGACCCCGACATTTCGGAGTGGAAGCTGGCCTCGCGGGGGCTGGAGTTTACCTGGCGATCTAAAATCACTAACCTAGCCACCAATCAAATCATCCAGTGGGAGGCCATTGACGGCCTGCCCAACCGAGGGGCGATTCGCTTCTACGATCGCAAAGCAGGTCAGTCGTCGGTCAAGCTCACCGTGTCGTACTCGGTGCCCGCCGTGATCAAATGGATGGACGGGCTGTTTTTGGGTCGGTTAGTAGAAGCCACCCTACAGGAAGACCTCAACCGCTTTCGCGACTACGCCACGGCGGCCAAGCAGTCACCTCCGGCCTAGGCATGATGGGCCTGACGGCAGATCAACTCCCCCCCTTAGTCAAAGGCTTTCACCACAGCTGGCAGACGTTGACCGCTGCGCTGGGGCTGCTGCCCTCGGGCAGCGGTGAAGGGCGCGGCCACTACGCCACCCTGCTGCTCACCCGTCTGATGGCCGTGGCGGCGCTGCAGCAGCAGGGCTATCTGGGGGGCGATGAGTGGTACCTGCACAACCAGTTTGGCCAGAGCCAGCAGCGTGGGCCAAACCAATTTTTTGCCCAGGTGTTGCAGCCGCTGATTCAGCAGGGCTTTACCCTGCCCACCGAAGAGCGCGCTCCGGCCTTTGTGCGCCGGTTTGGGGCGCTGCCCTTTGTGCCCACCGGGCCGTTTCGCTTTAGTGGGCTAGACCAGCGCTGGGGCCATATGCCCCTGCCCGATGCGGCCTTTGAGCCGGCGCTCAACTGGCTGGCCGACCTGGCGGCGGCCCCCATTGGGCTAGATACCGGGCTGGGGGTGCTGCTAGAGCAGGTGGTCAATAGCCACGAGGGGCCAGCCCTAGCGACCCCAGAGCCGCTGCTAGAGACCCTGTGCGATCGCACCATCCACGCCACTTTGCTCGATCGAGCCGAGGCCCTCACCGGGCATCGCCACCGCAACCTCGATCAGCTGCTAGCGCAGCTCTCCCCCGCCGAGGCTGGGACGCTGCTGGGCGAACTGGGCCAGCTCACCCTGCTCGACCCCGCCTGTGGGTCAGGTCGGTTTTTGGTGGCGGCGCTGCATCGGCTGGTGGGGTTGGCCCACAGCCTGCGGGCAATCGCCGCCCCAGGCGATCCAACCCTGGTTCCCAGCTGGGCCAAAGCGTCCCCCGACCACCCCGACAGTGGCCGACAATTGGGCCTCTACCAGCACTTTGCCACCCACGCCCTCTACGGCCTCGACCTGCGGCCCCCGGCGGTGGAGCTGGCCCGGCTGCGGCTGTGGCTGGCGGGGGTGCAGCACACCCACCAGGCCGCTGAGCTGGCCACCCTGCCCGACCTCACCCTGACGGTGCTGGCGGGCAATGCCCTGGTGGGTCTGGTGCGGGTTGACGACGAACGCTTTGACCAAGTACCGCCCAAGCGGGGCGGCAAAACCAAGGCCCCAGACGAGTTTCCCCTCCAGGGCAATTTGCTTCAGCCCCTGATCGCCGACAGCTATCAGTCGGTCTTGGTCGAGCGTCAGGTGCGGCTAGAGCACTACCGCAGCCAGACCCAGCTGTTGGCCGAGGTGGGCAGCGTGCCCGCCTACGCCCAGGCCGACTTTTTGCGCGATCGCATCGACGAACTCAACACCATTGCCCAGGCCAAACTCACCCAGCTGCTGTGGAGCGAGTGCAGCCAGCAGCTCAGTCTGCGGGTGCCCGACCCGGTGGGCGATCGCCCCACCCGGCCCGTCAGCCCAGCCGATATCGATGCCGCCCAGCCCTTCCACTGGGGGTTTTACTTTCACCGGCTACTGTGCGATCGCGGCGGCTTTGATATCGTGATCAGCCACCTGCCCCGGGGGGCGGTCGAGGCGACCCAAAATGGCTTCGTCGAGCAATATGCCCCGCTGTTTGAGCAAAAAAACGTGGCCCCATCGACCTTTTTGCACAACCATCGCGAGGTGCTGGCCATCGACCCCGACCTCACCCAGGCCTGGGCCGAGTACCGGGGCCAGTTTACCTGGCTGAGCAACTACCTGCGCCGCTCAGAGCAATACCCCCACAGCAGTCGGGGGGCCGAGGGCCAAAGCCAGGGGCGGCTCTACTGGTCACGGCTGTTCCTAGAGCGCAGCCTTCAGCTGTTGCGTCCGGGCGGCCGCTGCGCGGTGATGCTCGACCCCTTTTGGGCGCAGAGCAACAGCGCCCCCCTGCGCCACTGGCTAGAGCGCCAGACCCACCTGGCCACCGTGCTCGACCTGAGCAACCACGGGGGGCTGTGGCCCAATGCGCCCGCCCGCACCGCCCTCTGCGCGCTCTGGCTGCACCACCAGGGGCCAACCCCCGGCAGCCCCTACGCCGCCTACGTCAAAGACTCGGCCCTAGACCCGGCCACCCTAGGAGCAGCGCTGCAACGCCTGATCAACCAAGCCAAATAGGGTGGGCAAGTCAGCCGCATTGTCGATCACCACATCGGCTAGGGCCACCTTCTCAGCCAGGGGCATCTGGCTCTGAATGCGGGCGTCGGCCTGCTCGACACTGAGGCCACTGCGCTGCATTAGCCGCTGGCGCTGAGCTTCCGGGGGGCAGGTCACCACCCACGTTTCGCTCACCTGGTCGCCCAGGTGAGCCTCAAACAAGAGGGGTATCACCTGCACCACCACCGGAACCTGGGCCAGTTCTGCCATGGCCTGCCCAAAGTACCGCCGCACCACCGGGTGAATCTGCTGCTCTAGCCAGGTCTTTTCGGCGGGGTCGCTAAAGACAATTTCCCCCAGCCGGCCCCGGTTCAGGGTGCCGTCGTGGTGCAGGAGAGCGTTGCCGTAGCGGTGGGCAATGGCGCTCAAGGCCACAGAACCCGGCTCCACCGCCCGCCGCGCGTAGATATCGGCATCGAGCACCGGCAGCTGGTGCCGCCCCGCCAAATAGTCGGCCACGGTTGACTTGCCCGTGGCAATGCCCCCAGTTAGCCCAATGATCCGCTGGCCCATGCGGCAATCGCCTCCGTTAGCCCGTCTAGGGTATATTCTGCTGGCTCAATGTCCACCCGGCCCAGCAGCTTCTGGCAGGTGTCTGAGGTTTTAGGGCCGATGGAGGCGATCGCCACCCCGTCTAAAAGGCTGCACCACTGGGAGCCCAACCCCTGTTCTAGCAGCTGAGCCGTATGCACCACGGTTTTAGAACTCGCAAAGGTAATCACATCCACCCGGTGCTGCTTCAGGGCTGCCAGAGCCTCAGGATCGGCAGATGCTGGACAGCCCGACTCATAGGCCGCCACCTCCACCACCTCGGCCCCGGCAGCGGTCAACTCCTGCACCAGCACCTCGCGCCCGCCGCTCTCAACCCTGGGGAACAGCAGCCGCTGCCCCGCCACAGTTTCAGGAAAATACTCCACCATCGAGTCGGCCACATAGTCGGGGGGCACAAAGTCGGGCACCAGCCCCCGCCGTCTCAGCACCGCCGCCGTCTTACGCCCCACCACGGCAATCTTAATGCCGCCTAACGCCCGCAGATCTCGCCCCTGCTCTAGCAGGCGATCGCAGAAAAAATTCACCGCATTGGCTGAGGTCAGCAGCAGCCAGGAGAAGGTGGGAAGCACGGCGATCGCACCATCCAACCCCGCCCAGCTCGACGGCGATCGCAGCTCCAGCGCGGGTAGATCAACCACCCTCGCCCCTTGGGCGGTGAGCAAGTCGGCAAAGGCGCTAGATTGCTCAGTAGCGCGGGTGATGAGGATGGTTTTGGAGGCGAGTGGGAGAGTGGGAGAGTGGGAGAGTGGGTGGGTGGGTGACGGGGGCACCGTAGGGGCAGACCTACGTGTCTGCCCTAAACGGGGCGTGATGAATTCTGCATCCTGAACGACATCTGATTTTTGGTCCCGCATACCATCTGACCCGCTGGCCGTTGCCGCCCCCAAATACCGCCGCAGCCGCACCACCTCCCCAAACACAATCACGCAGGGCGACAAACGCTCCCCCCGCGTCACCTGGCAAATGGTCAGCAACGTCCCCTCCCACACCTGCTGCTGGGGATGCCCCCCCCAGCGAATGATCGCCACGGGCATGTCGCCCCGACAGTCATTTTGGCGCAGGCGCTGCACAATTTCTTCGAGGTGGCGGCTGCCCATCAACATCACCAAGGTGTGCAGACGAGCCAGGGTGGGCCAGTCGAGCAGGTCAAGGTTGTGGGCGGTAAAGACGCCAAAGCCGTGGCTCCACACCGGGTCGGTGAGGGGAATGCCCGCCAGCAGCGGGGCCGCTAGGGCCGACGACACACCGGGCACCACTTCCACCGGGCAGCCCGCTTCGTTGAGCGCCTGCACCTCGGCGGCGGTGCGGCCAAAGATAAACGGGTCGCCGCTTTTGAGCCGCACCACCGAGCGACCCTCTAGAGAAAGATTGACCAGCAGCTGGGTGATCTCGGCCTGGGCTGGGCTGGGCTGGCCGCCGCGTTTGCCCATGTCGATGCGATCGCACCCCTCCGGCAGCAACTCCAACAACCCCTCATCCACCAGGGCGTCGTACACCAGGCACTCGGCCCGCTGGAGTAGTGCGTACCCCCGCACGGTGAGGTAGTCGAGGCTGCCCGGCCCGGCCCCGACGATATAAACTGTCCCCGGCTGAGTCATGATCAAACGCTACACCGACACGCCCCTGAAAGGGTGATAGATCACCATTTAGAACGATTACCCCACCCAGTTTACGCAGGAAGTCACCTGCCAGCATGGATTACTTCTAGCCGAATAATTAGAGAGCCAACCCTAGTCGGCCTCTAAATCTCTGAGATATGAGGCCTTAAACTCTTCGGCGGCAGTTGAATCAATCTTATAGAGCGCTCGAATGATTGCCAATACTGTCTCAGAGCTAGGATCGCGTAGCTCATTGGCCCATCGAAACACGTTAGACGAACCAATACCCATCACGGTTGCCAGCTTGCCCTGGCTAATCTCGTACTTTTCCAGGACTGTTTTTAGCACTTTTCCTGCTCTACCCATACTTTTAATCGTCTCAGAAGCAGGATTTTGCGTATACATGCCAAATGGACTGTGCTATGCTGACCCACATGCCAAATGGACTGTGACGCCTTCAAGGACAGTGAACCTATGCCTCAAGCTTTTCTGACTTCTCCCCTGCCCAGCACTGATACCCAGGCCACGATCAACACCGAACCCGCTGCCGAACCTGGCAGAGAAAAGGTGGTGCTTACGGTCAGGGGATCAATTCACGCCACGGAGCGAGTAATTCATGAGGCACATCGGGTTGGCTTTGCAGAGGTGCGCGAATGGAGTAAGCCTGTCCCCACAGGCAAAATTAATGAGGTGCTGAGGGTGTTAACCCGGTATGTGATTGTTGAGTGATTATGCTTGGCAGCGTTTGGAGCATGGGCAAGAATCACTCTAAACCGTTGATAACTGTTTTTTCTCGTTCCCACGCTAGAGTGTGGAGGACAACAGGACGGATATTCTGAATCGGGCAGCTGGGTCGCTGTATCAGCGTTCTAGCAGGGCTTGAAAGCGAGGATCGGCGCGAATGGGGTCGAAGTCGGTGTCGGTCTTTGCCATCTCGCGATACTCATTAGGGCTGAGGTGAATGGCGCGCTTCAGGTTCTCTAGGGCTGGCTCAACAACACCTTGGAGGGCATAGGCACAGGCTTTGTTGTAGAGCGCTTCGTGGAAGTCGGGTTTGATTGTGATCGCAGCGTCAAAGGCGGCAATCGCCTCCTCAGTGCGGCCTAACTTCCGCAGCGCAATCCCTTTGTTGTAGAGCGCTTCGTGTTTGTCGGGTTTGATTGCGATCGCAACTTCAAAAGCAACAATCGCTGCTTCCCATTCCGTGGAAGCGCTGAAGAGATTACCCTGTTCAAAATGCAGGTTGACTCTTTCCCGGTCGTCCAGCCTCTCAGCTTCTAGCAGCGATTGAATTTCTAAAATGCGGCGATTGCGCTGTTCTTGGGTCCAGCTTAGATATTGCTCGTAGTCGCCTTCTAACCAAAGGCGGCGAGATTCGCGGCTGAGGGTGGTGGTGTCGTCAGCGATTTGGGCCACGCCCGATCGCCAGTCAAAGAAATCCGGGGCGCGGTGGACGAGGTATTTCACCGCAAAGACGGGCAGCAAAAACACAATCCGGGTGGCAAAGC
>RECJ01000305.1 GCA_007694115.1 Leptolyngbya sp. DLM2.Bin27 | reverse complement strand
GGTTGGGTGCAACGAAGTGAAACCCAACAGCAGCAAGCCTTTGTTGGGTTCCGCTAGCGCTCCACCCAACCTACAAATTAAAGATTGACAAAGCACTAGACTTCAGTTCGGGATGAAAAAATCCATAGGAGGGAACGGCGTTATCCCGAACCGAGAATAACTAAACAAAATGCAAACCCAGCAAATCCGCCTCTCTACACCTCAAAGGCGCGGCCAGTGCGACGGGGGCGGGGCGGATCTTTTTTATCGTCCTCACTGTCTGACCCGGTGGGGGTGGGGGCGCAAGAGGCGATCGGGTCGAGGGTGTCAGACCCCGTGGGGTGGCTGGCGGTAGACACAAAGGCGGTATTCACCAGGCTCACGGTGGTCAAAGCGCTGGTGATCAAAAGCAGGCGTAGCAGCATGTATTTCAGTCTCCTAAGCTAGAAGGTTGTTTGTGATATGTAGCTCCCAGGGCGTAAAGCTCTCGGGGCGTAAAGCTCCCAGGCACCGATCCCCAGGAGCTAGATTTAAGCGAGGGCAACCTGGGCCACCCTCAATCTGGCCCTAGGCGCGGGGATCGCGGCCAGTGGCCACCGGCAGGTCAGGCTGGGCAGAGTACTCTGTCCAAGAGCCTTCGTAGACCCGCACCTTGGGGTAGCCCAGCAGGTGCTTAAGCACCACGTATTGCAGGGTGGCTTCGCGGCCCGTGCTGCAGGTGACGATGATGTCGTCGTCGGGGGTGATGTCGCGGCTGGCCATCAGCGCCTCGATATCGTCGAGGGCCTTGAGCTGGTGGAAGTTGTCTTCACCGATGGTGAAGGTGGGCCAGGGGATGTTGTTGGCCCCAGGAATGTGGCCATTGCGAATGAAGACATCGTCTTCGCCAGCAAACAGTGAGGCGGGGCGGGGGTCAATAAACACCACGTCGGCATCGCTACTGAGGTACTCGCGCACCTGGTCGAGGGTGACGCGAATCGACTCGTCATCTTGCAGGGTAAAGTTGCCCGGCTCGTACTGGGGAAATTCGCGGGTGGTGGGCAGTCCGGCCTCGCGGTAGCCCCTATAGCCGCCATCGAGCACGGAGACCTGGTCGTGGCCTGCGCGTTCTAGTAGGTAGGCAACCATGGTGGCCCCCAGCAGGTTGCCGCCGTCAGAGTAGACCACCACATGGCTGTTGGCCGAGATGCCCGACTCTGAGAACATCGACTCTAGGCGCTGCTGCTCCCAGTACTGCACGGGCAGGCGACCGTTGGGGCCGCGAAAGGCGGTATCGGCCAGGTGTACAGCCTCAGGAATGTGGCCTGAGATGTAGTCGAGGGGGTTGTTGCGCACGTCCAAGATTCTCAAATCTGGGTCGGCGCTGTGGTCAGAGAGCCACTGGGGGCTGACAAAATCAATCTCGGTGCTGTGGCTGTCAGCCAGGCTGGGGGCACTGAGCCAGGGCAGGCTAGCCACAGCCAGCAGGGCAATAAAAAAGGCCGCCAGCCTGACTTTCCAGCGATTTAACTGATTAAACATGGGTAACTCCATCGTCAACACTGACAAGAAACTGACAAAAATTGGGAAAAACTTGGGAGACCTGGGGGACCTGGGGCCTTGGGGCAAAATTTGGTTCCTGGCGATCGGGGCCTGCGCTGGAGGTTGGGGCTAGGCCCGCCTGGCGAAGCTCTGGCCTGATCGACAAAAAATAGCCAGATTCACCCAAAACAGCGATCGCAGTCTAGGGTGGCTACCTAACCGTAACCGCGCCCGTAACCGCGCCCGTAACCGCGTAAACGCAGCATATCACTAGATTGGCTCAAAAACATCACAAACCCTATGGGGTTACCGGTGTATGCAAAAAATCCCTGCCAAATCTCTATCGCTTGACCCATGGGTTACCCCATCATTTACCCGTCATTGAGAAGATGTGGGCCGAGCGCCCAGCGCCCTACAGTGAAGCGGCCCAATTGGATGGAATATAACTCTATGACTTCTTCTGACAGGCAAACCACTCAAATCACCGAACAGTCTACCGATGCCCTGTTTCAGCGCTACGACGCCCTGGGGGTAGACGACAAGCTGGCGCTGCTTTACTACATCTATGAGGCCATGGGCGGGTCAATCACGCCGGCAGCCCCCGCAGCGGCAGACCCTGAGCTGGCTGAGTCTCTAGTCAGCCAGCTGTTTGATCTATCTGAAGACGAGCAGCTAGAGGCCATGCGGGCGGTGGTGCGGCGCGATCGCACCGACATTTCCCAACGCTACGGCGGTTTCAGCGCCAACAATCAGCTGCTGGTGTGGTACGGCTGGGCCAAGGCCATGGGCGATCGCATCGTCGGTATGCCCGACGACTACAAGGCCCAGGGGCCGGTGCAAAAGATTTTGGGTGACCTCAAGAACATGGAGTTTCAGTCGCAGATCTCGTTTTTGCGGGAGGCCGCCACCCAGATGGGCTATAGCACGGTGACGGCACCACCGACCCAGGCTGAAACCGGCAAAACCGACAGCCTGTAATACCAAACTCGAATTCCATACACCCGATTGGCAATCGGCCAACCGGTAGGGGCGCATCGCTGTGCGCCCTGCTCAATCGGGGGGGGCCAAATCGCGCTATCGCCGCCAACCATCAACCGCCCACCTATCCCCCTGGGTTTGACAACATTTTCGGCTCTACCCCGTCGGCTGCCTGCAACTCTGCCTCTAGCCCAGCGATGTAGGCGGCGATAGCGTGGTCATTAAAGCGGCGGCTGAGCACCCGCCAAGTCCAGCGTGAGCCCAGCTGAATGGCCTGATCGACATGGTCAAAGCCCTGCCAAGCGCGGGGAATACGGGTGACGATATCCCAGCCGTAGATCAAGCGATAGCTGTGGGGAATCCGGCCATTGTATGACTTAACCATGGCCGAGTTGCCCACCCGGGGCGCGCCAAAGGTGTAGACCTCAAAGCTGAGGTTGCGATCGCGGCCCAGGTTGTATTGCAGATCGAGGGCGGCAATGGTGGCCAGCGCCCCGCCTAGACTGTGGCCCGTGACGATCACCTGCTGACCCTCAAATTTTTTCATGGCGTCGAGCAGAGCCTGGCGCACGGCAAAGTAGGCGGTCATAAACCCCTGGTGAAACTTCACTTCGGTGTTGCCGTCGCTGTAGGGATAGATCTGCTGGCGAAACTGAAAGTTATTGTTCCAGTCGATCGAGGTGTCAGAGCCGCGAAAGACAATGTAGAGACGGTCACTGCCGATCTGGTTGAGAATCGCCACATGGGTATCGGTAAAACCGTTGTCCTGGCTTTTGGCAAACACCGGCTCGATATCGGGGTAGGCCGAAAACCTGAGTCCATCAAAATCGCGATAGACCTCTTGACACAGGCGGGCGCAGCGGAGCGCCATGGTAAAGTCAACCATTGGAAATTCCTCCAAAGGGGCGTGGTGGACTAGGAGCAGACAGCCGTTAGGGGGCCGGTACCGACCACCAGGCCAGGGCATAGGGCTGGGTGGGTTCCCTGTGGGCCTGCTGCTGTAAGACAACCCTCAGCTTGTAGCGCCCCGTTTCCGGAATTTGATAGAAAATATGTTCAACGCTGTCGACCTCGCTCTCTGACGACCACAGGCTATTGGCGATGTCGTCTTCGTCGGCAGCCATCAAGTAGAGGTCGAGATCGTTGAGCCCCTGGTCGCGAAAGATTTCGCCGGTGTCGTAGAGGCCGTTGTGATTGGCATCGATCAGGTTGACCACCCGCTCCCAAGCCAGGGTGGCAGAGACATAGCTGCCCCCTTGCAGGGGAGCCTCAAACTCGTAGTCGTGCATGGTGGCTGGCCCAGCGGGCGGGGTGAGGGTGGCAAAGTTCCAGCCGACGGCGGGTACCGTCTGGTCGGGGCCATAGGCCCCAGCCGACAGCTGCTGGTAGGCGCGGTAGGCATTGAGGTGGCCGGTGCCCAGATCTTTGTGCAGGGGTCTGGTGCGATCGCGGTAGGCATCGCCCTCTACCCAAGAGCGGTTGGCGGTATCCACCAGGGTACGGGTCATGCCCAGGCGCAGGCCATCGCCGCTGTCTTTGAGCTTGTCGGCGGAGTTGAGCAGCACCGCCTTCATCACCATCGGGTGGCGGCCCGTCAGCGGCATGGTAGCCACCCCGGCGCGAAACTGGCGATCGACTAGCTGCTGCATCAGGGCGATGGTGCCCACCACGTGGGGCGAGGCAAAGCTGGTGCCGCTGGTGGTGCGCACCCGGCCATCGGGGTCGATTAGCTCAATATTGCTGCCGGGGGCCACCAGGCTGATCGAGCGGCGGGGGCCTAGGTTAGTCTCGATCGGCGCTCCCTGCCGGGCCGGGGCCGCTGGCTCACTGCCCAGGTTAGAAAAATCGATCTTGTTAAACTCGCCGTCGATCCGCCGCGAGTAGGCCACATTGATGCCGTTAAAGTTGTCGGTGGGAATTGGAATGCCCCCCCGGCCCTGGTTGCCCGCAATCACATAGAGGGTGTTGTGCACCCGGGCCGACCAGTCAATGCACTGGGTCAGCAGGGCGTTGCCGTCGAGCACCGGGTTGGGGCGGGGATCGCGGGTGAGGGGTTCGCCAAAGCTGAAATTGATCGCCCGCACATCGCCGCCGTTTTGCAGGGCGACCGTCTGGGCGGCCAGACATTCTTGGGGCTGGGCGGTGTCGCTGCCCAGGGGGCCGATCGCACCGGAGTAGAGCACCGCATCAGGGGCCACCCCGGTGCGCAGCTTGTCCTGGCTGATCATAACGCTGGCCACATTGGTGGCGTGACCGTCGACATACTGGTTGGGGTTGGCGACCCGGTCGAGCAGCAGCACCCGCCGCACAGCCACGGGCAAATTTTCGTTGGCCACTTTGTCGAGGCCAAACTGGCTGGGGCGACCAATTTCGACCTGCCCTAGGGCAATTTTGTCGCCGGTTAGATAGTAGGGGGCGGCGTGCAGTCGCCGGGCATTGATACCCAAGGGGCCGACCGATTCTGACAGGGCCAGCACCGGCAGGGCCAACACCAGACTGCCGAGGCCGCAGAGCCAGATCAGAGGTTTGAGCGGCCCTCGGGGAGGCCGAGTTTGGGTATTGTCATCAGCCACAGCCAGCTCAGCCCCACCCCGTTTAACCATGGTCAAATCCTAGGTTGATCTATCCCTGGGCAAACTCTATCGCAAAGGCCCCGGCCTCGGCATCAAAACTTTGAAATCGCCCCTGGGCGTTAGGGGCGGTTAAATTTGGTCGGGTCGGCGATCGGGTGCCACGGGCGACGATGGCCGGGGGGAAACCACCTGGGCGGTCACCTGGGCACGGGTCAGCAGCCGGGCCAGGCGCATCGCCTGGTGACGGTACATGGGGCGGGGCAGGGTGACGGGTAGGCGAGTCATTAGATCTCGGGCCTCCCCCAGTCGGTAGCCCGAGACCCGAGCAATTTTGGCGGCCCCGTCAAACCGGGCCTCGGCGGTGCGGGCCTGATCGAGGTGAAGCTTCCAAGATCGGGGGGCCAGCTGGCCCTGCTCGATGCGCCGCAGCCCGCCGATGGTGGCCAATACCACCAGGCGATCGCCCACTTGCAGGCGAATATCTTCTGAGGGCATCAGCTGGCCCGACTCGGCCTGGTGCTCGTGCCACAGCGGCACCACCCCATAGCCGTAGGCGATCTCAGACAGCAGCAGCGCTTCGAGGGTGTCGCCCGCCTCGATCTGGTACTGGGTCACCAGCACCGTCTGGCGGTAGAGCCGAAACAGGCCGATGACATGCTCGCCAAAGGCGGCTCCGGCAAAGGCGTCAGCCGATAGTGCCGAGGCACAGAGCACCTGGGCAAAGGGAAAAATCTGAGCCACGCGGTCGGTAAACTGCTGGTCGTAGGTGCGAATGATGGCGCGGCAGTGGGGGTTGACCCGGTGGGCCAGCAGCCCTACTTCTAGGTTTTGAATCTCGTCGTCGCTGACTGCCACCACGCTTTTAGCGGTGGCCAGATGGGCCTTGTCTAGGGCGGCGCTGATATCCCCGGTCAGCAGCGGAATGTTGGGCAGCACCTCGGCGTCGAGGGCGTGGGGCGAAATGCCCACCACGGGCTGGTTGAGCTCTTGCATCGTGGTCACCACCTGGCGACCCACCCGCCCCAGCCAGATCACCACCACATGGTCTCGTTCCGGTACCGGGGGGCGGCGCTCCATAAATTCAAACCGCAGGGTAAGCAGTTTTTCGGTGAGCAGGGCGTAGAGCACCCCCACAAAGGCGGCCCCGGCCACCGTCAGCAGCACGCCAAATAGCTGCATCCCGCGCGGGTTGTCAAACTCCTCCAGGGCCTCAAACACGTCGCCATAGCCGCCAAACAGGGTGACAAAGGTGTACAGAAACGCGTTAAACGGCGGGATGTCGGCGGGGGAGTTGAAGTCAAACAGCAGGGTACCGACTAGACACAGGGCCAACACTGTAGCGCCGCAGATCAGCGCCACCCGGCGGAGCTGATGCTCAGATCGGCTGCGCCAGAGGTCGACCAAACTCTGCTTGAGGGTGCGCCAGTCGCTCAGCCACTTCAGGGTCTGGCGCGCCCAGGCCAGGGGAGCTTGGCGCACGGGTCTGGCGGGCTCGCTGTGCAGGGTGCGCAGCTGGGCGTCGCTTTCGATCACCACCACTTCGTCGCCCGCTTGCAGCACGGTGTCGGGCAGCCAGGTGTAGAACAGACTAGAGGGGCTGGGGGTAGTTCTGGGTAGCGCCTCGGTCGAGCGAACCAGGGCGGCGGGGGTGTGGCACAGTACCCGGCGGTGGCTGGTGTCTAGCTCGTGCAGCTGGCGGCGATCGCACCATAGATTATCGGGCTCCAGCCGCTGCTTGACCACCTGAAAGCGGTGGCCATCGAGGCTAAAGTAGCCGATCAGCTCTTCGCCAAAGGCCTCTAGGGCAAAGGCCGGAGCCGCCAGTTGGGTGGGTTCAAAGGCAATAAAATTTTGCAGCTGCTGCCCCATCAGCTGGTTGAGGTTTTGCTTGCCCGATCGCATCACCAGCCGCACCTGGGGGTTGAGCACCCGCGCCGTCAGCGCTGCCTCTAGGTTGACCCGCTCGTCCTGGGTGACCAGCAGCACCGCCCGGCACTGGCGAATGCCCGCCCGCTCTAACACCTCCGCCTGGCGGCAGTCGCCGATCTCAAGGTGGTCGATCTGCGATCGCAGATCGACCACCTCCCACTCGCTGGGCATGGCATCGTTGATCGCATTCACCGGCACGCCAAAGCTTTTCAGGTTGGCCACACAGTTTTGGCCCAGGCTGCCCAGCCCACAGACTAAAAAACCGTCGCTAGAGTCGGGCGTTGGCAGCTTGACAGGACTAGGAGCAGTGTCTACCATGCCAATCTGCATAAACGGCAGCTGAGGGCTGAGCATCTCCCCACCCCTCCTCTAGGAGCCATTGTAAGCGTGGGGCCGAGGAAACAGCTAACTCCCTCCTAGCCAAAATTAGGTCTGCCTAGTACTCTGAGGCGGCAATAAACCCACCAATTGACTAACGCGGCAACCCTTGTATGAGATGGAATTCCCTTTCTGCCTTCTGCCTTCTGCCTTCTGCCTTCTGCCTTCTGCCT
>RECJ01000320.1 GCA_007694115.1 Leptolyngbya sp. DLM2.Bin27 | reverse complement strand
GAAGGCAGAAGGCAGAAGGCAGAAGGCAGAAGGCAGAAGGCAGAAGGCAGAAGGTAGACATACTCCTCCGGTGTGTACAGTTGGTTCACACTTTCTTCACAGGGCTAGGCTATAAGAGAGGCAGATGAGACTTCGAGCAAAAAGATGATCGAATCCCAGTCTTTAGCCCCAGGTAGAACTCTCTTCGGGGCTGACGGTAGGCGACGGCAGGCATGGCCACCCCCTAACCGTGGCCCAGGGTGGTCTGCCACGCTGAAGGCAGCTCGGCCCAGGCTAAACTGTCGGGCCTGGTTACGTACAAGTCATTACATAGGTCAATAGGGTAAGAAAGGATGAGTGAATGGAGGTTTCAGGCAAGCTTGATCAGGTTTATCAGCAGACCCTACAACTACGCGAGTTGGCCAGCCAGGCAGAGGTAGCACCTGAGCTGCTCGACGAAGCCCTAAAAGCCCTCTGCCTGGTCTTAGAAGAGCTCCATGCCGCTGACGAAGAGCTGTTAGAGCAAAACCGCAACCTGCTCGATGCCCAGCGGCTGCTTGAGATCGAGCGCCAGCGGTATGCCACCTTGTTTGAGCTGGCCCCCGATGGCTATCTCGTCACCGACACCGTTGGCCTGATTCGCCAGGCTAACCGAGCCGCCGCCGCCCTCTGCGGTCGGCCCCAGGCCGATCTAGAGCAAAAGCCCTTGATCGTATTTGTGGCGGCAGCCGATCGACCCAGCTTTCAGGCCCGGCTGGCCGATCCCCACGCCCAGCAAGACTGGGAGATCACCCTGGCAGGCCCAAACCGCGAGCCAGTGAGGGTGGCAATTACGGTGGCCAGCCTCAACAACCCCCAGGGGCAAGGTGCTACCCTGCTGTGGCTGTTGCGAGACATCACCCAGCGCAAGCAGATCGAGCAGCAGCTGCGCCTGGCCTACGATCACCTAGAGCAGCAGGTGGCCGCCCGCACCGCCGAGCTAACCGAGGCCAATGCCCGCCTCCAGCAAGAGCGCGATCACCACCGTCAGGCAGCCAAAACCGTTAGAAAACAGGCGGCCCTGATCGACATCGTCCCCGATGCGATCTATACGCAAAACTTGCAGGGCATCATCGAATTTTGGAGCCGGGGGGCCGAGTGCCTCTACGAGCTGCCCGCCGCCGCCGCCCTGGGGCAACCCGCCGATCGCCTGCTGCAACTCAAACCCTCGGCCCATACTCCCCCGGCCACCGACAGCTCTAGCTGGCAGGGCGAGCTAGAGTACATCACCCCCAGCGGTCAGTCGCGGGTGGTGCTCAGCCGCCGCACCCCCATGTATGACCCCAGTGAGCAGCCCCAGGCGGTGCTGGTGGTCAACACCGACATCACCGCGATCAAGCAGCTAGAGGCCCAGGTATACCGCGCCCAGCGGATCGATAGTCTGGGCACCATGGCCAGCGGCATTGCCCACGACCTCAACAATGCGATCGGCCCGATCTTGACCGCCACCGATTTTTTGCTCAAGCCATCCCAAGCCGAGCTACAGCCCCACCGAGAACTGCTGACGCTGATTCGCAGCAGCGCCCAGCGCAGCGTTGATTTGATTCAGCGCCTGCTGACCTTTGGCCGGGGCACCAGCGAAAAAAGAGTGCCCCTACTGATCCGGCAGCCGCTGCTAGAGGTGGCGGCGCTGCTAGAGCAAACCACAGCTCGGTCGATTGAAATTTGCCCCCAGATTCCAGCCGATCTGACCTTCTATGTGGTCGCCAACCCCACCCAGCTGCACCAGATTTTAATGAATCTCTGCATCAATGCCTGCGATGCCATGCCCGCTGGGGGCACGCTCACCCTGACCTTGGCACCCTATCAGCTCAGCCCCACCGAAGCCCAAGCCTATGTCGATGCCCGCCCCGGTGACTATGTGGTGATCACCGTGGCCGACAGTGGCTTGGGCATTTCGCCCCAGAGTCTAGAGCGGATTTTTGATCCCTTTTTCACCACTAAGCCTGCGGGACAGGGCACCGGGCTGGGGCTATCGACGGTGTTTAGCCTGGTCAAAAGCCACGGCGGCTTTGTGCAGGTCTCTAGTGAACTGGGCCACGGCAGCCAGTTTCGGGTCTATTTGCCGGTGGCTGCAGCCCCTAACCCTGCCCCCCTGCCCGCTGCCGCCCCAAACGCCGAGCCCCCTGGGCCGCCGCCCCCCCGGCCCGGGCCTGACGGCTAAGCGCGGGCGATGGGGCGGGTTGCCCGCAGGGCTGAAATATTAGGGGGCAAGCCCTATGTCTAACTTCGGTGGGGTGCAATGGGCGAGAGCCGTTCTATAGATTTGAGTATAGAAAGGGTAGATTTGAGCCTCGAAAGAGTCATGATCTCGTAGCTTATTGCCTCTAGTCAACCGCTTTCTCCAGGGTGGATGTGGGATTGGTATGGTCGGTTTTTGGTTAGTGCATCACTTGGCAAACCATATTTTTTGCCCCGCAGCTAGGCAAAAAACCGTCTCAGCTGGGGCGGGGCTGGCTTCCAGCAATCTCAACGGTTTGGTCACAGCTAAGTCTCAGTGGAGCAAGTAGACCCATGGATCTGGCCCTCTCGATCAATACTGTCTGTCAGCGGGCGGCGCAGTTGCAGCTGCAAGCGGTTAAGTCACCCCCGCAGCCCCACCTGGTGGCCGAGGCGCTGCACGAGCTGTATGGGGTGCTCGACGAGCTGCGGGCCTCACAGGAGGAGGTGCTGTGGCAAAATCGGCAGTTGCTCAGCACCCAGCGCGAACTCGAAATCGAGCGCCAGCGCTACCACGATTTGTTTAACTTTGCCCCCTACGGGTATCTGGTGACCGATGCGGAGGGGCTAATTTTAGAGGCCAACTTTGCGATCGCCACCCTGCTCAAATTTCCCCAGGCCGATCTGATCGGCAAACCACTGATTTTGTTTATTGAGGCGGCCAGTTCCTCGGCGTTTTTAGCCCTATTGGCGGGCGTAGCCACCTCAGGCGACACCGATCCGGCGTTTGTCAAAGACTGGGAGGGGCGCGTTTGCCCCTACCTAGGCCCGCCCATCGATGTCGCCGTCACCCTATCGGTCAACTGTCGGGCCAACGGCACCGTGGCCAGTTTGCGCTGGCTGCTGCGCGACATTACCCAGCAAAAACGGGAGATCGCCAAGATTCATCACCAGGCCTTTTACGACCCGCTCACCCACCTGCCCAACCGCACCTTTTTTGACGCCCACCTCAGCCAGGCCATCGCCCAGGCCGAGCGCAACTCTGAGCAGTTGGCCATTGTCTTTTTAGATCTAGACGGCTTTAAAGACATTAACGACACCCTCGGCCACGCCACTGGCGATCGGCTGTTGGCCAAAACCGCTGATCGCCTGACCCAAGATCTGCGCGAGGCCGATGTGCTGGTGCGCTGGGGCGGCGATGAGTTTGCCCTAGTCATGCACCAGGTTGAGGGGGTGGCAACCGTGACCCAGGTGTGCGAGCGGCTACAGGCCCAGCTGCGACCGATCTTTGAGGTCAATGGCCATAGCGTCACCATCAGCAGCAGCATGGGGGCGGCGCTGTTTCCCCGCCACGGGCGCGACCCCGAAACCCTGCTGCGCCATGCCGACCAGGCGCTCTATGCGGCCAAAGATTCGGGGCGCAACACCTATCGGCTGGCCCAGGCGGGGAAAGCTGATACCGCATCCGAATTTCGTATCCCCCGTTGACAATCGACCCACCCTACGCCACGTGGGCCACGATGCGGGCAACTAGCTCTGGCCCCACCAGGGGCAAAGTGAGAATGTCGCTGGCCCCAGCCGCAAAGATTTTTTGTACGGCGGCGGGGGTTTTGTGGGGCAGCAGCACCAGGATGGGGATGGTTTGCCAGCGGGGTAGCGATCGCACCGCTTTACACAGGTGCGGGCCGCTGCGATCGCCATCGCCCACAATCAGCAGATCCGGTTGATGGGTAATTAGGCTCGGCCAAAGCTGAGTCAGATCGCCCAGCCCCACCACCTCTAGCTGCGGCGGCAGCGACAGCGACTGAATCTGTTTGATCTGTCCTGGTTCATCGGTGACCACGAGCACGCAGACGGCGGGTACCAGGCTCACCCCAGCCGCCCTAGCCCCCGGCAAGGCGGCAGAGGGATCGCGCAAGAAACCAGGAGAGGGTGACGACTCATCTCGCATAGACGGATTGAGCCGATAGCCCACGCGACATACGGTCTCGATCAGATTGGCCGGAGCCCCGGCCAATCTGAGCTTTTGGCGCAGCCGCTTAATGTGGGTTCTGACGGTCTCTTCCATGGGCGGTTCGGGGACAGCCCAGACCTGGTCTAAAATCGCCTGGGCGCTAAAAACCTGCTCCCCGTGGCGCAGCAGCAGCTCTAATACCGCATATTCTTTGGGGGTTAGGGTGAGCTCACAGTGGTCGTAGGTGACGCGGCGGCAGCTGGGGTCAAGCTGTAGCGCCCCCCAGCTCAGCCAGGGGTTACCAGCCGCCTGGCCCCGGCGCAGCAGCGCCAAAACCCGGGCAATCAACTCTTGACTATGAAAGGGCTTAACCACATAGTCATCGGCCCCGGCGTTGAGCGCCGCCGCTTTTTGATCGACTTGATCGGTGCCGGTGAGCAGCATCACGGGCATGGTGTAGCCCTGGGCGCGCAGAGCCTTGCAGAGGCTAATGCCGTCTTGATCGGGCAGCTGCAAGTCTAAAATTACTAAGTCATAGGCAAAAGCCGCCAGCAGATCTAGGCCCTCGTGGCCTCTGCGGGCAATATCGGGAGCATAGCTGTAGCTAGTCAACAGATGCTGTAGTGCCTGAGCACTCAGTTGATCATCTTCGACTATTAAAATTCGCATAAAATTCGCATTGCAGATGATGTGCCTATTCTGGATCTGTAGGGTCTGTATACCTAAACAGTGAGGATTTTTTCGGTCAATACCATCCTTCATCAGAGGGGGAATTGACAGAAGTACTGATGCTTCTCAGTAAAAAGCATAAAAATCAGCTAACTATTGAGAACAGCCGCTAGATGCTGCCTGAGCCTAGTACAGGAAGGCAGCAGGCAGAAAGGGAATTTGCTGTATTCCAGGGGCTATGCCTTTCGGGAATAGGGGAGCTAGGATCTGCCTGCGACTACTAGAGAGATCCTAGCCAGAAGCGCAGGGGGCTTGAGCAACCCAATCCATCGGAGTAAAAAGAAAATTTAGGATTTGCATAGACTTTAGCCTCAGAAAATCTCTAGGGAAAAAATATTTTGATGTCGGGGTGTAGGGTCTGAGCCCTCAGCAGGCAGCCACATGCTTGGCTATTTTTGTAGCCAAAATTGGCCTAAGTATATGAGGTGAGCTACTGCGACTGAGTTTGAGTTAGGCAGGCAAAGAAATATGTAGTGGATGTGGGCTAATTTGGTTTTCCTCACAGGTTCTTCACATGGCGGGTTTAAAAAGGCTGTAGGAGCCCTCGATCATGACAATTTCATTTCGTTAACGTACTTTACCCCAAGGCTTAAACTTTATCTTCAATCATGATAAAAAAACTGTTGCTCAATATTCCCCAGCTTGGCAAAGGAGAATGGTGGATCGAGGTGATGACTACTCAGCCACTCTGCATTTACTACTTTGGCCCCTTTAGCAGCTCCCAGGCGGCAAAGGCTCGGCAGGCAGACTATATCGAAGATTTGACCCAGGAGGGCGTACACAGCATTCAGGCGGTCGTCAAACAATGTCAGCCAACCCGGCTGACCATCTTTGATGACCAATATAGAGATGCCCCCGTCCAAGATGCCCCCACCCGACATACCCCCGTCCAAGATGCCCCCGTCCGGGATGCTGAGCACCGGCAGCCAGTACAACGAGAACGCTGACCTAGCTCCACCTAGCAGCGGGCTGCCCCCGTCTGCGCCGGGGCGGGCTGCGAAACTAACCGCCTTCGACTGCTGGGCTCGTGAACATAACCAGATCTGTCAAAATCGTACAAAATCATACCTACAAAACCATGAGAGTTTCTTCCCCTTCGGTCAACCCCGCGACAAAGTCAAAGATGCTGTGCGGCTATCGTAACAAAACCCCTAAACTGCAAGTTGTTCGAGTTAGCCGCTCGGCCAAGACCGAGCTTGAGCGAGTGGTTTTTCCCTGGAGCTGGCTGTTGTTTGAGACAGAGCCTGAGGCTGAGCTAGAAATCTACAGCGATGAGCCAGCGGCCCCGTCGCCAACCCACCGCATTGCCTGCCATGATCTAAAAGTTAACGTATAGTCGATAACAGCCCGGTTGATGTCTAAATCTATTTCTATAGATAGATGAACATGCGTCTGAGCTAACGCCTAATAAAGCGGCAACCCCCGCTCAACCCCCCAAAAAACTGCCCCAAAAATTGTCCAAAGGAACTGCCCAGATGAAAACTGATCTAATTGAAGCCGAAGGTGTCATCACTGACGCATTGCCCGGTGCCATGTTTAAGGTTCAACTCGACAACGGCTTTGAAATATTGGGCCATGTCTCAGGCAAAATCAGAAAAAATTACATCAAAATTTTGCCCGGCGATCGGGTCAAAGTTGAGCTGACTCCCTACGACCTCACCCGAGGCCGCATTACTTTCCGTATTCCGGTCGCCAAGCGATCGCCCAGCAGCGATCGCCCCAGCAGCAAGGGGCAGCGCCGATAACGCCTCCCCGTAGGGTGTGGTGGCGACAGGGCGGCGCTTATGGTTGGTCAAGCTTTATGTAGCTTTGATGAAACTGGCTTTGAGCTGTTGTATCACCGCCTGGGCTGCTGCCTCAGACGAGGCTGGGTTTTGCCCGGTGATCAAATTGCGATCGCACTGCACAAAGGGCTGCCAATCGTCGGCCTGGGCATAGTGACCGCCGTTGGCTTTGAGCATGTCTTCGACCAAAAAGGGCACCACATCGGTGAGGCCCACGGCGGCTTCTTCGCTGTTGGCAAAGCCGGTGACCGCTTTGTTTTGCACCAGGGGCGAGCCATCGGCGGCCTTGGGGTGGCGCAGCACAGCGGGGGCGTGGCACACGGCGGCGACGGGTTTGCCCGCCGCGTAAAAGGCTTCGATTAGAGCAATAGAGTGGGGGTCGTCGGCAAGATCCCACAGGGGGCCGTGGCCACCGGGATAAAACACCGCATCGTAGTCGGCGGCAGTCAGGCTCGACAGCACCAGGGTGTGGGCCAGGGCGGCTTGGGCTTCAGGGTCTTGCCTAAACCGCTGGGTGGCCTCGGTCTGGGCGTCGGGGGCATCGCTTTTGGGGTCGAGGGGCGGCTGGCCGCCCTGGGGTGAGGCCAGGGTAATGTCGGCCCCGGCGTCTTTAAAGACGTAGTAGGGAGCGGCAAACTCTTCGAGCCAAAAGCCGGTCTTGCTGCCGCTATCGCCCAGCTGGTCGTGGGAGGTCAGCACCATTAAAAGTTTCATCGGTAGTTCGATCCTTAAATCAGTAAAAACAACAGAAATTGGACGGGAGGGCTAGGGGTGCGGTTTAGGGTTCAGGGTTCAAGGTTCAGGGTTCGCGGTTCGCGGTTTGCGGTGTGTGATTCTGCCTCATCCCTTAGGGGGTGACAAGGGGACTCAACGCTTTAGGGGACAACGCTTTGAGAGAATA
>RECJ01000201.1 GCA_007694115.1 Leptolyngbya sp. DLM2.Bin27 | reverse complement strand
TTGGGCACTCAGCTCGTTCTGGGGGCAGATAAACTTCATGGCAACGGAGAAAAAGAAACGCAACTGGAGCAGAACGCCACCCCAGAACATCGGTCTGTAAAGGTTGGCTAATTCTGTATTAGCAGTATCTCACCTTTGCAATAGATTCCTGGTTAACCCGCTCTTTCCACAACAACTTGAAAAGCTGGATCCCTTTACCTGAAAGCTTTTGAGCGGGTTTGAAAGAAGATACTTTTTGATTGGGTGCCCATCCTACCACCCTTTTTTACCCCCATGGCCTCGGTGCCTGTTAAATCAGGTCGGCCTTCCGGAAAAAGAAAATTTTAAAGAATAGTAGTAGTAGTAGTAGAGCCTGTGCAAACTGGGGAGAACCGCTGGAATGTTTGGCAGGCCTGGGTTGTATTGCTAACATCCCTGGGGAAAACCTGTGAAGAGAATGGTGGAGTTTCCACACCCTTGGATGGGTCGGCGGCAGATTCCCCGGTTAGGGAGAAGTTATCCCCTTTAAAGCCGGGGGTTTTCCCCAGGTTTTCCCCAGGTTTTCCCAAGAGATTCGCGGGAAAAGATCACAATTTGTTACAATTTTTGCCATCCGTCGCCTTTTGCGGATCCCATTGATGTCAGGAAACACGATTTGCCGAAGCTGCCACGATGTAACGGGGGTAGCGCACATAGGTCAGCCCCCAGGAGCATGGGATCTCCTGGGGGCAAGCTGGCTCAAGCCAAGGTCGAAAATCGCCAGCCGCTATCCGACGACTTCGGCGACCTCAGGCTGCTGGGAAACTTCCAGGGCGGCGGCTTTGACCACCAGCACAGAACAGGGGGCGCGGTGCATAACATCGTTGCTGACGCTGCCCAACACCAGTTCGGCCAAGCCGGTGCGCCCCCGGTTGCCGATCAAGATCAAGTCGGCGTTCCACTCTTGGGCGGCTTTGCAGATTGCGCTACCGGGGCTGCCAATCAGCTGTCGAAACTCGGTGGTGACTCCGGCGGTGTTGGCGGTGGCCGCATAGCGACGCAGACGATCTAGGCTCTCGTTTTCGTAGCGCACCCAGGCCTGCCGCCAGGCCTCAATGTCAAGCTCGGTGCCAGGTGCCCAGTAGATGTTGTCGAACTGGGTCGCCATCGGCATGGGGCTGTTGTCTTCTTGGTTTGACAGGCTGTGGACAAGGAGTAGAGCACCCTCGGTGGCCTGGGCCAGATCGAGGGCTTCAGCAAACAGGGCCTCGCTGGCGGAGCTATTGTCGAGGGCGACCAGAATTTTTTGGTACATGGGTGTCTCCCGGTAACTGAACAGGGGCAGAGGGAAGGGGGGCAGGGGGCTGGTGAATGGGGCGGTATGCTGCTTTACCCCCATCACCCCGCAGCTCTAGGGCTGGTGATGGTTTAGGCGAGGGGCCAGCCAGCAGAGGAAGATCACTAGCCCCAGGGCACCGAGTTCTGTGGTGAGATATAGCGTGTCGTGGTAGCTGAGTATGGTGGACAGCATGGGGTAAACCTCTCGGTGCAACGCCCGGTCAGGGCTGGTTTTGGCAACCATGTCCCTATAGATCTATTGTCTTGCGGCGGGCAGCGGGTGGCGGGGGAATGCAACGAAGCGTGATGTGCGATCGCACTTAATAACCTTTCACCAGAGAAAAGAAAAGAGTTTTGAGTGTTGAGTTTTAAGTTTTGAGTTCTCATAGTCAGGCTCCAATTCAAAACTCAAAATTCAAAATTTAGAACTCTCCTCCTTTTATCCCGGCAAAGCCGTTTCAAACCCCCGGCCATCTTCTCGGCAGATCTCGGTGATCATGTTGCGGCCCGACAGCGCCACGATCGGCAGGCTGCCCCCTGGCTCAGTCCACTGGCTGACCATGTAAAACTGGCCCAGCCCTGGCAGCCGCTTGGGCACGCCTTTGATCATCAAGGGCAGGGTGTCTTTGGTCAGCAGCCAGCCGCAGCTGGCCCCCTGCCAGTTGCCGGTGTAGCGCTCGTAGCTGAGGGGGGTGGCTACATCCATGCATTCAATGCTGGCCCCCAGCCCCGGATAGAACTCCTCCAGCCGCTCAATCAAACTCCTCGCCGCCTGGCTTTCTGCGGCGTGGTAGGCGGTGTGTCCAGAGAGTTGTTGCCAGTAGCTGTAGGGGCTAGTCAGCATGATCACCACCACCGACTTGCCCGGTGGGGCCAGCGAGGGGTCAAAGCAATAATGTTTGACACCGATCTCGTAGCGGTCTTGGCCTGCGATCGCGATCGGCTCCGCCAACAAATGCGTCACCCAGTGGGGCCGCTGCGAAAAGTCCAGATTCACCCCCAGCGACACTTGCAGCTGCGAATGCAGGGGCAGATGGCCATCGTAGAGTTTCTCTAGCCTGCGGTTGATATACTCTCCCCGCAGCAGGTCAAAAATCGTGCGGCGACCGTCGCAGGCCGAAATCACCCGCCTAGCGCGATACGTTTCATGGCTGTGGAGCTGCACCCCCACCGCTTGGTCATTTTCCACCAGCACCCGCTCTACCGGAGCTGAGTAGTGAATTTCGCCGCCGAGAGCTAGGTAGCGCTGCTCAATGGCGCGGGCAAAGTTGAGGGCTGCCCCCACGGGCTGGCCTGCATTGCCATTATCTAAATAGGCCAGCAGCGACATGCCTACCATCACGGGCACATCGGGCCAGGCAAACATATGGGGCATTGCCGATCGCAGAAAGGGGGTTTTCACCTGAGCGGCCAAATCGCGCAGCGACAGCTGGCTCCACTTGCCCAGCACCCCCATAAAGGGCAGCACCTGCTTGCCCAGCCGCGCCCAGTCGGCAGCGGTCATCAGCGACTTGGGCTTTTGCTGCAACATCGACAGGTCAAAGTCTTTGAACTTGCGCACGCCTTTGCAAAAGGCCTCGATCAGCTTGGCATCCTCAGGGGCCAGCTCTAGTAAATGTGCCTCTAGCGCGTCGGGCTGGCTGTGCACCCGCAGCACCTCGCCCTGGGGGCCGTGGATCTGCATGAACTCGGTCTGGTTGGTAAACTCTAGCCCCTCAAAGGCTCCCAGCTCGCGCCACAGATCGTAGAAGGGTTGCCCTTCCCCGGTGCCGAAGATGTAGTGAATGCCGCCGTCGAAGGTGTAGCCCTGGCGCTGCCATGCGGTGCAGAGCCCCCCTGGCTGGTCGTGGGCCTCAAAAATGATACTGCGGTAGCCGTTCATCTGGGCGTAGTAGCCGGCAGCTAGCCCAGAGATGCCAGCGCCAATGATAATGATGTCTGCGGTAGGAGCCATGGGGGATGCGATCGCGCGGATAGTACCTCAACGCTAGATTGTCCAGGGCCCAGGTTCCCAAACCTTCAGAATTTTTGACGAAGCCAGCTAACGTTCCCAATCACCCGCCGTAGATGGCCTTAAACTGTAACCGCTACTCTCGACGATCGGGTGCATTGGGCTTGTTATACAGCGTTTCAGCAATGTTCTTCCGGCAAATCCAGCTCATCACGCATTAGTTGATCAGTAGTTACGTCGAAAGTATCTGCCACCCTAAGAATCATTTCAGCGTTAGGAACCTTCCTACCCTTCTCTAGTTGTGATACAAATGTATTGTGAACGCTTAGTAAATTACCTAGCTCTGTCAGTGTCAAGCCCCGCCGAATCCTTAGTTGATATAGCTTTTCCCCAAATCGCCTCATAAATTTAGTTGACTCAGCAGTAAGGATGACGCTATGCTTTCATAGCAATAGCTATGAAATTGCTCCTGTAAATTGGTAACGTAAGCACTATGCCCCTTTCGGTGATGAAAAACAAGGCTTTAGTTGGCGCAAGAGAGACTGTAAGCCCTTACGATGGCCTAACCTGTGCAGAGTACTTTGCAGGAATTGGGCTAGTCCGATTAGGGCTAGAGCAAGTGGGTTGGAACGTTATCTTCGCTAATGACTGGGCGCATAGCAAGTTTGAAATGTACTCAGCCCACTTTAAGGATGCAAGTAAACATTATAAAGTTCAAGATATTTTTTCCATTGGTTCTGACGATATTCCTGAAACGATACTTGCGACAGCATCCTTTCCTTGTATTGATTTATCTTTAGCAGGTAATTTAGAAGGTATTGACGGACAGCATTCTAGCGCTTTTTGGGGATTTACCCAAATTCTTGATAGCCAAGCAAATAAGCCTAAGATTGTGATGTTGGAAAATGTATCTGGTTGGCTAACATCAAATGGCGGACAAGACTTCCGAATCGCAATTCAAGAATTAAATCGGCTAGGTTATGCTTGTGATGTTTTCACCATTGATGCGGCTCGTTTTGTACCTCAAAGTAGGCCAAGAGTATTCGTGGTCGGAATGCAGTCATCTAAAGTGAATCAAGATATACTCGTTTTCTCTAAGCGTTCTTCTTCACTTAAAACGCAGACACTCGAAAAGGCAGTTGTAGCTAATCTCGATCTATGCTGGAACTTTCTGGATGTGCCACCACTGCCAGATAGAATAAAAGCTGACTTGAGCTTTGTCATAGAAAAAATTTTAGATAACGATGCTCGCTGGTGGTCTGACAATGAAGTGAAGCGTCATTTGAGTATGATGTCATCTATCAATCTCGAATACCTACAAGGATTACAGGAGTTATCAACATATTCATACTGCCCTATGTATAGGCGGGTTCGCGAAGGCAAGCAAAGGGCAGAACTTAGAAAAGATGGTCTTGCTGGTTGTTTAAGAACTGTTAGAGGTGGTAGTAGCAGGCAAATGCTTGTTAGAGTTGGACAAGGAACTATTAAAATGCGCCTGATGACGCCTCGGGAGTATGCGAGACTACAAGGTGTTCCAGATAATTATCCAATTCCATTACAAGTCAATCAAGCTTTGACAGGGTTTGGCGATGCTGTTTGTGTACCTGTCATTGTCTGGATTGCTGAAAATATATTGAATCCTTTAACTAAGTCACTTCGAGAAAGTAATTTAGTTCTCCATCAGTGATTTTTAGTAGTTGAATGCCTTGATTTCTAACAAAACCATAGGTCACTGAACGTCGAAATCTTTGCCTGTCTACGGCTTCATAGTTTTGAATGAGTTCAGGTAGCCACCTGTCAAACGTGGAGAGCATTTTGGTACGTTCAATTAACCAAACCTCAACATTCATGTAGGTTTCACTTCTGGCAATAAAGATGTGATCTACATCTCTGTCATCAGTTAATTTATTGAGTCCACGATTTCTGTGGTACTGATATTCAAAGCTACTTCCGAGTGTGGCAGATTTCACTTCGTAGTTCACCAAATCTGCCCCATCGCCTCTTCTTGCTCTATCATTTACTAAGATTGATGCAAATACTTCCCAATCTTTTGAACCTACGCTACCTTGCAAGGAAAAGCCGTACTGCTCATAAATTTCGGCTTTATTGCGGCTGTACTCAAGGATATATGTTTTGTAGAAAGAGTAAGCTTTCTGGACTTGAAGCGTTGGCACGCGAATCACCCTCACCAGTACTGCATGTCGAAGGCGAGTATACCCAAGAAAGTGTCCTTGCGCCCAGTGCAGGCTGTATAACGGTCGTGTTCAGCGGGCGCAAATATTCTCTCGAACCTAACGAAAAAGACTGATACGTTCTGCTTCATCCGAATTGTGTCTGCCCAGCATGGGCGTGAACTAATGGGGTGAAAGTTCCCTGTGGGAGAACCAGCCATCCAAATGCTCGCAAGTCATAGGAGCCGAGAGATGGACAACCCCTAGCTTCAGGCGTCCTTGAGGCTAGGGAAGTCTGATTGAGGTCTGGCTGGAACAGCTCGGTAGCCACAGAACCCTAAGGCAATGAGGACGGCTAAAGGGGATTTGTGAGGCTTCTCCCTGTCTCGATTATGCTGCGATCGCACTATCTCAGAAAAATGAAACTCCCACTCCAACTTCCATAATTACTGCTTCTGACACCGTTACGATTAGTGCCCGCATATGCGTCCTCTCCTGGACGAATCCTAATGGTTACTACCCCTCCATCTCTCGCAGTAATTAGTCCAGCATGAACTGCTGCACTGCAAATTGAGGAATCATCGGTGTACGTATTGGTTCCCCAGACAGAGCCAACTCGTCCGCTTGAGGGACAACTGAAAGTGAAATCCTGATCTAATCTTCCGCGAAGCCCTGTAGCAGTATCACTCCATTCAAGAGGTGGAATGACTGGTTCAGTAGATACAGGGCTGCCTATCGAGTTCACAAAGATGAAACTTCCACTCCACCTTCCATAATTACCGCTCCTGACACCATTACGATTAGTGCCCGCATATGCATCCTCTCCTGGACGAATCCTGATGGTTACTGCTCCTCCATCTCTCGCAGTAATCAGTCCAGCGTGAACTGCTGCACTGCAAATTGAGGAATCATCAGTATAAATATCAGTTCCCCAAATAGAACCAACTCGTCCGCTCGATGAGCAGGTAAAGGTAAAATCTTGATCTAATCTTCCACGGAGGCTGGTCGCATTATTATTCCAATTAATTTGCTGAGAATCAGCAAGCTGTGCTGAACTAGAATCGACTTTTATAACAGTTAAAAATAATGAAATAACTCCTATAGTTAGGATATTTTGCCTTGAGTTAATCATCAAAATTTACCTCAATGAAAACATAAATTTGATTGCTTTTCAGCAACATATACAAACTAAATTTCCTGCGAACAAGCAAATTCCAAAGCTAGTCTAAAACCCTCGTAACGAGGATCAAGAGGTATTTGGCTTCGCTCATTGATTACCAACTGCCCAGCATTGTTGTATTCGCCTGACGCAATACTGACCAACCATCCAGTTCTACAATTACCTGAAATTCTTGAATACTGAAAAGTTATATCAGAAAAAAGATCGAAATTAATTGCATTGCCTCTACGTGTGATTGTATTTGTGCCTATGGATAGAGCATTATTGCCAGAATATTCGTCATAAGTTCCAGGAACTTCTACCCACTCAATTTCGTTTGAAATCGCTGGGGAAGCACCAAGGACAATAGAGCTACTAACCAACAAAATTTCACAAACTCTTTTCAAATACTTCTTCATGAATTTTTTTCAATTATTTTGTAAAGCGATAAATAGCACTCATGCTCTGCATCAACCACAGATTGCGGCAGCATAACGTCGAAGTTGAATTGCACCGCCGTCGGGCGGTTAACCGGCGGTGTCGGTTCCAACGAAGTTGTTGGGTCGCGTCCTCGGAAGTGTTCCTAAGCGCTAACATTTAAATTATGCGCGTACACAACTATGTATTAAGCGTCAGATCTGCTAGATAAGACCCTGTCTTACCCGCATTATCCAGCACATTTACGGGATAATACCCAGTTTTTAAGGAATTAAACAGAATATTTGCTGTATGAGTCCGAGGTTTTGGGGTGTTATCCGATAGATCTGATGGATAACCCTGGCGATGGGGGTGCTTATCTGTCAAAAGTGCTGGATAAGATCCTTGCTGCCGGGGTTATCTAGCGTTGACCTATGTCACCATCTCAACCACCACGCCTGCTCGATCAGGTCAGAGAGGCTATTCGGCTCAAGATGCTCTCACCCGCGTGCTCAATCGCGGAGACAGAGGTGTCAGGAGGCGTGCATCCCAAGTTTGTCAACTCATCATTTTGGCAGCCAGCAAGTCCGTCATTCCCGTGCAAACAGGAATCCACAGCGGACATCTGACTCCCGAATGGATTCCCACTTGCGTGGGAATGACGGTGGCAACCGCAAAAGTGGGATGCACCCTGTCAGGGGTTCGTTAGATATTGGTTGGGCAGTAGGGTTGAGGTTCTGGCGCGCTTCTGGCAGGATATTGTTGCGGGGAATGATTCTGGGCGGGGAAGAGAGAGGTGGCAGCCTCTCAATTCCCCTGATCATCCCAACTTAGCTCTGGTAAGCTGCGATGACTGGATTCATTCTAAGTCCGGTCTCTTGCTTCACCACATCTCTTGCTTCACCGCATAGAGAAAGAGAGGGATCTGGATAGTTCCCCGTTTTCTTTACCGAAAACGGAGTTACCCGTATGTTTGAATCATCCGACGCAGAGGGCATGGCCCCTGCACCATTTACCCTACCCACCTATCGCCAAGAAACCCTGCGGCACATTCTGCTGGGCGACTACGGCGCAGTCACCGACGCCATTGGCCAACTGGTGGCGCTGGGCTACAGCGATAAAGTTGCCTGGTCAGACCCCATCCCCAGCGGGCGCAGCGGCGAATACCTCGCCGTCATGACCCGCAGACGCGGCATGCGGAGTTAGCGACCTAGGGTGCATAACGCCCAGGTGAGGCTCTGCCCACGCAACGCAAGGCACCGCGCAGGGCCTTGAAGGCAAAGCCTCAATTCTGGCCAATATCCCACAGGCCTCGCTTGGGGGCAATGCCCGGCATTGCCCCCAAACGAGGTTAACCAGATAGGATTCGGGATCAATTGCCGATCGCATCCTCCCCTTGGGCACCCTAAACCCCAGAGTCAGGGGCTATCTCAGGGGAAACGCAATATGCTGGCAAGAGTCTGGAGCGCAGCGCTGGTGGGCATCGACGCCCTCAAAGTGGGGGTTGAAGTCGATATCTCGGGCGGCCTACCCGGCGTGGTCGTCGTGGGCCTGCCCGACACCGCCGTGCAAGAGTCCCGCGAGCGGGTCAAAGCTGCGCTCAAAAATGCCGGCTTCCCCTTCCCCATGCGCAAGGTGGTGATCAACCTCACCCCCGCCGACCTGCGTAAAGAAGGCCCGATCTTTGACCTGCCCATCAGCGTTGGCATTCTCGCCGCCGCCGAGCAAGTGAATACCGACGCCCTCAACGACCTGCTGTTTCTCGGCGAAGTCTCCCTCGACGGCAGCCTGCGACCCGTAGCCGGGGTGCTGCCGATCGCCGCCGCCGCCCAAAAGCTGGGCATTCGCGGCCTGGTGGTGCCCACCGACAATGGCCGCGAGGCCGCTGTGGTGCCGGGGCTGACGGTCTATAGCTTTAGCCACCTGTCGGAGGTGGCCGACTTTTTGAATCATCCCTCGGGCCACACCCCCGTGGCGGTCGACACTACGCTGGCCATGAGCGCTACCCCCCACGCGCTCGATCTGCGCGATGTCAAAGGTCAGGCCCAGGCCCGTCGTGCCCTAGAGATTGCCGCAGCGGGGGGGCACAATTTGATTTTTGTAGGGCCACCGGGCAGCGGTAAAACTATGCTGGCCCGCCGCCTGCCCTCCATTCTGCCGCCCTTGCAGTTTGATGAGGCCCTGGATGTGACGCAGATTCACTCGGTGGCGGGGCTACTCAAAGAAAAGGGCACCCTGGTCAACACCCGCCCCTTTCGCAGCCCCCACCACTCGGCCTCTGGCCCCTCCCTCGTCGGCGGCGGTAGCTACCCCAAACCCGGAGAAATCTCCCTGGCCCACCGGGGCATCCTTTTTCTCGATGAGCTGACCGAGTTTAAACGCGATGTGCTGGAATACCTGCGCCAGCCCCTAGAAGATGGCTACGTCACCATTACCCGCACCCGCCAGTCCGTCGTGTTTCCGGCCCAGTTCACCCTGATTGCCAGCACCAACCCCTGCCCCTGCGGGTTTTATGGCGACTCGGTGCAGCCCTGCACCTGTAGCCCCCGCAGCCGCGAAAACTACTGGTCGCGCCTCTCTGGCCCCCTGATGGATCGGATCGATTTGCAGGTGGTGGTGAGCCGCATTAAGCCCGAAGAGATGACCCAGCACCAGCCGGGGGAAGCCTCGGCACCGGTGCGCGATCGCGTTCAAGCCGCCCGTCAGCGCGCCTGCGATCGCTTCAAAACTGAACCCGCTCTGCAATGCAACGCCGACATGCAAAGCCGCCACCTCAAGCACTGGTGCCCCCTCGATGACACCAGCAAAACTCTGCTAGAAGGGGCGGTTCGCAAACTGGGCCTGTCGGCCCGCGCTATGGATCGCATCCTCAAAGTGGGCCGCACCATTGCCGATTTGGATGGGGCTGATCACCTGCAAACCCACCACATCGCCGAAGCCATCCAGTACCGCACCATTGATCGCATGCAGTAAAAACCACAGAGCTATGCCTGGCTGGCCCCGGCGGCAATTTTAGTTGGCAGAGATTGATTGGCCTGAGATCGAGTAGCCATCGCTGCTTGGGGCAGTTGGTTGCCATTGCGAAGGCAATTTGCTGGCGCAGTCGTTGGTTGGTCACGGAGGCAGGTGTTATAATAAGGATGACTCGGACCCATGCGGTCGCAACGCCCAAATCATGTCAGAACCGGAAGGTAGCAGCATTACGGGATGCTTGTGGCAGGCGTGGACTCCGGGTCTTTTGCGTTTTAGCCACTGGGCTGATCTCACCGAGAGATGACGGGTTTCCCCCCCGATCGGGGCGGCATGCTACCTAGACGTTTAGGCTTCGCTGCCGATAGGCTAGATCAATATTGAGAGTCAAAAGGAGACCGCTAGCCATGGCTGGTTTCGGAGATGTAGTTAAAAAAGCTTTTTATTTAGGGGTTGGGGTCGCCTCCTACGCGGGTGAGAAAGCGGGCGACACCCTCAAAGACTTTCGTGAGCAGACCCAGTCTATTGTCAATGAGCTAGTGGCTCGGGGCGAGATTACCGCCGAAGAAGCCCAGCGGCTGGTCAACGATATGGTCAACCAGGCCCAAAATACGTCGGTTTCCCCTGCAGAGACGCTGCCCCGTCCCATTGAGATCTTAGATGATGACGCGCCAGCCCCCGCAGATGCTCAAACCGAAGCTCTGCGGCAGCAGGTAGCCGCCCTACGCCAAGAATTAGACAATCTCAAGCAGAGATCGAGCGATTAACCCTATGGATGACTGGTCTAAGCAATTTCTTGATGCCTTTGGCAGCGCGGTAAACGATCTGACCCAGCAGTTGTCTGACGACACTGAGCGCTGGCTAGACAATCTCACCGAGCAGCTAGCCAGCGCCTCAGACCATCTCGTGCGCACCACCGACGACTGGGCCGAGCAGGTGCAAGAAGCCATTGACCCCGAAATTGATCGCATCGTCGATCAGCTCAACCATGTGGTAGAGCCGTTTCGCATGACGATCAATGCCGAAATAGACGACGTTGCCGACCAGCTCAGCGAGGTTTTGGGGCCGCTGGTCACTGGGCTCTCTGGCCTCGACCAGTGGTTTGAAGAGGTATCTGGCCCATTAAACAGCACCGTAGAGCCGCTGCTGCAAAACTATCCGGCCTGTGTGGGCTGCCGCAATTTTTGCGGTCAGTCCTACGGCGGCAATACTCTGGTGTGCGCTATGCACCCCTTTGGTCCCGAAGAAGAGCGTCACTGCCCCGACTGGGAATCGGTCTGGCCTCACTCTTCTAGCCATTGATATGCCCACCCCGCACAATTTTTGATTGGTGTGGTAATCCCCCAAATCACGCCGAAGATTTCTGGCTCCAAGGCCAGTTGCCTCGGTCGAGTGCGCCCCGCCCCCTCGAATTGGGGGTATGGCCTTGGGGCTCGATACAAAAACCCTAAGTATGGGGCTCACCAAATAGCACGAGAGAACAGGTGGCCTCATCAATCACCTGGTGGGTGACATCGCTGACGGCCAGCCCGCCAGCGGTGCGCCGCCGCATAGACCGCAGCACGATCAAGTCGTGGTCACGGGCGGTTTCAAGGATGATCTCGGCGGGGTTGTCGTGCTCTAGGCTGATCAAGTTCCAGTTGGTCTGCGGGCCGCTAGTCATCACCTTGGTCAGGGCGACCTCTAGGGCTTTGACCTGGTCGGCAGGGGTGTGGCGATCGCACACATGCAGCAGCGTCACCGAGGCCTTGTGGGTATCGGCAAACATCTGGGCAAACCGCACGGTTCGGGCCGCCTGGGGGGTAATATTTTTCATCGGCACTAAAATTCGGTGAATGTCGGTGGGCTCGCTCAGCAGTCGGGCCACCGCCACCGGGCAGTGGCTCGACCAAAACACATCGTCCACCAGGGTGCCAAACAGTTTGGCCCTAAAGCCCTGACGGCTCCAGCCCAGCAAGATCAGGCTGGCGTTTTGCTCACGGGCGGTGCGGGTGATGCCCTCTGACACGTCATCGTCAATCCGCAGCACCGAGTAGGCCTGGGCCTTAAACTCTTGGCTGAGACTTTCGGCCTTTTGCAGCAGCTTGCGGCTTTGGCCCAGGGCATCGACCAGGTTGGGGTCGTCCATATGCACATGGGCGCGGGCCACGGTGACCGGAATCACATAACCGCCCTCGTGGGTGGCCAGCAGGGCGGCCATTTCGATCAAGTAGCGCTGGGTGATGGGGTTATAGATCGGCACCACCACCGTAAACGGACCGGTGATCGTCGAGTCGGCGCGGCTTTCGGGGGCAGACCCATAGTCAAACCACAGCGAATCTGACTCAGAGCGCACCAGCTTAGGGGCCACCAGTCGCCCGGCAAAGCGGGCGGTGAGCAGCGGCCCGGTCACCGAGGTGACCAGCATCATCACAATTACAGCGTTGAACTCTAGGGCCGTGATGATCTCCACCTGCAAGCCCACCAGGGCCGCCGCTAGGGTGGCCGCTACCTGGGGCAACGACAGCGACCACATGGTCAGCACCTGCGCCCAGCGATAGCCAAAAAAGGGCTTGGTGATCAGAGCCGCCGCCAATTTGCTGACGATCAGGGTAGCCGTGAGGGCCAGGGTAAAGGCCAGATTGGTGGTGATCGACTCCATAAACACCTGTAGGTCAAGCAGCAGCCCCATGCACACAAAGAAAAACGGAATGAACAGCACGCCACCAACAAACTCTATTTTTTCTTTGACCGGGCCGTGGCCCACCACGTCATTGACCGCCAGCCCGGCTAGAAACGCCCCGACAATTTTATCGACGTTGATCAGCTGCGACCCCAGCGCCGCCAAAAATACCGCCGCCAGCACAAACAAAAACTGGTTGCCCTCGCGATCGCCATTGCGCTTAAAGTACTCCTTGCCCGCCCAGTCGATGCCCACCAGCACCGCCGTGGCAAACACCCCCAGCATCACCAGCTGGCTCACCACCGTCTGGGCCGAAAACTCGCCGGCCTGGGCGGCGACGCACATGGCCAGCACCAGCAGCGCCCCGATGTCGGTAAAAATAGTTGCCCCCACCGTGGCCGAGACCGAGGGTTCTTTGCTGATGCCCAGGCGCATCACAATCGGGTAGGCCAGCAGGGTATGGGAGGCCAGCAGCGAGCCAATTAGCACCGCCGCCACCCAGTCAAAGCCAAAGGCGCGGCTCAGCAGCAGCCCCGCCGTCAGGGGCAGGGCAAAGGTGGTAAACCCAAACCCTAGGGAACGGTTGCGGGTGCGCTTAAAATCTTTGACGTCAATCTCTAGCCCCGCCACAAACATCAGGTAGATTTTGCCCACATCAGAGAGCAGGGTTTCGACCTCCCCGGCTGGGTTGAGCACCCCCAGCAGGCTGGGGCCAAGCACTACCCCCGCCGCCAGCAGCCCCACCAGCCCCGGCAGCCGCAGCCGCTCAAAAATGGGTGGAATCACTAGCGTTACCACCAGCAGCACCGTAAATGCCACAATCGGGCTATCCGGCAAAAAGCTCAACAGTCCGTTCACGCCACCGCCTCCAAAACAACGCCTCTAAACAGCCGCCCTCAGCATTTCCTAGCGGTTAGCCCCCCAGATCAAATTTGCTTCGCATTCCCCCGATTCCACCCAGGTGGCTGGCGTAGGGGCAAGCGGTGTTTGCCCAGACCAACCGGGGTTAGCCAAGGCTGATTCAGTATCCGCAGGCTGGGATCACCTGGCACCACAAGCTAGGTCTTCTAGCCTGACACAGTTATTCACCGAGTATTGACCGGGGCGATAGGCTTGAGGCAACTTTGGGAAAATAGTTTCCCCCATGGTGGGCAGTGCCCACCCAAACCTGTCGAGGTAGGGCAGATTGAGGGGGCGATCCTTCAGATTGGCCCCGAGCCCAGGACTAAAAGTCCCAGGCTCAAAGCCGAAATCCTCTGAAGAGGATTGGGAGCCGAGTTCCCCAGTCTGCTGCAATAGACTTGCGCTATGGGCCAGGGAGGTTACTCCCTGGTGGTTGGCCCGGTGGTTGGGGCTTCGCCATGGAGCTGGGTGCGGGGGCGATCGGCCTGGCCCTGCAAGTCGATGGCGGCGTTGTAAAACCGATAGCCGCAGTCTTGGGTTTTGGCCTGGTAAAGGGCGATGTCGGCGTAGCGCACCAGGGTTTCGGGATCGTCGCTGTCTTGGGGAAACAGGGCAATGCCAAAGCTGAGGCTGACTTGCAGGTGGTGGCCGTTGATCACCAGGGGCGGCTTGAGGCTGGCGAGAATGCGATCGCACATCTGAGCCACCGCCGCCGCCGACTCCACCGGGTGCAAAATCAACGTAAACTCATCGCCTCCCCAGCGGGCAATGGTGTCCTGCGATCGCAGGGCACCCCTGAGGCGAGTCGCCACCGCTTGCAGCACCGCATCGCCTAGGCTGTGGCCCAGGCTGTCGTTGATTAGCTTAAAGCGGTCGAGGTCTAAAAACACCACCGCCAGCTGGTCTTGGCGACGGCAAGCCCGGTTTAGGGCCTGGGGCAGGCGATCGTCAAACAGCGCCCGGTTGGGCAGCCCGGTGAGGGCATCATAAAACGCCTGGCGGTGAATCAGCGCCTCGGTTTGCTTTTGCTGGGTAATATCGCGCAGCAGCCACAGCCAGTTGACCACAGTGCCGTCGGTAGTCGGCATCGCCGACAGCGTAATCGACACCACCACAGCCGGGCTATGGCGAGGGCACAGCTGCACCTGCCAAGCTTGGGGCAGGGGCTGACCAGCGGCGGTCAGGTCGCTCAGCTGCTGGAGCTTGCGAAAAAAAACTGGCCGAGCACCTAGGGCAATAAAAGGGGCCAGGGGCTTATTTTGCAGCTCAGCCTGGGGCACCTTGAGCAGTGTCGCCATGGCCCGGTTAGCCGATTGAATCACCCCCTGGCGATCGAGCACCACATAGCCATCGGGGGCCAGGTTAAACAAATCTTGGTAGCGCCGCTGCTCCTGTTGCAGAGTCTGCTGCATGTCTAGCAGCGCTCGATTTTGGCGCTGTAGCTCTTCCTGGGCGGTGCCTAGCTCTTCTAGCACGCCGTACAGTTCGCCAAAGGCATCGTCGATAATCTCAGGGGGCTGCGACCAGGTCTCTGTAGCCTTCTGACGCAGGTGAGTTACCCGTTGGTATACCGCTTCAATTTGTGGAGACAAGTCCATGATGCACTCGGTTCTGCGAACCGATAAAAATGTTGTATGTCGTATTCAATGCATCCTATGACTTCAATGGAGGTTGGGGCAGAGGAGGTTGGGGCAGAGGAGCTAAGCCTGTCCTGACTCAGGTCTCACCTGATCGGCCCGTGACTGGTTCTGAGCCGACAGGAGCGGCGATCGCGGGTAAAAACACCTGAAACTCAGTGCCCACCCCCACCTGGCTCTCTACCCGGATAAAGCCACCGTGGTTTTGCACAATTCGAAAGGTGGTGGCCAACCCCAACCCGGTGCCCAGGCCGGCTGCTTTAGTGGTAAAAAAGGGCTCAAAAATGCGCTCCATAATGTCGGGGGCCATGCCGCAGCCGGTGTCGGCCACCGTAGCCACGCCGTAGCGCCCCGGCGAGGCAGCAGCAGCCAGCTGGGGATCGCCCGAGTCAAGCTGGCGAGTCTCAGCCGCTACCGCCAGAGTGCCGCCCTCGGCCATGGCATCGCAGGCATTGAGGCAGAGATTCATCAGCACCTGATGCACCGGAGTTGCCTCGGCCTCAACCCAGGCCAAATCGCTGTCATCTAGCTTCAGCTGTACAGCAATGGTCGCGGGCACTGTGCTCTGAATAATGGTGACCACCTCCGCCAGAGCATGACTGAGGGTCAGAGGAATGCGATCGCCCTCTGTGCCCCGAACAAACAATAGCAGTTGGTCAATTAGATCAACGCTGCGCCGGGCGCTAGATTTCATCATCTGCACCAGAGGGTGGGCCGCCTCAGCCAGGTCATACTTGGGCAGCAGCAGCAAATCGGTGGCGGTGACCAGCGGGCCAATGGCATTTCTCAGGTCGTGGGCTAGCCCGCTGGCCAGGGTGCCCAGGCTGTCTAAGCGCTGGCTGCGCTCTAGGTGGGCGTGGGCCTCGGTTAGCTCGGCGGTGCGGGCCTCAATCTGGTGTTCTAGATCGCTTTGGGTGGTGTGTAGAGCCTGCACCGCTTGTTTGTGCAGGTCAATGTCGCGCAGCGACCACAAAATAGCTGACTTTTGCCCCCGAGCACCGTGAATCGTTGCGGCGGCGATGGCGACGGTCTTAGCTGCTGCCTGCCGTTGGATAATTGTCATTTCCCATTCGTGCAGGCCCTCGGGGTGGGCCAGCCGGGTTTGAAACTGCTGGCGATCGGCAGGTTCGACAAACACGATCAGCGGCTTATTGACCAAGTTGGCCTGGGGCACCCCAAATAGAGCCGCCGCCGTTAGGTTAACCTGGTGGATCTTGCCCTGGCAATCGGTGACCAGGTAGGCATCGGGGGCTAGCTCAAACAATGTCCGGTAGCGCTGGCGCTCTAGGTCAAGCTGCTGCTGGGTGTCGAGCAGGCGATGGTTTTGAGCTTGCAGGTCTGAGTCGGTCGTCTGCAGCTCTTCTAAGACAAAATATAGCTCTCGCAGGGCCTCATCCAGCAGGGCTGGCTCCACGGGCGAGGTGGTGGCCTGCTGGCGCAGCAGCAGGGCGCGTTGGTAAACAGCTTCGATTTGTTGCGAGATGCCCATACTGGGTTAGGCCTCCTGAGCCAAGTTGGCTGTCGCCGAAAAAATTAGCCGGAATCGATCATGGGGAGACTTTCAATCGCAGATCTATTTTGATCGTGACATTGCTTGAGGGAATGACTCAAACTCAGGGAAAAAGTTATTGAGCGGTAGTCCGGCTATGGATCAACAATAGCTAATGCACTCGCTGAATCCTAGCCCGGTTAGAGGGCGGAAACCCCTTAGAAAAGATATTCATTTAGGGTGGTGGCAAAAGTATTGATCACTTTGGACTAGTAGAAAGCTGCCTTCTACCTTCTACCTTCTACCTTCTGCCTTCTACCTTCTACCTTCTACCTTCTGCCTTCTGCCTTCTACCTTCTGCCTTCTGCCTTAATGTACTAGACTCTCACCGGGGCGATCGCTCACATCTTGAAGGGTCAGCAAAATCAGCGGGCTGCCCGTGGCGGTAGAGATTTGGCGAGCGTTGAGGCCCATGGTTTTAAGGCCAATCTGGTCAAAGGCGTGCTCAACTCGAAAGTTGTTGACCTGGGTTTTACGGGGCAGCAGGTCTTGCAGGAGCGATCGCAGCTCAGCGATATTCCACTGGCCGTTGCCCAGTTCAAAAATTGAGCAGCCCTCGGTGTCTTGGGGCCACACCTGAAAGGTGTCGTAAAACTGCTCGTTGGCCCGCACCACCCGCAGGTCGGCGTCGAGCACCAGCAGCGCGTCGGGCACCATTTCAAAAATCGCTTCGGCGTAGTCGCGGGCCTGGCGCAGCTGCTCGGTGCTGCGCTTGAGCACATCGATATCGACTAGCACCAGCACCGCCCCGTCAATTCGGTCATCGATGGTGCGATAGGGGCGAATACGCAGATCGTACCAATGGCCGCTCTGGTCTTGCACTTCCTGGCTGTGCTGGTTGAGGGTGCTGATCACCGCTACGATCTGCGCCTCTAGGTCACTCATCACCAGCCGGTGGTTAATGTCGCTGAGGGGGCGGCCAATGTCGGTGGGGATCAGGTTAAACAACGCCGCCGCCGTGGGGGTAAAGCGGCGAATGCTGAGGTCGCCCTCCAGCATGAGAATAGGAATGTTGATGCTGCCCAGCAGGTTTTGGAAGTCGTTGCTGATGCGGGTAGTCTCGGCATTGCGGCTGTAGAGCTCGTCGTTGATCGTGCTGAGTTCTTCGTTGGTGGCCTGAATTTCTTCCTTGGCGGTTTGCAGCTCTTCGTTGGTGCTCTGCAACTCTTCATTGCTAGAGAGAATTTCTTCATTGGCGGCCCGCAGGTCTTGGTTAGTGGCCTCTTGCTCTTCAATGATCGATTGCAGATGCAGTTTGGTTGACTCTAGGTCCTGCTGGAGACGCAGCAGATCTTGGCGATCGGGGGCTGGGGTGTCTGCGATCGCCTCCCTAGAGACCGCGTCCTCATTACTACCCCGCTGATCGCCAGGTTCAAATAGCACCAAAAAGTAAATTTCACCCTCGGCAGCGGGCTGAAAGGGCAGCACATCAATGGCCACCCGGTAGACCTCATCGCCCTGCCGCAGCGTGCAGGTTTTGTGGACGGGCTGGCTCAGCTGCTTCGCCTGGTAGAGGGCGGTGCGCAGGTCGAGGCGCAGCGAGTCTTTGGCCATGGTCAGCAGGTTGAGGCTGGCCCGACCGGGGGCTGGCTCTAGGTAGGCGCTGGTTTGACCGCGAAACTGCAAAATATCGAGCTGGCCGTTGACCACCACCCCCACCGGGCCGTAGCAGTCCAGCACCATCTGGTCGGCGGCGCTGTAGAGATCTGGGGTAGGGCGCGGCTCTGGGTAGGTGGGGGGATCGGGTTTGAGCGGTTGATCGTCGCTGGCTGTTACCAGATCTAGGTTGAGCCGTAGGGTAGACGACTGCTTAGCGTAGATTTTGTGCTCGCGATCAATCAGGGCAAATAGGTCAATAAACTCTCCCACGGTTTCTGACGAGCCCAGCATTAAAAAGCCCCCCGGCTTCAGCCCGTAGTGAAACATGGGCAGCACCTTCTTTTGCAGGCCGCTGCCAAAGTAAATCAGCACGTTGCGGCAGCTGATCAAGTCAAGCCGCGAGAAGGGCGGGTCGCCAATTAAGTTTTGGCGGGCAAACACGCACAGCTCGCGCACGGGTTTGCTAATTTGGTAGCCCCCCTCCACCGGCACAAAAAAGCGCTGAAGCCGATCCGCCGACACATCCGCCACCTTATCGGGCAGATAAATGCCCTGACGGGCGATTTCGATCGACTGTTCGCTCACGTCGGTGGCAAAGATTTGAACCGATGGCTGGTGGGGCTGCTGAGCCAAAAACTCCAGCAGGCAAATGGCTATAGAATAGGCTTCTTCGCCCGTGGAGCAGCCCGCCACCCAAATGCGCAGGGGCAGCGCTCCCGAAACCTGCCCCTTTTGTTGATCGATTGGGGCCAGCCGCTGGTGATCGCGCAGCAGCGCCGGAAACACCTCCCGCTTGAGGCAGTCAAACGCCCCGGCATCGCGAAAGAAGCTAGTGACGCTGATTAAAATCTCTTGGTACAGCGCCTGCACCTCCGCCGGGGTCTCTTGCAAATACTGCCGATAGCGATCCATCTGCTCAATGCGGTGCAGCGCCATGCGCCGCAGAATGCGACGTTTGATCGTGGTGGGCTTGTACCGGCTAAAGTCAACTCGGCTAGAGGCCTTCAGCAGGGCAAAAATAGCCGCCAGAATTTCGGCCTCGCCCACCGCTGGGGCAGTTTCTGATGGTTCGGCCAGCGGGCGGCTGACGTAGGGGTGGCGGCTCAGGCTAGCCAGGGTCTCGGCAATTTTGGCGGGGGGCTGCACAAAGTCAACCTGCCCGGTGGCAATGGCCATGTGGGGCATGCTGGTGGCCTGGGCTGAGGCTTCGCACTGGGCAAAGGTAATGCCCCCCGCCGCCTTGATTGCCTCTAGCCCCAGGGTGCCGTCTGAGTCGCCCCCCGACAGCACTACTCCAATGGCATTGTGGCCGCGATCGCGGGCCAGCGACTCAAAAAAGGTGTCAATCGGTTTGTGCACTCGCTGACTGGCATCTCGGGGCTGCAGCCGCAGCTGCCCCCCCTGCAACGTCAAAATTTTGTTGGGCGGAATCACATAGACCTGGTTGGGGGCCACCGCCATGCCGTCGGTAGCCGACTCCACCGGCATCGGCGTCACCCGGCTCAAAATATCGCTCAGCAAACTGCCCTGCCGGGGGTCGAGGTGCTGCACCAACACCACCGCCATGCCCGTATCCACCGGCAGGCTGCCCAGCAGCTGGGTAAAGGCCTCTAGCCCCCCCGCCGACGCCCCCACACCCACCACCAAAAAGCCAGCTTCACCCGCTGCCAAAGCCCGATCAGCGGGCTGATCGGGGCAATCATCGGCCGAATTGGAGCGATCGCCAGGCATCTGGGGGCGCGGAGAGACCATACATAACTATCTGAAGATTAACTTGATAGTAAATCCTGTTTGGTTCTCCTCGGTACCTCTGGGCACATGCGATCCGGCCTATGACTAGGCTGCGCCAACGCCCCTACGGTTTGACCGTTTGCAAACTGGGGGTATGCAATTTGGATTTGGTATCGTGCAGGGCTTCGAGCCCCTGAGCCAAAAACTCCACATGGCGCTCGCTATCGTGCCGTTCTTGGGCAATGGCCAGAGCCCTTTGGGCCAGCTGTTCGGCCTCTTCACGGTGCGCCAAGAGATGCTCAATAGCCTGACGCATCGCCGCCACATCCCCCGGCGGCGTGGGAATGACGCCATCATTGTTGGCCAGATAAGACTTTAGCCCCTCTGTACGAGTTACCAGGGTGGGCCGACCACAGGCCATGGCCTCCATCATGCCCTGTATCCCCGCCGCATAACCATTGGGCAAGACGGGCACCACCACCACATCGGCATCGCGATAGAGCTGCAGTAGGTCAGGCCAGGGATAAAACTGACGGCAAGCAGGATTCGGTATGAGCAGGCCTGGAAACGCTAGCCCGCCCCAGCCCGCCCTCAACCTTCCCTGGGGTGCCTTACGCAGATACCGGACATCCCTACGCCAGCAAAACGCTGGCGTAGGGGTGGCAAGCTGCTGTTCTAGAAGTTGCCTAAATGCCCAGCCGCTGGTAGACCTGATCGAGGTTGCGCAGGTGACGCTCGGGGCTAAAGCAGTGGTCAATCTCGGCGGCGGATAGGTTGGCCTGCACCCGATCGTCGGCCTCGATCAGCCCGCGAAAGTTGCCGTCGTCGGTGTTCCAGGCCTGGTGGGCACAGCCCTGCACGATCGCATAGGCCTCTTCCCGCGCCAGCCCTTTGTCCACCAGGGCCAACATCACCCCCTGGCTAAACACCACGCCGCCGTAGACATTCATATTGCGGGCCATGTTTTGGGGGTAGACCAGCAGGTTTTTAATTAGCTCGGTGGTCTCCACCAGCATGAAGTGGGTGAGAATGCAGCTGTCGGGAAACGCCACCCGCTCCACTGAGCTGTGGGAAATATCGCGCTCGTGCCACAGGGCCACGTTCTCTAGGGCCGCCATGGCGTTGCCGCGCAAGAGTCTGGCCATGCCGGTCAGTCGCTCCGAGCGGATTGGGTTGCGCTTGTGGGGCATCGCCGACGAGCCCTTTTGCTTTTTAGAGAAAAATTCTTCGACTTCCAGCACATCGGTGCGCTGGAGATTGCGAATCTCGACCGCAAACCGCTCCATGCTGGCCCCCAGCAGGGCCAGGGCGTTCATAAAGTCGGCGTGGATGTCGCGAGAGATCACCTGGGTGGAGGCGGTGTCGGGGCGCAGGCCCAGATTTTGGCAGGCCAACGCCTCGATCTTGGGGTCGATGTTGGCGTAGGTGCCCACTGCGCCCGAGATCTTGCCGACTGCGATCGCATCCTGCAAATGGGTCAGCCGCTCCCGATGGCGCAGCATCTCTGCCAGCCAGCCAGCCAGCTTAAAGCCAAAGGTAATCGGCTCGGCGTGAATGCCGTGCGATCGGCCAATCATCACCGTGTCGCGGTGCTCCTGAGCCCGGTAGCGAATCGCCTGAATTAAGCTCTCCACATGCACCATGATCACCTGGAGGCTGTCCACTAGCTGGAGCGACAGCGCCGTGTCGAGCATGTCAGAGCTGGTCATACCCAGGTGAATGTAGCGCCCCGCATCGCCCACATACTCGTTGACGTTGGTGAGAAAGGCGATCACGTCATGGCGTACCTCCGCCTCGATCTCAAGAATGCGTTTGGGGTCAAACTTGGCCTTGGCCTTGATTTCCGCGACTGCATCCGGCGGGATATACCCCAGCTCAGCCTGGGCCTCGCATACCGCAATCTCAACCCGCAACCAGGTCTTAAATTTGTAGTCGTCGGTCCACAGGTCGCCCATTTCGGGCAGAGTATAGCGTTCAATCAAGGCTTTGGTCTGAATACAGCCTTCCCATTCTACCCGGCTACCTAGGGCTGTGGAAAAAACCTGCCCCAGAACCGCACCCTAAAATCGCTGCACGTTTTGCTGAGCGTAGGCCAGATTCGGCTGGTATTCCACCGCCTTTTGCTGGGCCACAGCGTAGTTGGGATCTGACTCAGGCACCCGCTGCATCAAATCAATCGAGTTGGCCCAGGCGTCGGCCACTGCTTGCCATTCGGCGGCACTGTTAGCGGTCTGAGCCTGGTTGGCGGCAGCTTGGGCGGCATTGACCGCTTGCCTAAATAGGTCGGCCTCATCTACCGCAGCAGCATCTACGGGCGGTGCTGCATCAGGGACATCCCCAGGGGCGTCCCCAGGGGCTGCATCAGGGGCAGGCACGGCGGGCTCAGTCACCACCGGGTCGCCCCCAGGGCCAGGCTGGCGCAGGCGACCCAGCAGTCCATTCAGCAGCAGCGCCGCCAAGGCCAGCACCACTGCCCCTAGCCCTAGACCCAAAATCAGCTTCATCGGTAGACCAGATCTGCCAGATCGCCCCCCGCTGCCGTCTTCATCAAACTGGTCGGGAGGGAGCGAAACATGGCTAGAGGGGTCTGAGCCAAACTCTTGAATAAAGTCATCGGTGGCGTCAGGTTCGCCCTCTGTGAGCGCCGCCCCGCTGGGCAGAAAGCCGTTGGCCGAGACCGGGCGATCGCCCAGCCCCTCGGCATCAAAGCCAGCATCGTCAAAGCCAGCATCGTCAAAGCCAGCATCGTCAAAGCCAGCCGTATCAAAGCCAAGGTCGTCTAGCCCCTCAATCGCCATGTCTTCGCCCGACAAGTCTGGCCCGCCAAAGTCGGGGGTGTTGAAACCCTGGGGCTCAAAGCCCCTATCCTCAAACCCAGCCTCAAACCCCGGAACATTGAGATCATCGGCGGCAAATTCCACCGGTTCATAGGCCAGATCTGCGGCCCCATCGTCAACAAACTCTACCGGAGCCAGGCCAACGTCAGTCGATCCGTAGAGGTCGGGCTGCCCTAGGGTGATGTCGTCAAAATCACCGAGTCCCAAATCATCGGGTGCGCCGAAGCCCCCGTCTAGGGCCAAATCGTCTGAGGGCATGGGTTCGCCTGCGACAGTTTGATCTAACTCCATAGTCGCAAAGGGCAGGTCAGCATCAAACTCAGCGGCGGCATCGTCCTCTAGGGGAAATGCCTCAACCGCAAAGGGGTTGGAGGGCATGTAGTCGGCATCGGCCTCAGGGGTAAACGTGAGGTTGGGGTCAAACCCAGGCTCGTCCGCCAAATCTGGCTCAGCGTCATCGACATCAAACGCCAGGTTAGGATCAAAGCCGTCATCAGCGGCTTCCCAGGGGGCGGCAGAGGTATCTGTAAAACTGTCGGCGTCAGTCAGCTCTAGATCAGTATCGCTACTATCGTAGATCCCTAGGTCAACCTCTGTCCCGAGAGCAAAATCGGGTTCTGCAGACCAGCCTTCCGCCATTGCAGACTCGCTCAAGTCGAGGTCGGTGGCGGCCCCCAAATCTTCAAAAGCCATGTCTTCTGGAGCGAATAGCTCTGGGGGTAGGTCTTCTAATCCATGGTCGAGATATCCCTCCGGTTCTGAGGTCTCTAGCTCCAGGTTAGGCTCAAGGTCGGAAAACGCCTCAGCCTCTGGAGCGATCGTCTCAGCGGCAAAATCGTCACCAGTCGAGCTGGCTATTTCGAAACCTGCGGCTGATCCGATCTCTTCTAGGGCAAAGGACTCTGTCTCAAGGCCCTCATCCCCAAACTCCACCTCCCCAAGGTCTGCAACGCCAAGGTCTGCATCTCCAAAGTCTGCAACGCCAAGGTCTGCATCCCCAAGGTCTGCAACGCCAAGGTCTGCATCTCCAAAGTCTGCATCCCCAAGGTCTGCATCCCCAAGGCCTGCATTCCCAAAGTCTGCATCCCCAAGGTCTGCATCTCCAAAGTCTGCATCCCCAAGGTCTGCATTCCCAAAGTCAAAGTCTAGATCGGTAGCGCTCAGATCAGCGGCCCCCTGACCTAGGTCATCATCGACAACAGCCATGTCGTCTAGATCAGCCTCGACAGCCCATACCTCGGGGCTGCTGTCGGGGATGGCGCGATTATCGCCCCACAGATCGTCTAGATCGTCGCTGGGGGTGTGGGCAGGGTCGGGTGCTGAGGCAGCAAAGTCAACGCCGTCATCGGTGGCGATCGCCTCATCTAGGGCCAGCGCCTCGGCTTCTGTCACCTGGGGCTCAGCGTCTGCACCAAAATCTAAATCTAGCTCTGCTGCGGCTCCGTGGGTTGTCTCTGCATCCCCATCAAAATCACCACCATCAAAATCGAGATCGAAGTCAAGCTCAGAGTCCTGGACTGCCATGGTAGAGTCCGCCGGGCCAAAATCGAGATCGTCTCCAGCGGCGTCGGCCTCACCCAGATCCAAATCAAGGTCAGCGGCAGCATTCTCGGTTTCACCTAGATCAAAATCGAAGTCGGCGACGGCATTGTCGGCTTCAGGGGTGTCTCCCAGGTCAAAGTTGAGGTCAAACTCCTCAGTAGTGGGCTCAGCCGCTGGTTCGCTACCTAGGTCTAAGTCGGCAGCGGCATCAGCTTCACCCAGGTCAAAGTTGAGGTCGTCTCCAGGGGTGTCGGCTTCACCGAGATCAAAATTGAGGTCAGCGACGGCATTGTCGTCGTCAGGGGTATCTCCTATGTCAAAGTTGAGGTCAAACTCCTCAGTAGTGGGTTCAGCCACGGGTTCGCTACCTAGGTCTAAGTCGGCAGCGACAGCGGCATCAGCTTCACCCAGGTCAAAGTTGAGGTCGTCTCCAGCGGCGTCGGCCTCCCCCAGATCAAAATCAAGGTCAGCGGCAGTATTCTCGGTTTCACCTAGATCGAAATCGAGGTCGGCAACGGCATTGTCGGCTTCAGGGGTATCCCCCAGATCAAAGTTGAGGTCAAACTCTTCAGCAGTAGGCTCAGCCTGTGGTTCGCCACCTAGATCGAGGTCGGCAGCGGCATCAGCTTCACCCAGGTCAAAGTTGAGGTCGTCTCCAGGGGTGTCGGCTTCACCGAGATCAAAATTGAGGTCGGCAACGGCGTTGTCGTCGTCAGGGGTATCCCCTAGGTCAAAGTTGAGGTCAAACTCTTCAGCAGTAGGCTCAGCCTGTGGTTCGCCACCTAGATCGAGGTCGGCAGCGGCATCAGCTTCACCCAGGTCAAAGTTGAGGTCGTCTCCAGGGGTGTCGGCTTCACCGAGATCAAAATTGAGGTCGGCAACGGCGTTGTCGTCGTCAGGGGTATCCCCTAGGTCAAAGTTGAGGTCAAACTCTTCAGAAGTAGGCTCAGCCTGTGGTTCGCCACCTAGATCGAGGTCGGCAGCGACAGGAGCGTCAGCTTCACCCAGGTCAAAGTCGAGGTCAGCGGCAGAGGCGTCGGCTTCACCGAGATCAAAATTGAGGTCGGCGACGGCATTGTCGGTTTCAGGGGTATCCCCCAGGTCAAAGTTGAGGTCAAACTCCTCAGCAGTAGGCTCAGCCTGTGGTTCGCCACCTAGATCGAAGTCGGCAGCGGCAGCGGCATCAGCTTCACCCAGGTCAAAGTCGAGGTCGTCTCCAGCGGCGTCGGCTTCACCCAGATCAAAGTCGAGGTCAGCGACAGAATTCTCAGTTTCACCTAGGTCAAAGTCGAGGTCGGCCTCAGGGGCCGCATCGGTCGGGGTATTAGCAAAACCCAAATCTAACTCGGGAGCCGCTGCGTCAGTCATAGCCAGATCAAAGTCTAGATCGCCTGCCGTGGTGGCTTCGGTAGCCTGATCGGCTAGCCCCAGCCCAAAATCTAGGTCGGCGGCAGCACTAGTGGCCATTTCATCAGCCATACCAAAATCGAGGTCAAAGCCAGCGGCGGCGTCAGCCGAGGTTTCGCCGAGGTCGAAGTCGAGATCGCTCACGCTGGGGTCATCAGCCAAACCCAGGTTAAAGTCTAGGTCGTCGCTGGTGGCGTTAGCCGCGCCAAAATCGAGGTCGAAATCAGAGATCGCATTGGCATCAACATCGTCAGCGGCGGTGGCCTCACCAAAGGCGAGGTCAAAGTCGCCGCTGTCGGTGGTATCGCCTAGCGCTGCATCTAAATCAAAGTCAGGGGCGGCCTCTGCCCCTGGGCTGCTGGGGCTGTCGTCAAAGCCCAGATCTAAATCGAGGTCGGCATCGCCTAGGTCGTCGCCCAGGGCCATGTCAAAATCTGCTATGTCTAGCGCTGCGTCCTCTGGGCCTGCGTTCCCTGGGCCTGCGTTCCCTGGGCCTGCGTTCCCTGGGTCTGCGCTTTCGCCGCCACTGAGGTTAAACCCTAAATCTGGCCCCCAGTCTGAAGCAGTGTCTAACTTACCCCCCAAGTTGAGATCTAGATCGAACTCGTCAGCCTCTGGGGTTTGCAGCACCAGGTTTTCGCTCCAGGCGCTGGTATTGTGGCCCGGCTGCTTGGCGCTGACGGTGAGGTGATATACGGTAGCTAGATCTAGCCCTACAATGCCCTTTTTGACGTAGGTCACCAGGTCAGACTGGTTGGGTACCTGGGCAGACTCTAGACTCACCTTTAAAGTGCGGTCTTGCTGGGTCACATGGGCTTTAATCCCCTGGGCTTCCAGATGGCGATTCATCAGCGCTGCGATCGCATCTGGGTTGCCTTGGCGAGCCATTTGCAGAACATTGGAGGGCGTATTAGACATAGGGGTCTATTGAATTCGGTGAATTCAGCGCACAGGCCGGAGGATTCCCTATAGTATGCCCGTGGGAACTGATATTGACACAGACAACCTAAAGCAGCATAAAAAACCAGCGTAATATTACCCCAAGTATTAAGGATCTTAGAGTTGCTGAACCAGTTGTTGAGCCTGGCCCTATGGGGTTTGTTGATTGAGTCGGTTCAGCGCATTTTCTAACTGCTGTTGGGCCTCACCGTAGCGCTGCCAGTCGCCCTGCTGAAGCGCCTGCTGCCCGGCCTGATAAGCCTCTAGGGCCGACTGAATCAGTTCGGCCATGCTGTCGGGCACAACACTGTCGGGCACAGCCGACGGCCCATCGGCGGCGGCACCAGGGACGGCTGGAGCCAGCTGAGCCGGGCTCGCCTCGCCAAAGAGAGCATCGAGGCTCTGATCGAGGGTTTCACGCATGACAATGCGATCGCCATAGGCCACGATCACCCGGCGCAGCTCGGGCAGCTCGCCCTGGTCAGCCCGCAGATAGATCGGCTGCACATACAGCAGCGACTGCTCGATGGGAATCACCAGCAGGTTGCCGCGAATCACCCGCGAACCCTGTTGGCTCCAGAGGGTAAGCTGCTCCGAAATTTCGGGGGTCTGGCTAATGCGGGCCTCGATCTGGGTGGGGCCAAACACCAGCTCCTGTTTGGGGAATTCGTACAGCAGCAGCCGACCGTAGTTGTCGCCGTCAGAGCCACCCGCCATCCAGGCGATCATGTTGTCGCGGTTGGCGGGGGTGTAGGGCAAAATTTGCAGAAACTCCTCCTGCTCCAGTCGGGGCAGCTTCATGATGATGTAGTACGGTTCCATGGCCGTCACCACGCCGTCTTCTGTGTGCTCTGGGAAGCGCCACAGGTCTTCGCGGTTGTAGAACACCTCTGGGTTTTCCATGTGGTAGGCCCGATACATCTGGGCTTGCACGGTGAAAACATCCTGGGGATAGCGCAGGTGCTCGCGGTAGCCCGCAGGCATGTCGCCCATGGGTCTAAACAGGCCGGGAAAGATGCTGCTGTAGGTGGCCAGCAGTGGGTCTTCGCTATCGCGGGCGTAGAACTCTAGGCTGCCGTCGTAGGCATCAATAAACACCTTGACCGCATCGCGAATGTAGTTGACGCCGTCGCGCATCAGCGGGTTGGTGTTGTCAACCAGCGAAACCAAATCACTGCGGCGGTTGAGCGGCTCTGAGTAGGGGTAGCGATCGCTGCTGGTATAGCCATCCATAATCCACTTGATCCGCCCGTTGATTACCGCCGGGTAGGGGTCGGTGTCAAAGGTGAGAAACGGAGCCACCTGGCGCACCCGGTCGGTGATCAGCCGGTGGTAGTGAATTCGGGTTTCGGGGGTAAAGTAGTTTGAGATCATTACCCGCGCATTGCCCAGGTCAAAGGCATAGGCCAGTCGCCGCAGCAGCGAGTTGAGCGGCACGCCCCCGGTGCCGGTATAGCGATAGGCGGCGTTGCTGTCGCCCTCGGGGTAGTCAAATTCGTCGGTGTTAGCGCCAGTAAAAATATAGTTGCGGGTGTCTTCGCCGTAGTAGATCCGGGGTTGCTCTATGGGCAGATCCACCTCGATCATCGGCGGCACATTGCGAATAAAAAACTCTGGCAGACCGTTGCTAGTCACCCGGTTTACCGGGCTCATCACTATCCCAAAGCCGTGGGTAAATTTGAGCTGGCGGTTGATCCAGTTTTGGGCCTCGGGGGGTAGCTGGTCTACGGGCAGCTCACGGGCCGAGAGCGTCACCTGCCGGTAGTCACCGTTGAGGGTGTAGCGGTCGATGTCAACATCACTGAAGTTGTAGTAAAGGCGAATTTCTTGCAGCTGCTTATAGGTGCTCAGCAGCGGCGCGTAGTCCCACAGGCGAATGTTGCGCACCGTGGGCTCGTTGGCCTCTAGCACCGCGCGGCTCAAGTTGTCTTCAGCGGGAAATGGCTCGGAGACCACGCTGGTCAGGTTGTAGGCCTCGCGGGTAAAGGCGATATTGTGCTCAATGTAGGGGCGCTCAATGGTGAGTTCGTTGGGTTCGACAATAAAGTTTTGCTGCACCCAGGGGTAAACGCCGCTGACCAACACCAGCACCCCCAGATAGATGGCAATGCCAAAGATCGGCAGCGAAAAGCCGCTGCGCCCCAGAGAAATCACAAACAGCGCCGCCACCGCCAGGGTGACAAAACTCATCAGCCAGTAGGCCTGCAAGCGGGCATGGACGTCGGTGTAGCCCGCCCCAAAGATCACGCCGCTGTCAGAGTAGAGCAGCGAGAAGCGGTCGAGCCAAAAGCCCGCCGCCAGCACCAGGGCGATCGCCGCCAGCAGCAGGCACAGGTGAGCCTTGGCCTCACCCGTGAGAAAGTATTTCCAGCCGCGCTCGGGGCGCACCTCGCCCTTGAGGGCGTAGACCGTCGCCGCAATCATCAGCGACCACACCAGCAGCCCCAGTAGATTGGCCTGTAGCCCCTGCCACAGGGGCAGCTGAAACATATAAAAGCCAATGTCGCGGCCAAAGATCGGGTCGGCGGTGCCAAAGGCTGTAGGGTTGAGAAATTGCAGCACCGTCTGCCAGGTCGCCGCCGCCCGCAAGGCTACCCCCAGGGCCAGCACAACGATCAGCCCCAGTGCCCCCAGAGGCAGCAGTCGGGCAAACTGCTCGCGCTGGAGTGGGTCACTGTAGCGGCTCAAAAAGCGGTAGGTACGATCGCGCGTCAGCCGTAGACTAATGGCGTAGTTGACCCCCAGCCCGCCGGCGTAGAGGGCAAACACCCCCAGCCCCAGCCCCAGCTGCCACCGAATGCGCAGCCAGTACACCGACCCATAGCCCACCGACTCAAACCACCACCCCTCGGTCAGCAGATGCACCAGGCTGCCAGAAAATACCAGTAGCAGGGTAAGCGCCACGATCCAGGGCAGCAGGCGACGGATGCGGAAGGGCTTAGTGGGAAAATAAGTCACAGGTAAGGGTCAACGTTGTGGATTAAAGCAGATCGAAACCTGAGCCAAGTCCAAAACTGGAGTTCTGCCTGGGGAAAACGGCTGAACCTCAGCTGAACCTGGCCTATCAGGGTTGATCCTAGCGCAAGGGCCTCAGGCCCAAGAACTGAGTGAAGTTTTTTGACCTTTGCCCAGGGGGCTGGAGATCTCATCGGGGTATCCTCGCTACCCCTGACCCCGATGGCCAACGCTATCATCAACGTTTAATACACCCCTGCGAATTGCCGACATCTCGCGGTAGTTACTTGGGCAACCTTAAGCCTTAGCCCTAGCCTTCCCTTAGCCCTTCTTCGGTGCCCCAGCCATGAGCGAATACACAGGTATGACCCCCACCGTGATCATCGGCCTTGGGGGAACCGGTAAAGAAATTCTGATCAAAATTCGCCGCATGATTGTGGAGCAGTACGGCTCCCTCGATGCCCTGCCGATCGTCTCGTTTTTGCACATCGACACCGAGCAAAACGCCCGCGTCT
>RECJ01000096.1 GCA_007694115.1 Leptolyngbya sp. DLM2.Bin27 | reverse complement strand
TCCCAGCGCATTTCCCTGTGGGATACCCAGGGATCTCGGGCGCAGCAGGGCAACCTGCTGGTGATACCGATCGAAGACTCGCTGATCTATGTAGAACCGCTGTATCTGGTGGCCGAGCAAAACCAGCTGCCCGCCCTGGCCCGGGTGATCATGGTCTACCAAAACCGCATTGCCATGGCCCCAACCCTGGAGTCGGTGCTGTCGGCGATCTTTCTTGAAGAGCCAGAGCCCGTCGCCCCGATTTTGCGAGAGCTGGGGGAAGATATTCCCGACGATAATGAGCTTATAAACGGGCTGTTTGATCTAGAGACAACGCCTGGGGCCGCAGCCGATCAGGAGGAACTTGGCCTGCCCTAGTACTCTGTGGCGGCAATCAATTCCCTATTTGGTCAGGCGAAACCCCTGACTTGTTATGGGCTTCCGGTTCTGCCGTCTGACTTTGGCCTTAATGTACTGGGGCTGTGAGCGATTTATTCTTTAGCATCAGGTTTTTTAGAATGGGGTGCTTCAGGGTTAAGCTTTCCAGATAGATGCTTTAGGACAGGAGCGATCGCACCCCGTGCCCGACCCAATTACTATCACCGTCAAGCTATTTGCCATCTACCAAGAGGCCTACGGCAGACCTGAGGTGCAGTGGCAGCTGCCCGCCGGGGCCACGGTGGGGGCGGTGCGCGATCGCGCCCTGGCCGATCACCCCCAGCTAGAGCCCTGGCGCGATCGCACCCGCCTCGGCCTCAACCTACAGTTTGTCGCTGACCATACGCCGCTGCACAACGGCGACGAAGTGGTGCTGATTCCCCCCGTCAGCGGCGGTTAGCCAACCCGCTCGGGCTGGGTACAACGCTCTATTTTGATCTCACAGAGGTGTCTAGAGGTGTCTGCAACATTGTGATCGAGATCGTGCTAGGAGTCTTGGCAGTTGCGTTGGTGGTGGGTGCGATCGCAGAGCTGTGGCTGCGGTTGCGCTATGGTCTGGGCAATCCGCCCCTCTACGTGGCCGATGCTCGCACCGGCTACCGCCTAGCCCCCAACCAAAACCTGCGGCGGCGGGGCAACCGCATCGCTATCAACCAATATTCGATGCGGGGGCCAGAGATCGCCCGCCATCGCCCCGCCGACACCCTACGGGTGCTGATGCTGGGCGACTCAATTGTCAACGGCGGCTGGTGGACCGATCAGTCTGAGCTGCTGTCGGTCAAGCTGCAGGCGGCGCTGGCCAGGCTCAGACCCTCGACCAATCAGACGGTAGAGGTGCTCAACGCCTCGGCCAACTCCTGGGGGCCGCGCAACCAGCTGGGGTACGTGCTGCGGTTTGGCACCTTTGAGGCCCAGATGGTGGTGCTGGTGCTCAACACCGACGACCTGTTTGCGATCGCCCCCAACAGCCATGAGCTAGGCCGTCACCCCGCCTACCCCACCCGCCGCCCGCCCCTGGCCCTGTGGGAAGTGGCGCGGCGCAGCCAAAAGTATCTGCCCACTGCCGAGCTGCAAGCCCTCCACGACCAGCCGGGCGACCGGGTCGGGGTCAATCTAGAGGCGGTGCGCCAGCTACACCAGGCGGTGCAAGCCGCCGCCGGGCAGCTGGTGATGGCCATGACCCCGCTGCGGCGGGAGCTGGAGGCCGATGGCCCCCGCGACTACGAGCGCCTAGCCCGCCAGCGGCTCACCGACTTTGCCGCCGCCCAGGGCATTCCCTACCTAGATTTTTTGCCTCGGCTTCAGCAGGTTCGCTACGAGCCGCTCTACTTCGACCACATTCACCTCAGCGCCGAGGGCAATACCTGGGTGGGCCAGGCCCTGGCCGATTTTATCGATCAGGTTGGTCAAATGCCCGAGCCTGGGGTGCCATCCTCGACGTCGTCACCGGCGGATGAGCCCCTCACCGATCTCTGGTAGCTAGAATCCACGGCGGCTGCGGCAGCTTGAGGGCGGTGGCCCAAGTACCCCTGACGGGTAACAGGTCAGGGATGGTATCGCCGCGCACCAGGCAAAATATGGCATTGCGACCAAGTGCAACTTTTTTTAATATTGTGTTACATTGTGCCCACGTCACGACAGTTCAAGATTCAAGGAGTGTTGCCAATGAATCCCCAGTCTTCTGTGACTCTAGAGCACCGCAAAGTCAATATTCTCCAGCTCTTTTTCTTTTTGCTGGGTGCACCGCATATCTACGGGGCGATCAAAACCGCCGAGCGTCGCCGCCAGGAGCGCCCGCCAGTGTTGCAGTACGTGGCGGTGGGCCTGCTGGCGATGGCCCTCGCCAGCGCCGCCGAAATGCTGGTGCTATAGCCCTTGAGCAGTCGGTGAGCACCTCAGCCCCACGATCCGCCTACTCACCGCCCACTCACCCGGGCCTCACCCCTCCCGCTGCAGCTCACCGTAGGCCGCATAGACCCCCTGAACGGTGTACCAGTTCAAGAAGATCCGGGCTAGCTCTAGGGCCAGGGCGGGCTTGCCCTGGTCAATTAGCCAGCGCAGCAGGGGAGCCATAGTGGTTTCATTTAGCCTGCCGCCGACGGTGAGTAGGCCCCAGAGCACCTGGTGCAGCGGCGTCATCTGAATCATCATGCGGACTTCGCGGGTGGGGTGCTTTTTGTAAAAAATTGCCCCCATGCGGCCCCGCTGGATCTCTTGGTCGATCAGTTTGGGAATTTGGTCGAGGGTAAAGGGTGGGTGGTAGTGGTAGCCCACCGCCTCGGGCACCTTGACCATCGTCACCCCCAGGTTTTTGAGCCGTACCCCTAGTTCTAGATCTTCCCAGCCGTACTGGCTAAATTCGGTATCAAACAGGCCAGCGGTGAGCAGCCAGTGGCGGGCAATGACCAGGTTGGCCGTGTCAAAAAATGCGTTAGAAAAATCGGTCAGCTTGGCCGACTCAGCCATGGGCTGCTCAAAATCACAGGTGTCAATCAGCCGCCCGGCGGTGAAGACGCGATCGTCCCCCAAACGCTCGTAGGCCTGGGCTAGGGCCTGGGCGTGGGCCTGCATCGACCCCGGCGGCAGCAGCACATCGCTGTCAATAAAGGCAATGGTGTCACCCTCAGCCACCTGCACCCCATGGTTGCGGGCCGCCGCCGCCCCCTGGTGGTGGCGCTCCACCAACCGCACATGGGGAAACTCAGCGGCATTTTGTCGCAGCCAAGCCTGGGTGCCATCGGTGGAGCCGTCATCCACCACCACCAATTCGTAGCCGGTGATCAGTTGGGGATCAAAGACCTGCTGCTCTAGGGCACGCAGGCACTTTTCAAGCACGGGCCGACGGTTGTAGGTGGGGGTGACGACGCTAATAAACACAGTAGGCCTCCAAATGGCTTTAATATCCTAGCGCTTGGCCTGCCCCCGGGCGCTAGTCCTGGGCCAGATCGCTGTGCTGCCCAGAGCGATCCGTGGCATAATCTGGTATGCATGAACTTTAGTTCAATTGTATTAAATCAACCGCCTTGATTGAGCAGATTTGAGCGGATTTGACCACAGGGGCCCACAGCGGTGAAAGACAGGACTCTAGATCAAGACCCAGGATCGACAGTGCCCCGAGGGCGATCGCGCGCCCTGGCCGCACCCTTACTTCTGTTGTCAGCGGGTCTCTGGGGCTGCCCTGGATCTGGCCATACCCCAGGCCCTCGCAATGTCACCCTGTACCAGCAGTGGGCGCTACAGCCAGGCGATCGGCTGGCGGGCTACCAGGTGCAGAGCGGCCTGGGCGACATCACCCTAAATCTTCGGGGCAATCGCCTATACATGCCCTTCGACGGCCAGGTGCAGCCCGCCGAGGGCAAGGCCAATCTGTGCGTAATTTTGTCGAGCCCCGATGTGCCCGCCTACCTGTTTCGCATCTGTGGTCTGCGCCAGGCCAAGCTGGGCGATTTGACCCAGGGTGAGTCGATTGGCAGCGGCAACACCGTCGCCTTTGCCACCCTGCGGCGTCAGGCCGACGGCACCTGGGCTATGGTCGAACCCGCCAAAGCAATGATGGCTCAATTTTTAGAGAGACCCTAGTCCTTAGTCAGTCTGATGATGACGGGGTGCGTGGCCTAGGGTTCACGGTTCAAGGTTTACGGTTTAAGGTCAGCCGTGAACCTTAAACCGTAAACCTTGAACCCTACTGTCAGTAAGCCGGGGCCGCCAGGTAGGAGATCATCACCCCCAAAATCGACCCGGCAATCACCTGAAACGGGGTGTGGCCCAGCAGTTCTTTGAGCCGATCTTCGCGGATTTCGGGCTTTTCTTGAAATAGCTCGTCGATAATTTGGTTGAGCACCTTGGCCTGTTTGCCCGCCGCCTGGCGCACCCCCGCCGCGTCATACATAACAATGATCGAAAACACCGAGGTGGCGGCAAACATGGGGCTAGCCCAGCCCAGGGTCTGACCCACCCCGCAGGCTAGGGCCGTAACCAGGGCCGAATGGGCGCTGGGCATGCCGCCGGTACCCACCATCACCCGCAGGTTGAGCTTGCGGTGGCGCACTAGCTCGATGATAGCCTTGAGCCCCTGGGCCGCAAAGCAGGCGATCAGAGCCACAATGAGCACGTGGTTATCAATGATGTCGCTAAAACTATTCATCGGCTCAGATAACCCCTAGTAGGTACGGGCAACAATATAATCTGCGATCGCCACCAGGGGCTGACGGAGATCGCCAAAGCCAGCCAGGCTGTCCTTAGCCGCCTCAATCAGCTGGTCAGCTTGGCGGCGCGACTCGTCTAGCCCCCAGAGACTGGGGTAGGTGACTTTTTGGGCGGCCACATCTTTGCCCACCGACTTACCCAGGGTTTCGGGGGTCGAGGTGATATCGAGAATGTCATCGACAATTTGAAAGGCCAAGCCAATGCGCTGGGCATACTGGCGCAGATTCTCGACATCGCCATCACTGGCCCCGGCCAGCACCGCCCCCGAGGTGACCGAAATTTCGAGCAGCGCTGCTGTTTTGTGGTTGTGAATATAGGTGAGGGTTTCGAGGCTGACATCGGGGTTGCCCTCGCTGGCCAAATCGACAATTTGGCCGCCCACTAGCCCTTCGCCGCCCACGGCCTTACCTAGTCCAGCAATCACCCACAGCACTCGATCTGAGGTGGCTCCCTGGGTTTGGGTGGCCACATGCTCAAAGGCGTAGGTCAGCAGCGCATCCCCCGCCAAGATCGCCACGTCGTCGCCATAGACCTTGTGGTTGGTGAGGCGACCTCGCCGGTAGTCGTCATTGTCCATGGCGGGCAGGTCGTCGTGGATGAGCGACATGGTGTGGATCATCTCTAGGGCGCAGGCGGTGGGCATCGCCACCGGCCAGCTGCCCCCCACTAGCTCGCAGCTGGCCAGGCAGAGAATGGGCCGCAGGCGCTTGCCCCCCGCCAGCAGCGAGTAGCGCATGGCTTCGTAGAGGGTTTCGGGGTAGCGCAGGGCCAGGGCCTGGTCGAGGGCAGCCTCGACCCGCTGACGCTGGGCCGCCAGGTAGGCTTCTAGGTCAAACTGACCCGTCGGGGTCTGTCTAGCATCGAGAGAATTAGTGGGCACCATGGCAGCAAAGGCAACTTGAGATATAGATGGGCAACAGTACAGGGGAGGTTGAAACTGCGTTTAAGCCCCTAGGCGCAGGCGGTAGCTGGTAACGGTGTTCTCTAGCAGCATGGCTACGGTCATAGGGCCAACGCCCCCCGGCACCGGAGTGATCGCCCCGGCCACGGGCTCCACTGAGGCAAAGTCAACGTCGCCCACCAGCCGAGCTGAGCCGTCGATCTGCTCGACCCGATTGATGCCGACGTCAACCACCACGCTGTCGGGCTTGACGTCGGCAGCGGTGATCATGCCTGGGCGACCCACTGCCGCCACTAGAATATCAGCTTGCCGCATCAGCGCGGGCAAATCGGCGGTGTGGGAATGGGCCAAAGTAACGGTGGCGTTGGCCTCGATCAGCATCAGCGCCATCGGTTTGCCGACGAGAATGCTGCGCCCCACAACCACGGCGTTGGCACCAACCAGATTGATGTTGGCGGACTCAAGCAGTCGCATCACGCCGTAGGGGGTGCAGCTGCGCAGACCCGGCTCACCCCGCACCAGCCGGCCCAGGTTGATCGGGTGTAGCCCATCGACATCTTTGTTGGGGTCGATGGTGTGGAGCAGGGCCACGGCATCGAGGTGATCGGGCAGCGGCAGCTGCACCAAAATGCCGTCGACATTGGCATCTTGGTTCAGCTGCTGAATCAGATCGGCCACCTCGGTCTGGGGAGTGGTGGCGGACAGATGCTTGCCGTAGGAGACAATGCCCACCCGGGCGCAGGCCCGCTCTTTGTTGCGGACATAGGCGGCGCTGGCGGGGTTGTCGCCCACCATAATCACCGCCAGGCCGGGGGGGCGCTGGCCATGGGCGGTCAGCGCCTGAATCTCCAGGGCCAGCTGGTCTTGAATCTGGGTTGCCAGAGCTTTGCCGTCGAGCAGTTGGGTCATGGCCGGGGTGCGCTAACCTGGATGTCGGTAAAAGAATAGCGTTTAGTGGGCCTGGCTCAGCCATCGCCTCAGCCATCGCCAAGGATGCCGCCGCCTTACAGTGTCTCAGATTTTGCTCCTTTGGGAGCCAGCGATCGCCAGCAAGTGCCGAATTAAGCCCCTATGAATTGTTCTAAGTCTTGCTCTAAGCGCCGTTTTCCCCACCGTAGCCTGGTGGGGGGAGCGGTGGGGTTGGCCCTAGTAGCGGTCACTAGCTGCGGCGCTAGCGGGGATGCGGCGCTGGGGTTTGGGCTGCGCGATCGCATCGGTCAATGGCCTGGCTTGGCCTGGCTTAACCCCGTCACCCCGATTGCTGAAGCCGTGGGTAGCCAGCGTCCCACGGTCTATTTGGCGGGCACCGTAGAACGCCAGCTGCCCCTGGTCGGCCAGGGGCTATATAAGCTGGTGGATGAGTCGGGGTCAATCTGGGTACTGAGCCCGACTCCACCCCCTGGGGTGGGCACCCAGATCGCGCTGAGGGCCGCTATTCAGTACGAGCAAATCTTGCTGCGGGGGCAAGATATCGGCGAGTACTATGCCAAAGAGCTAGAGCGCCTGTCTGAGAAATAGCTTTCCTAAGGAAAATCAGAGATTCTTAGAATCGACCAATGGGGTGCTTTACCGTTGCAGGGGCATGTGAAGGGGGCAGAGAAAGTGGTAGTCTCTTAAAAACGCTGTGTTCTAGACATTCCACTGGTAGGAGAGGATTAGGGTAAATGAAACAACTGGTTGGCCTACTTGTTGCAATGGCTGTGCTGTGGGGTTGGGTGAGCAGCCCGGCCCTGGCCCAGCCGATCTCTGGGCCTATAGCTGGGGCAAACCTGCTGACTGCCCCCCTAAGCGCCCCGATCGAGGCCACGACTTGGTTGGCAGAAGCCTCCCAGCAAAATGCGGTCGATGCCAAGCTCAATACCGAGTACGGGGCTAAGCTAGATCTCAACAACGCCAATGTGCAGGGCTTTAGGAAGTTTCCTGGGCTATATCCCACCCTGGCCCGCAAGATTCTGCTAAATGCGCCCTACGACGACGTTGAAGACGTGCTCGACCTGCCGGGTCTGAGCGAGCAGCAGCTGGATATTCTGCGCGATAATCTCGATAATTTCACGGTGACTGCACCTGATTCTGCGCTCACAGAGGGCGGCGATCGCTTTAACAACGGCGTCTATAAGTAGATAGCGGCAGTCAAAACCGGGTCTTCCCGAGTTCGCTCAGTCCCCGGTTTTGCTTAGCCCCAGGCTCAGCAGCCCTGGTTGGTCAGGTTGGTCTAAGGCCCCTCTGGCTAGCCAGGGCTTTTAGCATCTATTACGTTTAGATCACTGTTGGAATCATTCTTGGGAGTCATCGTTGACCCAGCCTGATTTATCTTTGCTTGCCCCAGCCCAGGGCGGCCCAGCCCAGGGCAAAGGCTTTGATGTGCTGGTCATTGGGGGCGGGGCCGCCGGGCTCTATGCGGCGCTGTCGATTCCGACTCGGTGGCGCATTGCCCTAGTGACTAAAGATACGCTGTCCATCTCCGCCAGCGACTGGGCCCAGGGGGGCATTGCCGCCGCCATTGGCAAAGACGACGACGCGGCGCTCCATGTGGCCGATACGCTGGGGGCGGGGGCGGGGCTGTGTGACTCTAAGGCGGTGGCGTATCTGGCCAGCCACGCCGCCCCCTGCATTGAGCGGCTAGTGGAGCTGGGGGTGGCCTTTGACCGCACCGCCGGCCAGCTGGCCATGACCCTAGAGGCGGCCCACTCGCGCCGTCGGGTGCTCCACGCTGCCGATACCACCGGGCGCGCCATCGTGTCGATTTTGGCGGAGGCGGTGCTGCAACGGCCTAATATCACCGTGTTTGAAAGCGCCTTTGCCCTCGACCTCTGGATGGTCGAGGGGCGCTGCCGGGGGGCACTGGTGGCCCACGCCCAGCAGCTGCGCTGGCTCTCGGCTCAGGCGACGGTGCTGGCCACGGGCGGCGGTGGTCAAGTCTATGCCCAGACCACCAACCCCGCCGCCAGCACCGGCGATGGGGTGGCCATGGCCTGGCGGGCGGGTGCCCAACTGCGAGACCTGGAGTTTGTGCAGTTTCACCCCACGTCTCTGGCCAAAGCTGGGGCACCGCCCTTTTTGATTAGCGAGGCGGTGCGCGGAGAGGGGGCTCACCTGGTGGATAGTCGGGGCGATCGCTTTGCCTTTGACTACCACCCCGACGGCGAGCTGGCCCCCAGGGACGTGGTCAGTCGGGCGATTTTTCACCATTTGCAAAAGACGGGCGAGAGCCAGGTGTGGCTCGACCTGCGGCCGATTCCGCCCGATCGCATTCAGTATCGGTTTCCCAATATTGTGCGGGTGTGCCGCACCTGGGGCTGCGACCCCCTGAGCGATCTGGTGCCCGTTGCCCCCGCCGCCCACTACTGGATGGGGGGGATCACCACCGATCTGCACAGCCAGACGACGGTGCCGGGTCTCTATGCCGTGGGCGAAAACGCCAGTACGGGAGTGCATGGGGCCAATCGCCTGGCCAGTAATTCTCTGCTTGAATGCCTGGTGTATGGCGCTGAGTTGGCCAACCTGCCGCTGCAAGCCGACCAGACCTCGGCCCCGAAGGCGATGCCGCCGGAGACCCTACCCCTAGACGATGGAGTGCTGCGTTGGGCGCGGGAGCAGGGCAGAGATGCCCTGGAGACTATGCATCGGCAGCGATCGCAGCTGACCCAGCTGATGTGGGGGGCGGCGGCGATTAGCCGCGATCACCAGGGGTTGGCGGCGGCGATCGCCGCGCTTAAAACCCAGCGAGCCGATTGGCAACAGCACCCCTTGCAGCGCTTAAAAACCCTGACACCTGGCCAGGCTTACCAGCTGCCAGAGAGCCTGGGCTGGCCCCTGGTGCGGGCCTGGGGCGAACTCTCTAACCTGCACGACATTGCCTGGCTGATTCTCCACAGCGCCGCTTTTCGCACCGAAAGCCGGGGCGGCCACTTTCGCCAAGACTATACCGCAACCCGCCCAGAGTGGCAGGTGCACACGGTAGTGGAGGGCGATCGGTGGCGGAAATCTGAGCCGATAGACCCGTAGGAGAGGGGAGGGGGGGATAGCTGACCAATCAATCAAACCTGATCATCACCTGCGTCTGGTTTGCCTGCGTCTGGTTTGCCCAGACGATCGCCGCTTGGCTTTGCCCTTGGCTTGGCTCTTGGGTTTGCCCTTGGCTTTGCCCCGCTTTTGCTTGGCGGCAGAAGACACCCAGTCGGTGGTGTAGTGGCTGAGGGCACCCAGTTCTAGCCCCACTACCAGGGCCAGCCACCAGGGCCAGTAGGTGACTAAAGCCCAGCCTAGCCCATCCACCAGCTCGCCCCAGGTGAGGGCGGTGCGCTGGGTGCGGTTGAGCAGATCAACGACCACAATGCCGCCTAGGCCTAGCCAAAACGACAGGTACAAAATCCTAACGGCGGTGCCAATCAGCGGCCCGTGGGACCAGCGCGATCGATGGCGAATGCTGCCTCGGTAGGGCAGCCAGATCCACCGCAGCCAGCCCCAGCGCTTGTATTGCACCGAGTGAATATCGAGGTCAGGGCCAAGCATCCAGCCCCCGAGCAAAAAGCCCAGGCAAACGACCCCCGTCAGCCAGCCGCTGAGGGTGACGCGAAAGGCGACCAAAACCACCAGGGGTAAGGCCCAAAGGGTAATGCGATCGTGAGTGCGACCTGAAGACATGGCCCAGGTGTACCAAGCTTTTGGCCCAATGGCAAGACTATGCGATCAATTGGCCCAAGGGCGCGCCCAGAAGAAATTCCCCGAAGAAAGGTAATCTCTATAGGTCAGAATTGGCGTTTTTGAGCAATTATCCAGATTCTTTGATGGCTATGGTTTTGGGTTTTCAGGTTCCAACGCGTCCGCCAGCGGTGGGCACTCGCGGCATGGTGGCTTCGCCCCATCAGCTGGCCTCGGCGGCTGGGCTACGGGTGCTACAGATGGGGGGTAGTGCCGTCGATGCTGCGATCGCACTCAACAGCACCCTGGGTGTGGTCTATCCCCACATGACCGGGCTGGGGGGCGACTCGTTTTGGCTGATCTACGATGCCGCCACCGGTCAGGTGCACGGCCTCAATGGCTCGGGACGGGCGGCGGCCCAGGCCACCCCCGAGTACTACTGCGATCGCCACTACACCGAGCTGCCCAGCCGTGGTCCCCTGGCGGCGATCACCGTACCGGGCACCGTCGATGCCTGGTGCACCGCCCACGATCGCTTTGGTCGCCTGCCCCTCGACAAAATTCTCCAGGCAGCCATTGACTACGCCGAGCAGGGCTACCCCGTCTCCACCTCCCAGGAGTTGTGGACCCGGCGCAACCGCGATCTGCTCAGCCAAGACCCCTGGGCCCAGAGCTGTTTTTTGCCCCAGCAGCAGGTGCCCAATCGCGGCACGGTGCTGACCAATGGAGGGCTGGGCCAGAGCCTCAGGGCCATTGCCAGCGGCGGCAAAGATGAGTTTTACCGAGGGGCGATCGCCGCCGAAATCACCCGCCACCTGACCGAACGGGGGGGCATTTTGACCGCCGCCGACTTTGCCGCCCACCACAGCGACTGGGTCGAGCCCATTGCCACCACCTACCGGGGCTACACAGTGGTCGAGATGCCCCCCAACACCCAGGGGTTTGCGGTGCTGCAAATACTCAATCTGCTAGAGGGCTATGACCTCCAGGCCATCGGCCACCACACCGCCGACTACTACCACCTGATGGTAGAGGCCACCAAACTGGCCTTTGCCGACCGCGATCGCTGGCTCAGCGACCCCGACTTCGTCAACATACCCATTCAGGAGCTGATCAGCAAGGCCTACGCCGATCGGCGGCGACCCCTGATCGACCTGGCCCAGGCCCAACCCTACGGCCCCGGCATTGGCAATGGCGACACCACCTTCTGCGCCGTGGTCGACGACCAGGGCAACGCCGTCGCCACCATCCAAAGCCTGTACTTTGACTACGGCTGTGGCGTAGTGGGGGGCGAAACCGGCATTGTGCTGCAAAACCGAGGTTCGTTCTTTGCCCTCGACCCCGCCGAGGCCAACAGCCTGGCCCCGGGCAAGCGTCCCTTTCATACCCTGATTCCGGCTTTGGTGCTCAACCCCGCTGGCGACCTGGAGTGGGTGCTGGGCACCATGGGCGGCGAAGGTCAGCCCCAGACCCAGGCGGCTCTGCTGACCCGAGCCATCGACTTTGGCCTCGACCCCCAGTCGGCAATCGACTGGCCCCGCTGGTTGCAGGGGCGCACCTGGGGCGAAAGCACCAGCCGCCTCTGCCTAGAGGGCCGCATTCCTGAAGCCATTCAAGCGGAGCTGGCCCGGCGGGGGCACCCGGTGGCGGCGCTGCCCGATTGGGCCGAGCCGATGGGCCACGCCCAGATGATCCACATTCACCCCGATACGGGGGTGCTGTGGGGTGGGGCCGACCCCAGGGGCGACGGCACCGCCCTCGGCTGGTAGGGCTGGGACTGGCGGCACTGTGTCCAGGGCAATTGATTGGCTCAAATCAGGCGATCGCAGGAGGCTTTGGCCAGCGGTTTTTTGACTGATCGACTTCAACCTTCTGGGCGAAGGGGCGGGCCAGAATTCTTCTTCACCGTTTGGAGCCAACATTTGTTGGTCATTCAGGGTTGGTACTTTAGGGTTGAGGATTGAGTATTTGTGATTTGGGGGTTGGGCATGGAAGTTTATGACATTGTATTGCTAGTGCTGGGGGGCATTTTTTCAGGCGTTTTAGCGGGGTTTCTGGGCATTGGCGGCGGCGTTGTGTTGGTGCCCATGCTAGTGGCCTTTGGCTACGTGCCGGTACAGGCGGTGGCCACCAGCAGTCTGGCAATTTTGGTCACTTCGACGGCGGGCAGCATTCAAAACTGGCGCATGGGGTTTTTGAGCTGGCGGCGGGTGATCTTGCTGGGGTTGCCCGCTGTGGTTACGGCCCAAGTCGGCGCATTTCTGGCGGGGAAGTTTTTGCCCTATATTTTGCTGGCTGCCTTTGGGGTCTTGCTGCTGGTCAATATCTATTTGGTAGAGTTGCGTAAACGCCTGTTGAGCAACGGGGTCAACTCATCTAAGCTGATGACGCCGCTGATGGCGCGTCTGGTTACGGGCGGGCTGGCAGGGTTTCTCGCCGGGCTGTTTGGCGTTGGCGGCGGCGTGATTATGGTACCGCTGCAAATTTTGCTGCTGGGAGAACCGATCAAAACGGCCATTCAAACCAGTTTGGGCGTGATTGTGATTACCGCGATCTCTGCCTGTATCGGCCATGGGGCAGCGGGCAATATCCTGGTGGTGCCAGGGCTAATGTTGGGCTTTGGCGGGTTGGTGGGGGTGCAGTTTAGCACCCGATTTTTGCCTAAGCTGCCCGATCAGTTTGTCAGTGTACTGTTTCGATCGATGCTGGGGCTGCTCTCACTCTATATATTTTTCCAGGCCTGGCAAAACTACCAGGCCGCTAGCGCTTTAGTCAGCGCCTAGCTGTAGGCCATAGAGGTTGGCGTAGATGCCGTCGAGGGCGATCAGATCAGCGTGGGTGCCCTGCTCAACAATCTCGCCCTGCTGAATCACCAGCACCTGGTCGGCCTGGGTGACGGTGCTGAGCCGGTGGGCAATTACAAAGCTGGTGCGGTGGCGCAGTAGGGTTGCGATCGCATCCTGCACCAGCTTTTCGGTGCGGGTATCAATGCTGCTGGTGGCCTCATCGAGCAGCAAAATCTTAGGGTCAATCAGCACGGCACGGGCAATGCTGACCAGCTGTCGCTGCCCCTGGCTCAAGGGCGTTCCCCGCTCCCCCAGGCGGGTGCTGTAGCCCTGGGGCAGCGAGGTGATAAACCCGTGGGCATTGGCCGCCTGGGCCGCTACCTCAATCTCGGCCTGGCTGGCGTCGGCAACGCCAAAGGCAATATTTTCGGCCACGGTGCCGCTAAACAGCAAATTGTCTTGCAGCACAATGCCGATCTGGCGGCGCAGGCTGGCCTGGGTCACGCTGCGCACATCTACCCCGTCGATGCGCACCGCCCCCGCCGACACATCGTAAAACCGCATGATCAAGTTGATGATCGTGCTTTTGCCCGCCCCCGTCGGCCCCACCAAAGCCACCATCTGCCCCGGCTGGGCGCAGAGATTGACCTCCCTGAGCACCCGCTGGTTGGGGGTATAGCCAAAGCCCACCGAGTCAAACCGCACCTCGCCCTGAATCGGCGGCATTTCCCTGGCGTTGGGCGCATCTTGCAGCGTAGCCGGCTCATCCAGCAGCAAAAATATCCGGTCTAGCCCCGCCAGGGCCGACTGGGCCTGGGTATAGAACTGACTGAGAATTTGGATCGGTCGAAAAAACTGCTGCACGTAGAGCAAAAACGCCGTCACCGTGCCCACCGTCATCACCCCGGTGACCGCCAAATAGCCGCCGTAGGCCATTACCCCCGCCGTGGCCAGGGTATTGAGAAAATCAATGGAGGGCAAAAATGCCGCCGTCACCGCCACCGCCTGCACATTGGCTTTGCGGTTGGCCGCATTCAGGCTGTCAAACTCTTCAATGTTGAGCTGGGTGCGGTTAAAGGCCTGGGCCTCCTTGACGCTGCCAATGTCTTCTTCGAGCTTGGCCGACAAATCGCCAATGGTCTGCCGCGCCAGGCGAAAGCGGCTCCTGGCCCAGCGGGAAAACACCCCCGTGGTAAAAATCATCAGCGGCACCACCAGGTTGCTCAGCAGCCCCAGCTGCAAATTGATCGACAGCATGGCGATGATGATGCCTACCAGGCTAAAAGTCTGGCCCAGCACCTGGGGAATGGTCAGGCCAAAGGCCTGGTTCACCGTATTCACATCGTTGAGCAGGCGGCTCATCAGATCGCCCGCCTCACTGCGATCAAAAAAGCTCACCGGCAGGCTCTGCACCTTGTTAAAAATATCCTGCCGCAGCTGCCCTAGCAGCTTTTGTACAATGCCCCCCATGCGCCAGATCTGCCCCCGAATCGCCCAGACGCCGACAAAATAAATTGCCGTTAGGGCCACCAGCATCCCCAGCAGCCCCGGCAGGTTGCCCTGAAGGATTAAATTGTCGATCGACCAGCCAATCAGCAGCGGCCCGATCGCCTGGGTGGTGGCCCCAATGGCGACCAGCAGCAGCGCAATGGGCAGCTCCTGGCGGTAGGGCGCAAAATACCGCAAAAACCGCCCCACCGTCGAGAGTTTGGGCTTAGAGTCTAGGGGTTGCTGGGCGGCTGTAGCAAGGGTCATCAGTGGTTATCACTCAATTCTGAGTTCAATTGAACTGTTCGACATAGAGGTTTGGCAGTGCGAGTAACTGCTGCTCAATATCATCAAAATAGACCCGCAAACCACTACGCGACATTTTGTAGTCTGTTTTCAAGTTCTTGATGCAGGGCTAAATAGTGCTGGTGGTTGCCTGCCCACTCAACAAAGTCTTCATCGTCAGAGGTTTCGCCCTGACTGTACTTTATAAAGAAGTCAGCAGAATCCATGTGGTACTGAATTTCGTAGGTGTTGAGCTGCTTGGCTAAGGCAATTAATGCAGGGTGCATCCCACTTTTGCAGGTGCCTACGTCATTCCCACGCAAGTGGGAATCCATTCGGGAGGCAGATGTCCGCTGTAGATTCCCGTCTGCACGGGAATGACGGGCGAACTAGCCGTCGAAATGATGAATTTACAAATTTGGGATGCACTCATTAATGCATCTAGGGGCGTAGTGTATTCGACAATTTGTTTACGCATAAGCAATTTCCTAATGAAAACCTGTTTCTAACCAGAAGTGTATTGAGTTAACCGCAAATAAGCTAAGTAAGCACCGGAGCGGTGCCCACCTGAGATTCCAAGATTGCGCCGTAGAGGGGACTGGTGGCCATCAGGTGCTCGTGGGTGCCCTGGGCCACCAGGCGGCCCTTATCCATCAGCAAAATGCGGTCGGCGGTGCGCACGGTGCTGATCCGCTGGGCCACCACAAAGGCGGTGCAGGTGCGGCGGCGCATCAGGTCGTCGAGGGCGGCCTGGATCTGGGCAGCGGTCTGGGCATCGACGGCGGAGGTGCTGTCGTCGAGGATCAAAATGCTGTAGTCGGTGAGCAGGGTGCGGGCGATCGCAATTCTTTGCTTTTGCCCCCCCGATAGCCCCACCCCCCGCTCGCCCACCAGGGTGTCGTAGCCCTCGGGCAGGGTCATGACAAAATTGTGAATCTGGGCGGCTTTGGCGGCTGCGACCACCTGATCGAGGGTGGCCTCAGCCTTGGCGTAGGTGATGTTAGAAAAAATCGTGCCCGAGAACAGGGTGGTCTCTTGGAAGACGGTGCTGATGTGCGATCGCAGACTCTCCAGGGTAAAGTCGCGCACGTCGCAGCCGTCGATGCGCACCGCCCCGGCGGTGACATCGTAAAAGCGGGGAATCAGGTTGGTGACGCTGCTCTTGCCCGAGCCGGTCATGCCCAAAATGGCAATCAGCTCGTTGGGCTTGGTCTCAAAGGAGATCTCACACAGGGCCGGAGCGGTCGCGCCGGGATAGCGAAACGACACATTTTCAAAGGTGATGCGACCGCCGCAGCTGGTGAAGGGGATGGCCTGGGGGCGATCGCGAATCTCGACCGCCGCGTCGAGCACCTCGTAGACCCGCTCAGCCGACGAGGCCGCCTGGGCAATGGCCGGGGCGGCAAAGCCAATCAGCAAAATCGGCTGCAAAATCAGCAGCAGGTAGGCATTAAACGCCACCAGCTCCCCCACCGAAAACCGCTGGTCGATCACCGCCGCGCCACCGTAGCCCACCACCGCCACGATCACCAGGTTGCTGACGAGAAAGATAAAGGGGAAGGTGTTGCGGATCGCCCGAATCGTCTTCATGTTGGTGGCCACCAGCTCACCGTTGAGCCGGGTGTAGCGCTCGGTTTCTACCGGCCCCCGCACAAAGGCTTTGACCACCCGCACCCCGAGCAAATTTTCTTGCAGCACACCGTTGAGGTCGCTAAGCTGCTCTTGCACCTGACGAAACAGCCGATTGTTTTGGCTAAAGAACCGCGCCATCAGCCACCCCGCCAGGGGCACCACGGTCAGGCTGATCAGCGCCAGCCGCCAGTTCATCACCAGGAGAATGGCTGCGATCGCCACCAGGGTGACCACGCCGCTGATCACCTGAATTAGGCTGGTGCTCAAAAACGTGCGAATTTGCTCAATATCGCTGGTGACCCGGGTGAGCAGCTGCGAGGTCTGGGCCTGATCGTGGTAGCTAAAGCTCAGGGTTTGAATTTTGCTAAAAATGCGGTTGCGCAGATCGTAGACCACGCTCTGGGACATGGCCTCGGCGCAAAAACTCTGGCCAAAGTTAAACAGACCTCGGGCCAGGGCGGCAATCACCAGCCCGGCCGCACTTTGCAGCACCACGGTGAGATTGCCCTCGGTAATGCCCCGGTCAATCGCCCAGCGAAACAGCTGCGGCGTGGCGGCGTAGGCGACCACCAGCAGCAGAGCGCTGCCCAAGGCCCCCAGACTCAGCCAGGGGTGGGCGCGCAGGCTACCGAGCACCCGCTGCAGCTGCCGCAGCGACGGGGTGGCTTGGGGTTGAGACAGCTGCACCAATCGCCTGCTCCTAATCACATCTCAGCATTCTAAACGGCGATCTCGCCTCTCGCTCAAAGCACTGGCGGAGCGAGAGCTAGTGGTCTGCCAAGTCAGAGTTGACGGTTGGTAGGGTTCACGGTTCAAGGTATACGGTTCACGGCAGACCTTGAACCGTATACCTTGAACCGTGAACCTTGAACCGCATACCGCTGCCTCCGGCTAGCGCCCGGCAATCCGGATGCCCGATGCGATCTGGTCATTGGGGTAGAGAATCACCTGGTCGCCCACCGCTAGCCCCGAGGCGACGACGGCGGCAAAGTCGCTGCGGGGGCCAAGCTCAACCTGGCGCTGCTGGGCGCGGCCATTGTCGGCCACAAAGGTGCACCAGGCGGTGTCACAGCGAAACAGGGCGCTGACCGGCACCTGCACTGCGGCGGCGGCCTGCCAGACAATAATTTCGGCATCGACCCGGTAGCCATCCCCCAGCCCCGGCGGCAGGGTGCTGAGGTCGGCAATCACGTTGACCCGCTGCTCGTCTACCCCCAGGGCCGAGGTTTGGGTAAAGGCGGCGGGCTCGACCTGGCGCACGGTGGCGGTCAGGGTTTCGTCGCCGCCCCAGCGGCTGACTGCGATCGGGTCGCCGGGGGCCACCCGCACCGCGTCGGCGGAGAGAATGTCGATCACCAGCTCCAGGCTGTTGGCGTTGCCCAGCTCCAGCAGGGGGGTGCCAGCGGCCACATGGCGGGCGCTGGCTTCTAAGATTTGCAGCACCTGGCCCGCCGCCGGGGCCGCGATGGTGGTGCGGCCCGCATCGGCGCTGAGGCTGGCCAGGTCAGCCTCTAGGCCAGCGATCTGGGCCTGGTAGACGTCGAGCAGATAGTCGGGGTCTTGCTGCTCTGCGCTCAGCACCGTCAGGTTGGCCTGGGCCGCCTGGATCTCGGCCTGGGCGACGCTGACCTGCTGACGGGCGGTCTCTAGGGCCTGCCGCCGCTCGGTGACGGTGAGCTGCGCCGCTTCGAGATCCTGCTGAGAGATCGCCCCGGCGGTCTGGAGGGCGGTGAGGCGATCGCGATCGCGCTCTGCCTGGGCCACCGCCGACTCGGCCTGGGTCACCTGGGCCTGGGCCTGCTGCTGGGCGGCCCGTGCCGCCTGAATCTGGGCCTGGGCGGCATTGAGGGCGGCGGGCTTGGGCCGCTGGGTGTCGACCCCGACCATCTCTGCCCGCAGGGCGCGAATCTGGGCCTGGGTGGCCGCCACCTGGCTATCAATCGGCAGGGGGTCGATTTGGGCGACAATCTCCCCCGCCTCCACCCCATCGCCCTGGGTGAGCGCAATCCGCCGCAGCTCCCCCGCCACCGGGGCAGCAACCACAAAGCGATCGCGCACCCGTGTGCGGCCCTCCGCTGCGATCGTCACCTGGAGCGGCCCCTGGGTGACTGCGCCTAGATCCACCGCCACCGGCTGGGGCCGCAGGCTGTAGACCACCAGACCCAGCAACCCCACCCCACCCAGGCCGTAGAGCCAGCGGCGCGGCACCCGCCAGCGCCGCCGCTGCCCCTCAGACCCCATCACCGCCCCACCGCTAGACACCGAATTTGCACTCATCATCCCCATCTCCACCCAATACAACCAACCTATCCACCCATCCACCCAACCGATCACACCTATCTTCGATTGGGCAGACACGTAGGTCTGCCCCTACCCACCTATCCACCCATCATCCTCACTCCCGCGTCTTCAGCACCTCAATCAAATTCAGCTGCCGCAGCTGGCGAGCGATCAGCAGCCCCGAGGCCAGGGCGGCAACCGCTGTCACCCCAAAGGCAAACAGATAGCTACCAGGGCTGACCACAAAGGGCACGCGAAACAGCTCCGTATTCTGGGCCGGTGACTGGTTTAGCAGCCAGGAGAGGGTAAAGCCTAGCCCCCAGCCCACGGGCACCGCCGCCAGGGTCAGCACCGCCTGTTCCCCCAGCAAGATCACCGCCACCTCGCGCTGGCTAAAGCCAATGATCCGCAGGGTGGCCAGCTCGCGGCTGCGCTCGGAGAGGGCAATGCGGGCGGCATTGTAGATCACGCCGACGGCGATAATGCAGGCAAACAACATCACCACCAGGTTCATCGCCCCCGATGTGGCGGCAATGGTGTCTTCAAACTGGGCCAGGGCGGTCTCGCGCTGGGCCACCCCCGCCACCGCCGGGGTCTGCTTCAGCTGCTGGTAGAGGGGCTGAATCTGGGCCCGATCCACCTGCAAGTAGGCCCCCGAGAAGGTCGACCCCTCCTGCATCAGCCGGTTGAGGGCATCGACATGCATGTAGCTGGCAATGCCCACCAGCTCATCGACTAGGGCCACCACCGGCACCTGCCGGGTGGGGCGAGCGCCTTCGAGCACTTCGACCGTGAGCCGATCGCCCACCGCCAGGTGCAGCATCTCCGCTAGCTTTGAGTTCAGCAGCAGCCCGTCTGCCGGCAGGGGCACCGACTGGTAGTCAGCGTCGATCAGCTGGCGCAGGGTGCTGGGGTCTTGCAGCCCGGTGAGGCTGCCCAGGTGGCTGCGGTGGCCAAACCGCAGCCGCACCGGCACCATCCGAAATGGCTCGACCCGCTGCACCCCCGGCAGCTGCCCCAGGTCGTAGCGCACCCGACCGGGCAGGGGCTGGTTAAAGGTCAGGGTGATGTCTTCGCGCTGCACCGTTTCAAACTGCACCGTCATAATCTCGTCGATGCCGTTGCTGAGGTAGCGACCCACCACCAAAATCGCCACCGCCAGGGCAATGCCAAAGATGGCCAGCCCCGCCTGCCAGGGCCGCCGCTCCAAATTCCGCAAAATGATTCGCCCGGCGGGAGAAAAAAATCGCTGTAGCCCCAGCCGCTCGGCCAGGGTGGGACCAAAGTTGACCGGGGGTTCGGGCCGCATCGCCTCGGCCGGGGGCAGGGCCACCACCGCCGCCACCGACTTCAACGCCCCCACCAGGGCGGCGGCGGCACTCACCCCCACCGCCCCTAGCAGCAGCCCCAGACCCGCCTCGTACTGCACCGCAGGAAACTGGTAAAACTGGGTATAAAACTGGGTAAAGCTCGACCCCAGCCACTGGCCCAGGCCAATGCCGACGATGGCTCCCAGCCCCACCACCACCATCACCAGCTGGAAAAAGTGCAGCCCCACCTCCAGGTTGGAGTAGCCAAAGGCCTTGAGCACCGCCACCTGGTCGCGCTGGGTGCTGACCAGGCGGGCCAGCACCATGTTGAGCAAAAAGGCGGCAATGCCCAGAAAAATCACCGGCAAGATCAGGGCCGTCGCCTGCAATTGAACCAGGTCATCGGAGAGAAACCGATTGGAAATCTGGTGGTCGCGCCCGTAGGCCCCCAGCCCGCCGTAGCGCTCGAGCAGCTGATCGAGGCGGGCGATCACCTCCACCTGCCGCGCACCGGGGGTGAGGGTGAGGGCCAGATCGTTGAACGCCCCGTCGAGGTCAAAGGCGGTGGCCAGGGCGTTGTGCCCCATCCACAGCACCCCAAACCGGCGATTGTCGGGCAGCAGATCGGTGCCGCTGATCTCGTAGACGTACTCCGGCGACAGGGCGGTGCCGACGATGCGTAGCGACTGCCAGCGACCGTTGATCACGGCGCTGATGCTGTCGCCCAGGGCCAGCTGGTTGGCGGTGACAAAGGCATCGCTGGCAATCACCTCATCTAGCCGACCGGGCTGCAGGTAGCGCCCCGACTGCAGAAACAGATCGTTTAACATGGGCTGTGGGGTCTCGGGCACCGACACCAGCCGCCCGGTGGCCGGGTCGGCTAGCCCCGGCACATCGAGGGTGACGGTTTCTACCACCCGCGATCGCACCTGCCCCACCCCCGCAATTTCTCGCACCTGGTCAACTAGCCCATTGGGAGCGCGGTTGAGCTGCACAAACACATCGGCAAACCGATACTCGCTGTAGTAGCTATCCCTAGAGAGCACCAGGGAGTTGTAGGTACTCATCATCGTCACCAGGCTGGCAATGCCGCAGGCCACAATCAGCACAATGGCAATCACCTGCCCCCGCAGGGTCAGCAGATCCCGAAATAGTTTGCGATTCAGCGAGTGCATGACGCCCCCTAGCTTGGCAGACTTCCCCAGAACCCTAACGTTCGCCTCTCTACCACTCCAACTCCTCTGGCCTCGCCCGTCGCCCGTTCTGCTCAATGCTGTGAATCTGGCCATCGCGCATGGTGATCACCCGGTCGCCCATCGCCCCAATGCCAGCATTGTGGGTGATGATCACCACCGTGGTGCCCAGCTCTTGGTTAACTCGGGCCAGCACCTCCAGCACCAGCTTGCCGGTGCTAAAGTCGAGTGCCCCGGTGGGCTCATCGCAGAACAAAACCTCGGGCCGCTTGGCGATCGCCCGGGCGATCGCCACCCGCTGCTGCTGCCCCCCCGACAGCTGGGAGGGAAAGTGGTCGAGGCGATCGCTTAAGCCCACCATGGCCAGGGCCTCCTCCGGTCTCATGGGGTGGCGGGCAATGTCGGTGACTAGGGCCACGTTTTCCCGTGCCGTCAGGCTGGGGATCAGGTTGTAAAACTGAAAAATAAAGCCAATCGATTCGCGGCGAAACCGGGTGAGCAGGCGATCGCCTCCCTGGCTTAGATTTTGCTGGCGAAACAGCACCTCGCCGCTGGTGGGCACATCCAGCCCGCCCAAAATGTTGAGCAGGGTTGACTTGCCGCTGCCCGACGGCCCCAGCAGCACCACAAACTCCCCCTCATAGAGGTCGAGATCCACCGCCCGCAGGGCTTGCACCTCCACCTCACCCATGCGGTAGGTCTTGGTGATCAGGTGGGCGTGAAAGATCGCCGGGGCAGTGGTTGCAACCGAGGCAGAGGAGGCCATGGGGTTCTCCGGTGACAGTAGACCCTAGGACTGTAGCGATGGCCATGGCGCTGAGGGCACCTGTCCCTGCTGCTGACGAGAACTGGCACAGCGCCAGGGTCATAAGACCAGTTAGAATTCAAATACTGGTCAGTATCTCTAAGTATACAAATACCGATCGGTATGTCAACGCCCTGGTTTACAATCCGTCAAGTTAGCCCTGCCACCGATGCCCAAGCCCCGTCTGTCTCGCGAAGAAAGCCGCCGTCAAACCCGCGATCGCCTGCTGGTTGCCGCCGCCCAGGTGTTTGCCGACCAGGGGTTTAACGGCGCGTCGGTGGAGGCGATCGCCGAGGCGGCGGGCTATTCTAAGGGGGCGGTCTACTCCAACTTCGACAGCAAAGAAGACCTGTTTCTCGCGCTGATCGACCAGCAGCTGGCGGCAGAGGTCGAGCACCTGGGCGATCGCATTGACCTGGCGGCCTGGCGACGAGAGTTTGAGAGCGAGCTGAGCCAGCAGCGCACCCTCAATCTGCTGACGGTCGAGTTTTTTCTCTACGCCATGCGCAACGAGTCGGCCCGCGAAAAACTGGCCCAGCGCTACCGAGCCGCCCGGCAGCTGTTGGCCACAATGCTGCAAAAGCACTACGCTGAGGCGGGCCTACCGCTGCCCATGCCGCCCCTGCACCTGGCCTGGGCCATGACCGCCGTGGGCACCGGCCTATTTATGGAAACCTGCATTGACCCCGAGGGGGTACCCGACGATCTGTATATCAGCAGCCTCAAACGCCTGCTCTACGCCAACTCAATGGCCGCAGAAGACGAGATCTAGCCCCAACCCGACCCCAGCGGTTTAGCCTAGCGTGCCGCCACAAACCGCTCCCGCGCCATCGCCCGCAGCCGCTGAATGTCTTCTCGCCGGGTGACCGACAGGGGCACCGTGCGCTTGATTTCGGTCAGCAGCAGGTCGGTATCGGCGGGGCGGTTTTCGTAGAGGGCGCGGTAGTGGGCGGTGATCACCGCCTGCTCAATCTCGGCCCCGCTAAAGCCCTCGGTGGCCACCACCAGTTCATCGAGATCAAAGGCATCCAGCCCTTGGCGGCGGCGGCTGAGGTGAATGGTGAGAATGCTGTGGCGCTCGTCGGCCTCGGGCAGATCGACAAAGAAAATTTCGTCAAAGCGGCCCTTACGCAGCAGCTCCGGCGGAATCGCCGACAGGTCATTGGCGGTGGCCACCACAAAAATCTCCTGGGACTTTTCTTGCAGCCAGGTGAGAAAGTAGCCAAACAGACGGCGGCTCAGCCCGCCGTCGGCGTCGCTGCTGCTCTGGCCCATGCTCTTTTCAATTTCATCCATCCAGAGAATGCAGGGGGCCATGGTCTCGGCCATGGTGACGGCGCGGCGAAAGTTTTTGTCAGACTCGCCCACATACTTGTCGTAGAGGCGACCGGCATCGAGCTTGAGCAGGGGCAGATTCCACTGGCGGGCGATGGTTTTGGCCGCCAGCGACTTGCCGCAGCCCTGAATGCCCACGATCAAAATGCCCTTGGGGGCGGGCAGGTTGTAATGGCGGGCCTGGGGCGTAAAGCCCACCTTGGCGTAGCCCAGCCAGCGCTTTAGCCCCTCAAAGCCGCCCAGTTCCGCCAGGTTGGTCTCGGGCGGAAAGTAGTCGAGCAGCCCCTCTTCGTGGATGACGCGGGCCTTGCGCTCTAGCACTCGTTTGACGTCGTCGGCGTCGAGCCTGCCGTCTTGCAGTGCCGCGTAGGAGACCACCTTGCGGGTCTGGCTCAGGGTCATGCCCTGGAGGGCGCTGACCAGAGCCCGAATATCTTCGGGGGTGAGATCGACCTTGACTCGCCCCTTGAGGTCTCGCACCACCCCCGACACCGCGTTGTAGAGTTCTTCGGGCTCGGGTAGCTTGATGTCAAAATGCACGGCGTCGTGGGCAATTTCGGCGGGCAGGTCGTTGCCGCTGCCGCTGATCACCAGGGTGGATCGGTTGTGGGAAAACTGCTCAGTCACCTCGCGAAACTGCCGCGCCACCACCGCGTCTTTGAGGTGGGGGGCAAAGTCTTTGAGCCAGTAGATCGCCTTAAAGTTGAGGTTTTGAATGTGGCGCAGCATATCGAGCGGCTCGGTGGTTTTGGGCAGCGCCTGGCCCCGCTTGCTGCCGGGGGGCGCATAGTCGTTTTGCCAGCGGTTGTCGGGGCTCTCAGGCGATCGCATCAGCCCCTGGGCAATGGTCCAATCAAATACCGCCATCTGCATATCTTTGCAGGCCGCACCGATCAGCCCCTGCACCCGCTCTTCTTCGACGGTATCGATCACCACCACCGGGTGAAACGATGTCACCAGGGTTTGAAAGTGCTGCACGCTGGTTTTAAATGACATAGCTGCCGAGAATAACGCTAGGGCTAAGGTGCCCGATTTCTCCTACAGCGTTGGCATTGCCCTTTCCGGAAAGACTCAGCTTCGGTGGGTGAGCGCTAATGATTTCGTTAACACGATCAATCCGCTACCAGGTTTGGGGCAGACACATACGGTAGGGGCAAACCCATGGGTTCGCCCACATCCCCGTCATAGAAAAATTCCCGACTGGTGGCATCCCCGATGCCAGATTTAGGGCAGACACATAGGTCTGCCCCTACGCGATACCCCCCGGTAGGGGCAGACCTATGTGTTCGCCCTTCCTAATCCAATACGTCCAATCCCTGGCGGGCGTAACGCAGGCGCAGCTTGAGGCCCAAATTGATCTGTTTCAGCAGCCAGTAGAGACTGGCCAAGATCATAAAAGTCACCACTATCACCGCCACTGGTCGACGGGAGGTCAGCACATTGAGGGTATCGGCCATCACCCCGGTGGGGTCAACCACTAGATCCCAGCTGTTAAAGCGCAGAAAACGGCCCAGGTAAATGCCCACGGCGCACAGGGCATGGATGGTCAATTCCATGGGCAAAATCAGCACTTTTGCTCCCTGGTGGTTGAGGTAAATCGCCAGGTTGAGAATTGAGACCACGTAGGCCTGCAAACCCAACAGAATGGCCGTGGCGTGAATCGGGATAAACACCAGCGCCACCACCCAGATCGGAATCTGCCCCGCACTGGTGCCCCGAATCAGGTGAATAATATCGGTGAGAAGGTAGGGCGCATTGGGCAAAAAGGCCAGAAAAACGGCCACCCCTAACCACCAAAGCCAGCCCTGGTTCTGCCGCTGCTTGCTCAGGCTCAGCAGGCTGAGGATGGCGACCACCGCCACAATCGCAATTAGCCACAGCAGGCGCAGCTGGGTCCCTGCGCCGCCGTCGCCCACAATGTTGAGCCATCCCCGCATCACCCTCGGCATTCTCGGCCAGATGCCGACGACGCCGATCAGAGCCACCAGCCCCCAGGCCAGCAATAACCAGCGGCGGGAAATTACCCCCGGCCGAAACAGCCCAAAGCTCAGCAGCAGCGGCACAAAGGCTAAAAACAGGTTCCACCAGATCCAGCCGCTGTAGACGTTGTTAAAGGCACTGACAATGTCAAGCAAGAGCGATCGCATAGGTTTTCAAAACAGATTCAACACAGCAACTTGGCTTAACCTAATCTAAATCTTGCCAGCGCGATCGCCCTCCCCCCACTCCCGCCCGCGCTATAAAAGGAAAGGCCTCAACCATTCTCCGCATCTCCATGTCAGACACCCCCAAGCGCCAGGGCAACACCACTGAGCACCTACTCAACACCCCCCACGGCAGTCAGCCCTACACCGCCTCGGCCCAGTGGCAAACCCTCTACGAAAATGACCAGCCCGTGGCCGAGTTGTTTTACGTCGCCTACACCGGGGGTGATCCCAACGGCGACCCAGACCCAGCCCAGCGCCCGATCACCTTTGTGTTTAACGGTGGCCCTGGGGCGGCTTCGGCCTACCTGCATGTGGGGGCGCTGGGGCCGCGCCGGGTGGTGTTTAACCCCGACGGCAGCCTGCCCCGCCCCCCGGTGCAGGTGACTGACAACGCCGAGAGCTGGCTGAGCTTTAGCGACCTGGTGTTTATCGATCCCCTGGGCACGGGCTTTAGCCGCGCCCAGGCCAATGAAAAATCCGATGCGTCGGATGACAACAAATCCCCTGGTTCTGCCAAGGGCAACGACAAGCCCGACGGCAAGCCCGACGAAAAATCGAAGAAATTCTGGGCGGTAGAGCGTGACCTCAATGCCCTGGGCGAATTTATCCAGGGCTACCTGTCGGCCCACCACCGCTGGTTGTCGCCGGTCTTCATCGCTGGGGAGAGCTACGGCGGCTTTCGAGTGGCCAAGCTGGCCCGCAAGCTTCAGCAAGACTACGGCGTCGGCCTGTGCGGGGCCATTCTGATCTCCCCTGTGATGGAATTTATGCTGCTGGGGGGCAATGACTACAGCCTCAGCGGCTGGGCGACGGTAATTCCGTCGATGGCGGCAACGGCGGTGTACCACGGGCAAGTCGCCACCGACGACAACCCCGCCGCCCACGGAGCCAAGGCCGCCGACTTTGCCCGCAAAACCCTGATTCCGCTGCTGGCCTTGGGCAGCACCGCCGCCGCCGCCGACCAGCAGCGGGTGTTTGGCGAACTGGCGGAGCTAATTGGCCTGCCCGCTGAGCTGGTGCAGCGCCACCGGGGCCGCATCGACATTACGGTGTTTGCCCGCGAGCTGCTGCGCCACCAGCAAAAAATTCTCGGCCTCTACGACGGCTCAGTGACGGCGATTGACCCGTTTCCCGATCGCCTGCTGAGCGAAGGCACCGACCCCACCCTAGAGGGCATTGATCGGATGTTTACCGGAGCAATCAACAGCCACCTGCGCTCTACCCTGGGGGTCAATACCACCCTCACCTATAACCTGCTGAGCTTTGAGGTGTTTAAAGCCTGGGAGTTTTTGCCCGAGGGGGAGTACCGCCAGGGCTTTGCCGGATCGGTGGATGACCTACGGGTGGGCATGGCCCTCAATCCCTACCTTCAGGTCTACATCACCCACGGCATCTACGACCTGGTAACGCCCTACTTTTCCTCTGAGCATCTCAAGGATTTGATGAACCTCAACCCAGAGCTGCGGCATAACCTCACCCTGCGTCACTTTCAGGGGGGCCACATGTTTTACACCTGGGACGAGTCGCGGCGGCTCTGGTTTGAGGATATGCGCCGGTTTTACCAGCGGGCCACCTAAAAAAACCGACAGGCCCCGAAGGGCTTGTCGGCTGGTTGTGTGTTCCCTGTAGATGACTCGGCTAAAGTTGAGTCAATCTCAGTATTGCTGGAAGGTTCCTGAAAACCTAGCCAATTTGTCACGCTGGCTAGTGAGATTGATCACACTTAGCACAAAATTACGTAATTTGGCGGATGCCAAGTGGCGCAATCGAGTGGCAAGCAACTCCTTGCCACTCGATTGCGCCAGCGCCATTTTGGGGCAAAAATAAATCAAAGCACCGAGGGCACTGTGCCAATCCTAGAGGGAAACCACCATGACCACTTCACCCATGGGGCCGCCAGAAGCCCTGGCCAGCATTGCCATGGTGGCGATTGCTGCTGACGGCTATCTGGCCGATCAAGAGGGTCAAGATATGACCATGCTGCTATCGCGGATGGCGCTGTTTAGCGACTACTCAAGCGATGCCCTCAATCGGTTGTTTAATGTCACCCTCAATCACCTCAAGCAAGCGGGGCCAGGGGCGCTGGTGCACCAGGCCAAGGTCGCTCTTTCCCAAGACCTGCGAGAGACGGCCTTTGCGATCGCCACCGACCTGGTGCTGTCTGACCGCACGGTCACGCCCCAGGAGCAGGCGTTTCTCGAAGATCTCTACCGCATTCTCGAAATTCCCAGCCCGCTGGCCCAGCAGATTGTGCAGGTGATGACGATTAAGAACCGAGGCTAGTATGTTGAGGCAGAAGGATGAAGGCAGAAGGATGAAGGCAGAAGGATGAAGGCAGAAGGCAGAACTCACCTACCCACCTACTCACCTACTCACCTTCCCCCGCGCGCTCAAAGCCTAGCTGAATCAGTGTATCCACCAGTTCCGCAAAGGGCACGCCGCTGGCTTCCCACATCATCGGGTACATGCTGGTGGCGGTGAAGCCGGGGAAGGTGTTGATCTCGTTGATCAGGATTTCGCCCGTAGATTCTAAGTAGAAAAAGTCGACCCGCGAGAGGCCAGCGGCATCCACCGTTTGAAAAGCCGTCACCGCCATTTCCTGAATGCGACGGGTGACGGCCTCGGGCAGGGGGGCGGGGATATGGTGCTGGGACTGACCGCTGGTGTATTTGGTCTCGTAGTCGTAAAAGTCGCTCTGGAAGGCAATTTCCCCCAGCAGCGAGGCCCTGGGATGGTCGTTGCCCAGCACGGCGCACTCGATTTCGCGGGCCACCACCCCGGTTTCGACAATGATGCGGCGGTCGTAGCTGGCGGCGCTGTCGAGGGCGGCTTCGAGTTCTTTGCGGCCAGTGGCCTTGGCAATGCCCACCGACGATCCCAGGTTGGCGGGTTTGACAAAGCAGGGGTAGCCCAGCTCGGCTTCGATGCGATCGCACAGTTTTGGAATCACGCAGGGGTTAGACCACACCTCAGCCCGGCTCACCGCCAGATACTTCACCTGGGGCAGGCCCGCCTGGGCAAAGGCTGTTTTCATGGCAATTTTATCCATACCCACCGCTGAACCCAGCACCCCAGAGCCGACGTAGGGCTGCTGCATCAGGGTAAAAATACCCTGCACGGTGCCGTCTTCGCCGTTGGGGCCGTGGAGCACCGGAAACCAAATGTCGATGGTATCTACCTGATCAAACAGAGGCAGGCGCAGGCGGGGGGTCGCCGCTGAAGGGCTAGAGTCTGCCCCAAAGTCTGCCTGGGGGGGCAGACCAGCGGCCAGCACCGCCTCGGCCTCGGGGCCAGCCAGCCAAACCCCGTCTTTGCCAATGTAGACCGGCAGCACGGTGTACTTGTCGGCGTTGGGGCCGCTGGCCAGGGCGCGGGCGATCGCCTGCGCTGAGCGAATCGAGACCTCGTGCTCCCCCGAACAGCCGCCAAACACTAACCCTACCGTTACGGTTGCCATAGCCTGCCTTACCTTCGCGTTAATTGCCGATAAGGTATCACAGAAGCGATCGCCTGCCGCCATTGCCCTGGGCCAAGGCAAAAAAAAGCCCTGAGGTCCCTCCAGGTACCTCAGGGCTTAACAATCAGGGTGCATCTACCTCTCTTTAATACGCCGGTCTGCCTACCCATCCGGAGAGTGGGCCAAGCTTTTTTTTCCAGCGTCGCAGGGCTGCTGGCGGTGTTTAAATCGTGATCAGCTGCGTTGACATCCTCCCCGACCTAAAGGCACGGGGATTCCCAGTCTGCCCGCACTAGGCGGACTCCTGCTGAGTAGACAGACAAGCAGCCGCCCCGGAATGGGGTCTTACATTGCTTAGCGCCTGCCCATTCGGGACGGCAAGCCCTGCCGCCAAAATGTTCTTGCCCGCATTTTCGTCGCGGTCGTGCTCAGTCCCGCAATTAAGACATAGGATTGAGCGCACCGAAAGGTCTAACTTGCCCCAGCGGTAGCCGCAATCAGAACAAATCTGAGAGGTCGGTTCCCATCGACTGATGGGTCTTACCTCTCGGGCGTTAATCATGTTGGCCTTGGCTTCGCACATCGTTCTAATCTGCCGCCACCCAGCCCGACTAATCGCCCTGGATAGACGGCGATGCTTCACCATGCCTGAGACATTCAAATCCTCCAGCACCACCACGCTGTTTTCTCGCACCAGGCGAGTCGCCAGCTTCTGGTTAACGTCCTTTCGGATATCACGTTGCTTAGCCTCAGCCCGTGCCACCGCAATTCGCAGCAACTCACGCCGCCTAGACCCTTTTACGGCCCTGGCCAGTTTGCGCTTGCCCTTGCGGATCTTCCGGTCTAGAGCATTGGTGTTTGGGGCTTTCACCTTTTCACCAGTGCTCAATGAGGCAAGTGTTTCTAGCCCCAGATCAACGCCGACCCCTTGGTTTTTGGGTTCGACGGTGATGGGTAGAATCTCGACTACAAAGCTCACAAAGTACCGTCCTGCACAGTCTTTAATGACCGTGACAGAGCTGGGTTCAGAGGGCAGCGGCCTCGACCACTTGGTTTTGATGTTCCCAATCTTGGCGAGGTAGACTTTCCCGGCCTTAATGGAGAACCCACCCTGACGGAACCGGGCAGACTGCTGGTTGAGTTTCTTCTTAAATCGAGGAAACCCCACCCGTGGCCCTTTCCGCTTCCCTTTCCGGTAGTCGAAGAAGTTCCTAAAGGCAACGCCCAAATCCTGAATAGACTGCTGCAACGGGATATTGCTGACGCCTGCCAACCATTCCCGTTCGTCCGTCTTCTTGGCCTGGGTGATGCAGATCTTCTGCAACTCAGCACTGCTCGGCCAGTTCTCGCCTTTTGGCGTGGCCTTAATCAGCGCCAGCGCATCATT